>NZ_BAAATE010000015.1:0-226176 GCF_039533245.1 Nonomuraea recticatena | reverse complement strand
CCTGGTGGAACTCGAACTTCTGGTGCGCCTGGTTGAAGATCGACACGCCGGTGATGTCGCTGGGCAGCAGGTCGGGGGTGAACTGGATGCGCCGCCATTCGGCGTCGACGCTGGCGGCGACGGAGCGGGCGAGCGTGGTCTTGCCGGTGCCCGGCACGTCCTCCATGAGCAGGTGTCCCTCGGAGAACAGGCAGACCAGGGCCAGCTCGACGGCTTCGCGCTTGCCTCGGATGGCGCGCTCGATGTTGCCCGCCATCAGCTGGAAGCGCTGCGCGAACTGCCCTGCCATGGCCGCGGTGTCGGGGTAGCTCAACTCAGTTCTCGCATTCGTAGAGACCGTCGGCGGCCAGCCCGCTTCCAGGGATGGCCATCAGCGTGTCGCTGATGTAGGCGGTGCCGCCGTTCCACTCGATCCGGTTCCAGACGTCGGTGGTCTCCCCCGTCTCTTCCTCGGTCACGGACTTGCCCCTGGTCTGGCAGATCACCGTGATCGAGATGTACTGGCCCTGTGGGATCTCGCCGACCTTGCACCCACCCTGGGGACCGCACTGGATCAGTGAGTCCGTCTTGTTGTTGTTGGCGTTCTGGTAGGCCTTCTTGGGATAGGCGAGGTCGACGCTGGTGGTGGCGGTCGTCTGGCTCTCCCCTGCCGCGTTCTTCGCCTTCAGCGTGAACTCGTGCTTGGCCGCGTTCTTCAGACCCTCGGCGCTGAACGAGGTGCCCTGGATGGCGTCGTTGGTGGCCGCGCCCGACAGCGCGTAGGTGACGCCCTGTCCCGCGGCGTTCTCCGGCGCGCCCCACGACAGGTCGGCGCCCTTGTTCTTGGCCTTGGCCTGGAAGTTGGTCGGCGCCCCCGGCGCGACGCACGGCATGCCCGACGCGCTCGACTGCGACTCCACCTCGCCGCCCTCCCAGTGCGCGACGACGGTGAAGGAGACGGCGGCGCACTGGTCGGAGGTGTACTCGAACTGGAAGGGTCCCTCGGGACCCACCGACTCGGGGGTGACCTTGCCGGCGCCCGACGCCTTGAGCGTGTACTTCTCGACCTTGCCGCCCGTCGAAGGGCTGAACATCACGTCGACCTTGCCTGGGCCCGACTTCGCCGACACCGAACCGGGCGCGCCGGGAGCCGTGGGAGACGGGGTCGGCGTCGGGGTCCGCGACGGGGTCGGCGTGGGGGTGGGGGTCTCCGAGGGCGTGGGCTTGCTCTGCGGAGACCTGGTGGGCTCCGCCTCCACCGTCCTCGTGGGCTCCTCCGCGTTCTCCGTGGGGTCGGGGTCGAGGTCGGGCGCGGTGCTGCTGGGCACCGTCTTCGGGGTGGGACGCGGCTTGGGCGTGCGGGTGGGGCCCGGCACGTCGGTGTCGTCCTTGTCGACGGCGTGCCTGCGGCCCTCGGGGTCGATCACGACGGCCTTGTCGCCGTTCTCGTCGTTGGCCCACAGCAGGCCGTCCTTGACGAACACCTCGATCGGGCCCGGCCGCTCGGCCACCTGCATGCGCACGGGGTCGCCGCCCGCCGCGGTGTCCCAGACGATCATCGCGCCGGCGCGCTGGTCGGGGACGTAGACCTTGGTGCCGAGCACCTGCGGCACGCCCGCGTCCGCCACGGCGAGCTTGGTGGTGAGGACGGCGTTGGACATGGTGTCGATCACCACGAGCAGGCCGTGCCGTCCCGGCGTCAGGATCGGGACCAGCGAGCCCTCCGTCGAGGCCGGCGTCAGCACGCCGCCCTCCGCGGCCTGGGCGACCTCCTTGGGGAGCGTGATCTCGCCCGCTCCGCCGTCCGCGCCGATGACGATGGTGGAGGCGGCTCGGGTGTTGGTGATCACCGGCAGGCCGCCCGCGATGGTGACGGAGAGCTCCTCGCCCGCCTCGCCGGCCTTGACCGCCCGCTCCTTCACCCCCGCCCTGATGGGCACGGCCTCGCCCGTCGCGGTCACCGGCACCCACAGCCTGCCGCCGCCGTCGATGCGTGCCGAGCCGAGCGGGCCCGGCAGGTCGAGCGGCGCGCCGACGGAGTTGAGCGTGACGGGGTCGATCCGCTGGACCGAACCCTCGGGGTCGACGGCGTAGGCGGTGGAACCGCTGACGACCAGCTGGAGGCCGGCGGCGCCGAAGTTCCTTGTCTGGGAGACGGTCAGCTGGCTCGGCTCGATCCTGCTGACGAAGCCGGTGCTGTCGTCGACGAGCAGCACGTTGGAGCCGTCCTGGACGACCTTCATCGGCCGGCCCCGCTTGTCGTTCAGGTAGCCGTCGACCTCGCCCGACAACCCGTTGACGTGGACGACCTTGCCTCTGGCCTTGGTCCACAGCCATGCGCCCACGTCGGCCAGCTTCGGATTGGCGCTCGAGACGCCCACGCCGAACACTGCTGCGGCGACCGCCAGGACCGCGACCACCCCGCCCGCGACCAGCGCGGTGATCTTATCCCCACGCACAGCAACTCCACCCGTATGCGCTTATGTCCCCCTTTTAACGGGGCTCACCTTAGCGTGCTCGCGTAGCCGGTGGCAGGACTCCCGCGATGTAGGTCCAAGACTGTCGGGGCCAGGCCCTACCTTAGAGCGCGTGTCCGAACAGCCTCTGACCCTCGACGCCGCCCTCTCGGAGGAGGCGGTGCTGTCGACCTACCGCAGGATGTTCGCGGCCCTGGCCCGCGACAGCGGCGCGGTCGTCGACGATCCCGCCATGGTCGACATCGCCGAGACCCTCTTCGCCGCGTTCGCGGAGGCGGGTGAGGAGTGGCTGACGCACGAGCAGATGCGTTTCGCCTGCCGCGCCTACCCCTCCGACCAGTTCGACAACAGGCTGCGCGTGCTCAAGGGGCTCGGGGCCGTCCGCGAGGTGTTCCCCAAGCCCAACCAACTGCGCTACCGCGCCTCCTTCACCAGCGTGGTCGGGCTGATGTTCATCAGGCGGATGATGGACGACGGCGGGCAGTCGGAGATGCACAGGCTGCTCGCGCTCGAAGACCTCAACGTCGCCGACCCGCGCACCACGATGGAGCAGGCCAGGCAGAGCGCGGTCAACCTGGCCAGGGCGTTCAGGCTGTGGGCGCTCGAGCTGATCACGCTCACCACCGGCACCATCGAGGAGCTGCGCGAGCAGGCGCCCAAGCTGTGGGGCACCGAGGAGATCGCCCGTCGCGCGCAGAACCTTCACGGCACGATCCTGACCCGCTGGCCCGAGCTCGACAGGGTCTGCACCGACCTGCGCGCGGCCATCTACGCCTACAGCGACGCCTCGCGCCGCGCCGCGGGGCGGCTGGCCGACTCCGCGGGCACGACGCGCAACCTGACGCTCCTGCCCTCCGAGACCTGGCGCACCTTCGCGCAGACGGCCTCGAAGGAGCGGCTGGCCGCCGTCCTCGACGGGTTCGTCTTCGACGCTCCGGCGCCGTGGCACGACCCGGCCGCGATCGTGCGCGCCGTCGACGAGAGCCCGAGGCCCGCGCCGGCCCAGCCCACCCCGCCGCGCTCCGACCTGCCCGATCCAGGCCCCGCCGACTCCCTTGACCGTTCGCCGGGCGCGGCCGTCGAGCGGCTGGCCGAGCTGGCCGAGTCCGCGCTGGGCGGGGCCGACAGGGTGGCGCTGTCCGACCTGCTCGCCTCCGACTGGCCCGCCGCCCGCCGCCTGCTGGCCGACCTGACGAGCGTCGACCTGCGTCCCGAGCTGCCCTACCGGCTGACCTGGTCCGACGAACTCTCCGTCGACCCCTCGCACGAGCCCGCCTGGCTGTCGCACGGTTTCCTGGAGCGCACCTCATGACCGCCGCCCACGCCCACGCCGCGGCCAGGGCCGCGGGTCCGCTGCCGCTCGCCGAGGGGGCCGCGACCCCCGCGGGCATGGTACGGCTGGCGGGGCTGGCCGTCCCCGTGTGGCCCGACGGGGTGACGCCGTCCCTGCTCGAGGAGTACCAGGTCAGCCCGCCGCCGGTGGAACGGCCCGGCGAGACCAGACGCGTGCTGGCCGCCTGCCTGAAGTGCTGCTGGAGCGACCTGTCGGCCGACCCATGGCCGGGGGCGACCGCGCCGGTGGAGCGCGTGCTCGACACCTACAGGGCGCTGATCGGGCGCACCGACGACGTGATGCGCAACTGGGCGGTGGGGGCGCTGCGCCGCCTGCACGACTCGGCGTGGGTGGTGATGGCCGACGGGTTCGTCAGGCTGGGGCCCAGGTGCGCCACCTGGCCCGTGGAGTCCTACGGGCAGCTGAAGGAGCTGATGCGCCGCCTGCCCGAGCCCGAGCGAGGAGAGCTGACCGTCCTGCGCGACGCCGACCTGGTCGAGGCGGCCGGCCCCGACGACCAGAGCCTGGCGCAGCCGCACGCCGGGCGGATCGACGGCGCGCGGGCCGAGTTCGACGACCTGCTCGACGCCTTCGACGAACGGCGCAGAGCCGAGGTGGTGGCGGCCTTCATGGCGCTGGAGTTCGCCGCCGAGCCCGTCCAGGAGTCGCGCTTCGCCGCGCTCAGGGATCCCGCGCCGCGCCGCGTGCTGGCCGAGATGCTGGCCAGGCGCGGGCGCACGCTGATCCAGCAGCGCGAGCGGTGGACCTCGGGCTACGACGACGCCGTGGCCGCGAAGACGGGCACGGCGCTCGGCGAGAGCGAGCGGGCGGTGCTGACGCTGGTGCTGATCCACTCGGTGGCGATCCCGCGCGCGGAGGGGCTGCTGCCCGAGGACAGCTGGCTCTCGCCGCACGCCACCCCTGTCGACGAGCTGCGCCGCCACACCCAGCTGCCGATCGGCGAGCTGGAGGCGGCGCTGAGGGTGCTGCGCCACGCGGGGCTGCTCGCGCAGGTGAAGGCGGGCGAGGAGGCGGGCGGCTACGTGCCGGGACCGCAGTTCCACCGCCTGACGCAGGCGGCGCGGCGGCGCCTGCAGGAAGAGCTGATCCTCGCCGCGGGGCCGCACACGCCTCTCGCGGCGGCCGTACGAGCACAGCGGAAGACGGGGGACGAGTAAGTGGCTCTGACGGAGAACGTCGTCGGCGATCGGGTGCTGATCGCCGTGCAGGCGGTCAACATCTCACGGCTGTCCACCCATCCGGTGCCGACCGTGCCCGGCACGCTGATCGTCGTGGCGGGGGCGGGGCCGAAAGACTCCAACGGCGCGGGCAAGTCGTCGTTCATCGCCTCGATCACCGCGTTGCTCGGCGACGAGCAGTGGCGCTTCGCCTCGGGCGCCAAGGCGGTCTCCGAGCTGCTGTTCAACGCCGAGCTGGCCAGCGGCGCCGGCGGCCGCCAGTGGGCCAGCGCCGACCACGGCTACATCGTGGGCGTCTTCGGGCCCTCCGGCCGCGACGGCTACGACACCCCCGAACCGAGCGAGCCTCACGGCGCCGAACCGCCGGCCGACGGCGAGGCGCTCTTCCCCGAGCCCGACGCCTCCGACGGGCCGGTCACCGTATGGCTGCGCGTCAACCAGGAGGCGCCGCACCTGGAGATCCGCTGGCGCGAGGGCGTCCATCTGGCCGCCGCGAGCTCCGAGGCCGAGCGGGTCGCCAGGGCCGACGAGGTGTGGGCCTCGCTGCCGAGGTCGGCGGGCCGCCGCGACGTGGTCGCCCGCGACCTCACCAAGGTCCTGTACGGCGACCGGGTCCGCTGCGTGTCGTTCCTGTCCACCTCGGTACGCAGCAAGGTGGCCACCAACCTGCTGTCGCAGCCGCTCAACGAGATCTCCCCCGAGCGGGTCTTCGAGGCGATCGCCGCGCTGACGGGCCTCGACGCCGAGCTGGAGCAGGAGCGTGAGGCCAGGCGCGACGAGCACGCCAGGCGCGTCAGGGCCGCCCACGCGGGCGAGCGGTTGAAGGAGTTCGAGGCCGAGTCGAGCGCCCTGCTGGCCACCTTCGACCGCCGCGACCAGGCCAGGGTCAGGCTGGCCGAGGCGCTGAGGTGCTGGAGGGGCCGCCAGGCGCGCAGGCTGGCCGACGCGGCCGAGCGCGACGAGGCGTTCGCCGCCCAGCTCGAGACGCTGGAGTCGGCCCAGGAGAGCGCGGCCGAGGCGATCGCGATGGTCAAGGCCGAGATCGCCACGCTCAAGGACGACACCCTCGACCGCATGGTGGTCGAGGCTCGCAAGGAGCTGGCTGTCCTGCAGTCGAGGGCGGCCAAGCTCGACGCCGACCGCGCGGTCGCCGAGAACTCCGCCGACGAGCTGCGCGGCCTGATCCCGTCGCTGGAGGAGACGCGGCGCCTTGCCGACGGGCGCGACGTGCCCACCGCCGAGCGTGAGCTGGCCGCGGCGCGGGTGGAGCTGAACGAGGCGCTCAAGGCGCTGGGCGTGGCCGACCGCGAGGTGGCCTCGGCGCAGGCGGCGCTCGACGACGCCGAGGGCCTGGCCGCCGCCGCCCAGCTCACCGCCCTCGCCGCCGCGGGGGTGAGCGCGACGGGCCTGCTCGACTCCCTCGACGTGGCCGAGCAGGCGCGCGACCACACGCGCGCCTCGGCCCTCGACGAACTGCGCGGATGGCCGACCGAGCACGCCGTGATCGTCGACGCCGCCCACCTCGCCGCGGCGGCCGAGGCCCTGAAGAGCCTGCCGGGCTCGGTCCTGGTCAGCTCGGCGGGCGTCAGCGTGGTCGGCGCGTTCGACGGCGTCGCCACCGGCAGGGAGGCCCGCATCAAGGCCGCCGAGCAGCGCCTCAACAGGGCACGAGACGTCCAGGAGGAGGCCGCCCAGGTCGTGGGCGCCTGCGAGGAGCGGGTGGCGACCGCCCAGCGGAGGCTGGAGGGCGCCAAGGCGGGCGTTCAGCTCGACGGGATCGAGCGCCGCCTGGCCGAGCGGCGGGCCAGGCTCGCCGAGCTGACCGGTGCGCTGGAGGAGCTGACCCCCGCGGTCGCCGCGGCCGAGCAGCAGGCGGGCTCGCTCGACTTCAGGGCCCGCACCCGCGACCTCGAGATCGAACGGATGGAGGGCCGCAGGGGCAGGCACGAGTCCGAGCGCGCCCAGGCGCGCGACCAGGCGGCCAGGGTCAAGGCCGAGCGCGAAGGGCTGCGGCTGGAGGAGCTGGGCCGAGACTGGGGCGGCAGTGTCGAGGGCGCGAGGGAGTGGATCGCGGCGCTGCCCGAGGAGGAGCGGCCGCGCTCGGCCGAGGAGTGGTGGCGGGTCGCCGAACGCCATCTCGACAGCGCCTTCCGCGACACCTTCCCCGGTGACGACGAGGAGGAGGTGCCCGAGGAACTGCGCTTCCTGATGAGCGAGCGCACCGGGCGCTCCAGCAGGGAGCAGGCGACGTTCGCGGCGGTGTGCGGGTCGCTGGCCTCCTACCTGCGCGGGCAGGAGGAGTACGAGAAGCACCAGCGCCGCCAGATCGAGTCGCAGATCGTGACGCGGCAGCGCGACCTGTCGGCCGCGGAGAAGGGCGCCGAGGAGGCCGCCCAGTCGACCGCGGTGCACAGGGCGGCGCTGACGGCGGCGATCAAGTCGCGTCTGACGCGGGTGGCGGAGGAGTTCGAGAAGCTCGACACCTCCTACGGCGGCTACGGCGCGACGCTGGAGTTCCCCGTGCCCCCCGCGCCCGCCGACCCCGAGCAGCGCTGGCAGTGGCGGGTCACGCCGAAGTGGCGGCGCGGCGAGGGACAGGGCTTCGTGCCGTACAACCGCAGGGCCAACACCGCGCTCATGGACGAGAAGGCGGTCAAGCTGGTCTGCGCGGCGGCGATCGCGTCGTCGGGCGGCGGCCACCTGTGCCTGGTCCTCGACGAGCTCGGGCGCAACCTGGGCAAGGAGCACCGCAGGGAGGCGGTGGCGCTGTTCCGCAGGATCGGCGAGACGTACGGCATCACGGTGATCGGTGCGCTGCAGGACGACATGGAGCCCTACGCGATCGACGCCTGCGGGCAGTACATCAAGCTGCGGCGCAGCTCCGACGCCATGGCCTACAACGAGCCTCCGGTGATCGTGGGTCACGACCAGCACGCCGAAAGGGTCCGCGCCCTGGCCGCGTACGTGGGCAGGGGCGAGTCACCCCTTCCTGATCAAAGCTCTGATCAGGGGGTATGACGCCGTGCGATGACATTCACCGCTTCGGATGCCGAGGGGCATCGAGCCATGGCGCTGGCGTTGCGGGTCGGAGAGCTCCTGCTCGGCAGCGGCGAGGCGACCGAGAACGTCGGCGGCGCCATGCGCAGGATCCTCGAGGCGTACGGCATGCGCCACGTCGAGGCGGACGTGAACCTGTCGGCCATCACGCTGTCGCACGTGCCCGACGACGGCAGGCCCGCCACGACGGCCGAGCGGCGGGTGCGCAGGCGGCACCCCGACTACGACCGGCTGATCGCGGTCCACCACCTGGTCGGCGAGGTCGCCACGCGTGAGCTGCCGCTCGGCGAGACCGAGGAGCGGCTGCGCACGATCACCAGGCGGGTGCGGGTCTACCCGGACTGGGCGGTGGTGACCGCGCTCGCGCTGATCTCGGCGTCGGCGGCGGTGCTGATCGGCGGCGGGCTCACCGTGGCGGCGGCGGCGTTCGTCGCGACCGTGCTGGGCGACAGAGCCGGAGCGTGGCTGGGGCGCAGGGGGGTGGCGGAGTTCTTCCAGCTCGCCGTGGCCGCCATGTTCGGCTCGCTGGTGGCGGTCCTGCTCATCGCGATGCGCGTGCCCGTCGAGGCGTCCGCGGTGGTGGTCGGCGCGGTGGTCGCGCTGCTGCCGGGCCGTCCGCTGGTGGCGTGCGTCCAGGACGGCATCGCGGGCGAGTACGTCACGGCGACCGCGAGGCTGACCGAGGTGGTGTTCATCGTGGCCGCGGTGATCGCGGGGATCGGCGCCACGCTGGCCGTCGCGGTCCGGCTGGGCGTGCCCATCACGGTGGAGAGCGTGCCGTCCGCGCCGCTGACCCTCGCGCCGCCGCAGCTGGCGGGGGCGCTGGGGCTGAGCCTGACGTTCGCCGTGGCGCTGCTCGTGCCGCCGCGCTATCTGCTGCCCGGCGCGCTGGGCGGCGGGCTGATCTGGCTGACGTTCGTGTGGCTGGCCAGGCACGGCGTGCCGCTGATCGGCGCGACGGCGATCGCCGCCGCGGTGGTCGGCCTGCTCGGCACCGCGTACGCGCGCAGGGTGCGGGTCCCCTCGGCCGTCTTCGTGATCCCGGCGATCGGCCCGCTGCTGCCGGGCAGCGCGCTGTATCGCGGCATGCTGGAGCTGAGCCTGGACAACGTCTCCGCGGGAGCGCTGCACCTGATCGAGGCGCTGTCGATCGCCGTCGGCATCGGCGCAGGGGTGATCATGGGAGCGGAGATCCTGCGCGCCTTCCGCGGGCGAGGCCTGGCCCGCAGGATCAGGCCCGCCGCCCGCCGCACCCGCGGCTACTAGCGACGCCGAGGCGGCACATCTTCACGCTGCGCGCACGCCTCGCCGGCCAGGTCCGCGAGCCCGTCGACGCTCAGCCCCAGGCCGGTGCCGCCCCAGGCCGACAGGCCCGAGCCGCGCACGCTCGCCAGCAGGTCGTCGGCGTGGCGCCGCAGCGCGACGGCCGACTCCTCCATGCCCCGCGCCGCCGCCTCGAGCGAGGCCTGCCCGACCAGAAACTCCGCTGTCACCCCGACCCCCAAGTCGATCTTGCGGCACGACCCTAGCGGGCGCTCACGCGCTGCCGGGCGACCGGCGGGTGAACATCCGGTGGCGGCCGTCAGCGTGGGGGCGGGCCGATGTAGGAGGCGCGCGGACGCAGCAGCGTCCCCTTGGCGTACTCCTCCATCGCGTGGGCCAGCCAGCCAGCGGTCCTGGCCACGGCGAAGATCGCCTCTCCCGCGCCTGGGACCATTCCGGACAGGGAGGTGAGGGTGGCCAGCGCGAAGTCGATGTTCGGGTCGGGCAGCCTGCGGCGGCGCAGCTCCTTCCTGACGGCCTGCGCCACGTCCAGCGCGGGATGACCGGGGGCGGCGTGGGTGAGGATCTCGAACAGGACGGTGGCCCTGGAGTCGCCGTTCTTGTAGACGCTGTGGCCGAAGCCGGGGATGCGTTCGCCGCGCCGTACCCGCTCGGTGATCACGCGGGAGGCGTGGGAGGGCTCGGCGACCTCGGCCAGCAGCCGTTCGGCGCCGTAGGAGGCGCCCCCGTGCAGGGGGCCGCCGAGGACGCCGAGGGCGGTGAGGACGACGGCGTAGGGATCGGCCTTCGCGGAGGCGGCGACCCGCGCTGCCAGGGTGGAGGCGGCCAGCTCATGATCGGCGAGCAGGACCAGCGCCGCCTGGAGGGCGGACAGGAGAGCGGGGTCAGGCACGCGAGGCGTCAACCGCCCCCACAACCGCGCCGCGATCGACCCACCTGAGGGCAGCCCACCGCCTGACCCACCGGGTGCCCCTCCACCGCCCGATGACCCTCCACCAGGGAGAGGTTCGTCGGATGCCGCGGCGTTCCCCCCTGCCGAGATCTCCTGGGCGCCTCGGCCGAGCCGCTTGGCCGGGGCGTACACAGTGGGCTGGGCGGGGAGGGCGTCCACCAGGCCCGCGATCAGGCGGCGGCCCGTCGCCGCGACGGAGGCGGGGGCGAGCTGGTAGCGCAGCGAGTCGGTGGCGCCGAGCACCGTGGTGATCACCTGGAACCGGTCGAGCGGCAGCAACCCCTCCGGCAGACCCCTCTGCGCCTCTGCCGCCGCGCGGATCCCCTGCGGGTCGCCCTGCCACGGCGGCAGCGCGTCCTCCTCCTCGACGTCCCACAGCCACGCGGCCACGGCCTCGAAGGGGCTCCTCCTGGCGAGGTCGAGCGCGTCGATCCCCCTGTAGTACGGCCTGTCGACGCCCAGCGCGGTGATCGCCGACTCGATGACCAGCTCGGGGGGCGGGTTGCGCGGCCGTCCCCGCCTGGCCAGCTGCTCGACCTCCGCCGCGTCGAAGAAGCTGCGCCGCCCGTCCTCGCCGTGCCTGCGGCGCAGCACCCCCCTGCTCACGTACGCGTAGAGCGTGGCGGGCTTCACGCCGAGCCGTTCGGCCGCCGTGGCCGCGTCGATCCACTCCACCGCATCCTCCGAATGTTGACGAAAATCAATATTGATACACGTCTAGTGATGATGTCAACGTGGATCCATGCCACAGATTCACTTCCTCGACGTGACCAACAGGGACGGCGTGCAGACCGCCCGCACCGGCCTGTCCAAGTTCGGCAAGACCATGGTCAACTTCTACCTGGGCAGGCTCGGCGTGGCCCAGTCGGAGATCGGCTTCCCCTTCCTCTTCCACGAGGTTCCCTACGTCAGGGCCCAGGTCGCGTTGGCGGAGGCCGGGGCGATGGGAGAGCTGCGGCTGAGCGGATGGTGCAGGGGCGTGCCGAGCGATGTGGAGAAGGCGGTGCCGCTCGGGCTGAGGCACTACAACCTGTCCATCTCCACCTCCGACTACATGATCCAGAACAAGTTCAGGGGCAGGCTGGACCGGGCCGCGATCATCAGGGAGATGACCGCCGCGGTGGCGGTGGCGAAGGGCGCGGGCGCGGAGACGATCGGGGTCAACGCCGAGGACGGCTCGCGCACCGACGACGGCTTCCTGCTGGAGTTCGCACTGGCGGCCAAGGAGGCGGGGGCCGACAGGGTGCGCTACTGCGACACGATCGGCGGCGACACCCCCGACAGGATCCGCGAACGCTTCGCCAAGCTGGCCGCCGCCACGGCCATGCCGATCGAGACCCACTGCCACAACGACCTGGGCATGGCGGTGGCCAACTCGGTGTCGGGCGCGCTCGGCGATCTGGAGGCGGGGCAGGACGCCTGGATCAACACCTGCGTCAACGGCATCGGCGAGCGTTCGGGAAACGCGGACCTGCTCTCGGCGATCCTGGCCTTCCGCCACGGCTTCGGGTTGAGCGCCGAGATCGGCGACGCGCTCGACCTGTCGTGGGCGCGCAGGTTCGCGTTGTGGGCGAGCTACGCCTTCGGGCAGGCGCTGCCGTACAACCAGGTGGGGGTGGGGGTGAACGCGTTCGCGCACGAGTCGGGCATCCACGCCGACGGCGCACTGAAGGACCACGGCAACTACGAGCTCTACGACGAGAGCACGCTCGGCCCCTTCCCTTCCGACTGGCACGCGCGCAGGGGGCGCGTCGTGCTGACCGGGGAGTACGGCGGGAAAGCCGGGTTCAGGCACGTCATGGACGGGCTCGAGGTCGAGCCGGCCGACGAGGAGCTGGCCTTCCAGCTCGTCCAGCTGTGCAACGCGATGACCGGCAGGCCGCTCACCGACGACGAGCTGCGGCTGATCGCCGCCTACCCGCGCGAGCTGGCCCTGATGTTCCCCGGCCAGTTCGGCGAGGGCTGACGCTACATGCTCTCCTCGCCGGTCTCGGGCAGGGCGAGCAGGCAGAGCAGGCTGAGGACCGCCATGGCGGAGACGTACACGCCGACGGAGAACACGCCGAGGCCGCCGGCCTGCATCTGGGTGGCGATCAGCGGCGGGACCGCGCCGCCGAGGACGCCGCCCAGGCTGTAGGCGACGGAGGCGCCGCTGTAGCGGTACTCGGTGCGGAACAGCTCGGGCAGGAACGCGCCCATCGGGCCGAAGATCAGACCCATCAACGCCAGCGCTCCGGACAGCGCGAGCCCGACCAGCGGGACGGAGGCGGTCTGCATCAGCGGGAACATCACCAGCCCCCAGGCGATCGCGACACCGGTGCCCGCGATGAGCGTACGGCGTCGGCCCAGCCTGTCGGAGACCAGCGAGGAGACGACCGTGCCCGCGGCCATGAACAGCACGCCGATCATGGTCAGCGCCAGCATCGTGGTGCGCGGGATCCCCAGCGTCGCGGTGCCGTACGACAGGCAGTAGGTGGTGGCGGTGTAGAAGAGGGTGTAGGTGATGACCATCGCGCCGGCGCCCAGCAGCACGCGCCGCCACTGGTGGCGCATCAGGCCCACGAACGGCACCTTGGCGATCTTCCGCTCGTCCATCGCCGCCTGGAAGACCGGCGTCTCGGAGATCTTCAGCCGAACGTAGAGGCCGATCACCACGAGCAGCAGGCTGGCGACGAACGGCAGCCGCCAGCCCCAGCTCACGAACTGCTCGTCGGTGAGGACGGCGCCGAGGATGAGAAACAGGCCGTTGGCGGCGATGAACCCGACCGAGGGACCGAGCTGCGGGAACATCGCGTAGAAACCGCGCTTGCCCGGCGGGGCGTGCTCGGTGGCCAGCAGCGCCGCGCCGCCCCACTCGCCGCCCAGGCCGATGCCCTGGGTGAACCGCAGCAGCACCAGCAGCACGGGCGCGGCCACGCCCATGGCGGTGTAGCCGGCAGCAGCCCGATCGCGACCGTGGACAGGCCCATCAGCAGCAGCGAGACGACCAGCATGGACTTACGGCCGATGCGGTCACCCCAGTGCCCGAAGATCGCCGAGCCGAGCGGGCGGGAGACGAACGCCACGGCGAACGTCGAGAAGGCCGCGAGCCTGCCCGCCAGGTTGTCCATCTCGGGGAAGAAGGCGGTGTTGAGCACCAGGGCGGCGGCGGTTCCGTAGATGTAGAAGTCGTAGAACTCGATCGCGGTGCCGATGAGGCTGGCGGCGGCGATGCGCGTTCTCGAGGGCTGCGCGACGGCGGGGGCCTGGACCATGCTGTGTCTCACTATGCGGGATGGCGTCTTACGTGGTGGTCCGCCGACCGTATCAGCTCCACCACGGCCTCTGACACCGCGCGGACATTTCTGTCGAACCGCCGGTCGGGGCGTCAGCCGTGGCTGAGGTCGATCACGCAGAACCGGTTGCCCTCGGGGTCGGCGAGCACCGTGAAGTCGGGGTCGGCGGGATAGAGGTCCCAGTCGACCTTCTGCGCGCCCAGGGCGATCAGCCGCTCGACCTCGGCGGCGTGTTCGAGCGCGTTCTCGGTGAACAGGTCGAGGTGCATCCTCGGATGTTCCTGCACGGGGGAGACGCTGACGTCGAGCGCGAGCGGAGTGCCGAGACCGTTGACCGGATCGAGGATGGTCCAGTCGTCCGTCACCGCCCCTGAGCGGGGGATGTAGTGCAGCGCCTGGCTCCAGAATCGGACGGCCCGTCGCATGTCGTCGACGCCGATGACCACCTGACCAATACTCACCATGACCCAATCGTGTCAGGACATGGTCCCGCTTGGAACCTCCGCCCCTCCCACCTCTCCAGTCACACGATCCCACTGACGGTCAGTGTGCCGCCCGCAGAAGGTGGGTTCGTCTCTCGGGCGTGCCCGAATCGCGCACCGCGGCGAGGGGTGGATCCCCAGCACGGCCAATGATCGAAGACGGCTTCATGTACTGATGGCAGCCCGTTGTCACGTACATGGCTTGCCGTCGACGGTGCCCGCCAGGAGCCGGTGGTGACGGCCGCGTCGGGCGGCGCGCCCGTCGGGCGGAGGTCCCGCGGCGATCAGGCCTGATGCGGTGTCGCGTCAGCGACCGTGTCAGGACGGCGACGGCCCGGTATCAGAGCGGTCGGCGAAAGTTGACGCCATGAACGGTTCAGCGATGGAGCCCTCAAGGCCGGTGAGATCCACTCGGGCGACCCGACCTGAGTAACCCGGGCCCCGGGCACCAACAGGACCGCATTCCATTGGATGTCAGATACGAAGGAGCACACCACCATGTCCATCACCCTCACCGACCAGGACAAGACCACCCTCCGCCTCGCCGCGTGGGGCGCCATCTCGCTGATGGCCGCCGCCGGCGCCGCCGGCTCGCCCCACAGGGCCGCCACTCACGGCTCCATCGCCCTGACCTCCGCGACCGGCCTGGCCGGGCACGTGCTCACCAAGGCCCCCAAGGGCGTGAAGTACGGCAAGTCCGTGGCCGAACTCGCCGACCAGGTGCTGCCGGCCCTGACGGCAGCCATGAGCCTGCTCAAGAAGCAGACTCCGGCGGAGGCCGACAACTTCCGCCGCACCGTCATCGTCGCCATCGAAGCAGCCGCTCAGACCCACAAGGGCCAGCCCAGCCCCACCATGGCCGACATGATCCGCAAGATCACCGAAGCCCTCGACGCCGCCTGACGGGATGTCGACCCGCGTAACCACAGCTGGTCACCGGGCTTCCTCTCCAGACCCCGGCTCATCACCCCGGCAAGGATGTCGAGCAGGACCGCCTCGCTTCTGGCCCGGTCGGCTGCCTCCACACGCTCGGCCGGCTCTCCAACAGCTTCATCTCGCGCCTGGTCACCACATCCCGTCGAGATGGGCGGTGAGCAGCACTCGCTGGGCTGGATACATGCCGGCAGCCCCGTGGCCGCCCGGTGGCCGGCTGTGAATGCCGTTGCCGCGCCCGGTTCGGTGAACGCCACCACCGAGAACACTCGCTGGTCTGTGTTCGTCTGAGTCTGTTACGTCAGGGAGATGGCCAGAACCCCGATGAGTGAGGTGGCGATTCCTGCCTGCTGGGCTCGCTTGAGCTGCTCGTTGAGGAAGATTCGTGCCAGGGCGATGGTGATGAGGGTGTGCAGCGAGCCGAGCACGGCGACGATGCCGACGAGGCCGAGGGTCGAGGCGGCGGCGTACAGGAAATCGGCCGTGATGATGAGGACACCGATCCCGGCGATCACGGGTAGATCGGTCTTCGGCACGGTCGGGCGATGGCGTTTGAGGATGACGACGGTCGCGATGGCGGCCACCGCGGCGAGGCGGGCCGTCAGCAGCGCCCAGCCGACGTCGCCATCGCTGGCGCTGTCCATGGCGAAGAAGAAGGTCCCGAAGCCTAACGCCGCCAGCAGGCCGTACAGCATGCTCGGCAGCGACCGGGAGCTCGAGACCTGGTGACCGCCCGGCCGCCCCGAGGAGATGATCAGCCCAATGAGGGCCAGCGCGAGCCCAGCCCACTGGATCGGGCCCGGAATCTCACCGGCCGCCAGCCCCGCGACCAGCGGGACCACCGGCGCGGTCGCCGCGACAGGAGCGACGACGCTCATCTTGCCGACGGCCAGGCCGCGGTACAGGGCCGCGACACCGATCGCCTCGCCCAACCCGGCGGCGGCGGCCCAGCCGAGGGAGGCGGCGTCCGGCGGGCTCGCGCCCCGCACCACCACGATGACCGTGAGCAGGGCCAGGGCGGTGATCTGCGAGATGAGCAGCACCGACAGCAGGGGGGTCTTTCGGCTCTTCAGCCCTCCGAGGAAGTCCGACGTTCCCCATGCGAGGCTTGCACCGAGGGCCAGTGCGATGGCGAGCATCAGCGGGCCTTGGTGTGCTCGAGGATGGCGGGGACGACGGTGTCCCACTGGGCGCGGGGGAAGACCTCATGGCCGGTCTGCGCCATCGCCACGAAGCGTGCGCCCGGGATCTCCTTGGCCAGGGCGCGGCCGTGCTCGATGGGGAACAGCGGGTCTTCGGTGCCGTGCAGCACCAACGTCGGCGCGGTAATCCGCCCGAGCCGGCTCCGCCACGGCTCCCCGGCGTCGATCATGTACGGGTTGGTCAGCTGGGCGGCGATGTTCGCGGTGCGGTGGACCACACGGGTGGCCACGGTCCGCATGCCTGACTCGTCGAACGGCCTGGAGGCGGCGGCGAACGGGCGTTCGGCCTCCACCAGGTACTCGATGACGCCGGTCCGGTCGGCCCAGTCGGGCCCGGCGGCCTCCTCGGCGAACAGGGCCTGCAGTTTCGCCGACATCTGAGGCAAGTCCGGGTACTCGTGCCCGGGTCCGCCGGGCGTGGAGGAGGCGAGGGTGAGCGAGGCGACCAGGCCGGGGTGATCGAGCGCCAGAAGCTGACCGATCGCCGCGCCCTGCGACATGCCGACGACGTGGGCGCTGCTCAGGCCGAGGGCGTCGATCAGGCCGGCGGCATCGGCGACCAGGTCGCGCAGCCCATACGACGGCGCTCCCGCCCGGTAACTCGTCGACAGGCCTGCGTCCCGACTGTCAAAGCGGATGACGTATCGACCCTCGGCCACCAGCCGCTGGACGAAGCCCTCTTCCCAGGCCAGCAGTGAGTGACCTGCGCCATGGACCAGCAGGATCGCCGGATCCACAGGTCGCCCGAAGGACTCCATGCTCAGCTCGACTCCGTTGACCTTGATCATGCGCTGCTCGATCGGCATCGTGGACACCTTTCGCCATGTTCGTTACGTGTAACGAAGACGATAGAGGTTTGGTTACATGTCACGAGAATTCCTTACAATGATTCACATGACGAGACCGCGACAGCTGGACGAGACCGCGCGCCAGGCCTGGGCGGCCTACCGCAGGCTGCACCTGCTCGTGGACGCGGAGATCGCGCGTGACCTGGAGCGGGACGCCGGCCTGTCGATGGCCGACTACGACGTGCTGGACGCCGTGGCGGCGATGTCCGGCGGAGAGCACTGCATCCGGGTGAACGGTCTCACCGCCCGGATGAACTGGGCCCACAGCCGGCTGTCCCGCCAGCTCGGCCGGATGGAACGGCGAGGGCTGATCGCCCGCCAAGCCTGCGAGCTCGACGGCCGCGGCGACGACATCGTGCTCACCGAGTCAGGCCGGCAGGTCTACGCCGAGGCCGCCCCGGCCCATCTCGCCTCGATCCACCGCCACTTCACCGAGTCGCTGTCCGCACAGCAACTCGAAGCCCTGCTCGGCATCGAGCAGACCATCGCTCAACGCTGGAGCGGCAACCGGCGCTCCAGCGAAACGACGTCATCACTGACAGAACCGCCCACACCAGCACGCCGAAGCTCTGGACCCCGATAACGAGCGTCTGTTGACACTCGTGCTCGAACAGGATGCCTCCAACGCCGACAAACCCACGTCCGAACGATCTCGACACGCGGCTCCAGCCCCGTTCTCAGCGAGATCGTTCCTGCGGGTCGCGTCATGAATGATGAGCCGGCCCGACCTCACCGCCCGCGGGCATCCCCGGCCGGCACCCGCGGCCGACCAGGTCCTCCTGCTGATCGACGGCACAACCCCGCCGTCTGCGCCCGCGAACTCGCCGAGCAGTTCGTCGTGACCTCCCAGGGCTTGTTTCTCAAGGGAGGGTGAGGACGGCCTTGCCCTGGACCCGGCGGGTCAGGAGAGCGTCCGCCGCGGCCATGGCCTGGTCCCACGGGCCGCGCCAGCCCACCTGAGCGTCCAGCTCGCTCCTGGACAGGAGGCCGACGAGTTCGGCGAGGTCGTCGGCGAACGGGGTGCTCACGTTGAAGTTCTCGATCCGTCCGCGCAGGGACCGGCTCCCCGCCTCCTCGAAGTCGATCACTGTTGGCTCCTTGGCGGCCCTCCCGATGGCCTGGATCACGCCGTCGTCCTCCAACCGGTAGAACGCCTCGGCCAGCTGCTGCCCGCCCACGGTGTCCAGCACGCCGTACACCCGGCCGCGAAGGTTGGCGGGCCCGAGCACCACCTCCGCCGCGCCCAGCTCCGGCAGTCCCTCGGCCCGCGACGCACTCCCGACGGAGGCGATCACGTGCGCCCCCGCACGGGCGGCCAGCTGGACCGCGTATCTGCCGACGCCGCCCGACGCCCCGGTGACCAGCACTCTGCGCCCCTGCACCGAGCCGAGCCGTCGCACCGCCTGGAGCGCGGTGACACCCGCGACCGGCAGGGCAGCGGCCAAGGCCAGATCGACGTCGTCGGGTACGACGGCCAGCTCAGTGGTGTCCACAGCCCGCAACTCGGCCCACGCCCCCGACCAGCCGAACGTCACCACACGGGCGCCCACAGCGGGCCCCGAACCGTCGGCGGCCGCCCGCACGACCACTCCGGCCGCATCCCAACCCGAGACGTGGTCGGGGCGAATCTGCGCGGATCTGAAGGCGATCTCCCCGAAGTTGAGAGAAACGGCCGACACCTGGACGAGCGCCTGTGCAGGCGACGGGACCGGGTCGGGAACGACGCCGAAGGACAGGTCAGGGTTGAAGATCAGTGCTTTCATGTGCCCCACTCTGCCGACCGCCACGCACGGTTCGCTGATGGTCGGCTCACGACCGGGCCGCGATCAGGTCGCGGACGCGGTCCACATCACCACGTTCGCCAGATGGCAGCGGTGCGCCAACAGGGGCTGGCCGCCGCTCGTACTTGGCAGAGGTCCGTATGGCGCACGCCAGCCGTAGTGCCGGATTGCGCCTGTCTGAGAGCCCTCAGTCGACCCCCAGCCGATCGTCAGCGGTGCCCGGCACAGTGAGGGCAACGAACGGATGTGAGGAGAAAATCATGGATCTGCAGCTTGCTGGGAAGACCGCCGTTGTCACGGCCGCCAGCGGAGGTATCGGGGGCGCGGTCGTCCGCACTCTGATCGCCGAAGGGGTGACGGTGCTCGGCGCCGACCGCACGGTCACGGATCAACTGAAGCAGACCGGCGCCATCACCGTCGAGGCCGACCTGCTCACCCCAGAAGGTGTCGAGGAACTGCGACGGGTCACCGACAGCGAGCTCGGCGGCGTCGACCTGCTCGTCAACGGCGTCGGCGGGCTGGCAGGTCTGGACCTCGGTGGACTGCCCGACCTTTCCGACTCGACCTGGCAGCGAGCCTTCGAGCTCAACTTCTTCAGCGCCGTGCGCATCACCCGGGCGCTGCTGCCCAGCCTGCGCGAGGCGGTGGTCAACGTCTCCACCAGTGTGGCCCACTGGCCGGCCTCCGGGCCGCACTGGTACGGCGCCTCCAAAGCCGCGCTCACGGCCTTCAGTAAGGGCCTGGCCGACGAGCTGGGCCCGCGCGGCATCCGGGTGAACACCGTCTCGCCCGCGCTCATCCGCACTCCCCTCTGGGATGAGTACGGCCCGCGCGTCAGCCAAGCCCGCGGCGCGGACTACCAGCAGCTCATGACCGACCTGCCCGAACAGATCAACGTCACTCTGGGCCGCTGGGGCACCCCGCAGGAAGTCGCCAACGTGATCGTCTTCCTCGCCTCCCCGGCCGCCGGCTACGTCACCGGCAGCGATTACGTCATCGACGGCGGACTGCTGAAGGTCCTCTAGGCAAGATCCTTTGTCCAAGCCGGGGGACGGGTCCCATCACCCGCCCCCTGGGCAGGAGGAGGGGCAGCACATGCCGTTCGCTCCAGACGAGCCACAGACACCGCACCTGCTCCGCCACCACACGTGATCCGGGCCCGGCCGCGTTTGCCGGTTCGACACATCAGCTCGGCCCCGTGGACACCCCTCGAGCCCTCCCCCAAGAGCCCTTGTCACACCCACCATCGTCGCCCTTTCACGTGATGCCCTAGAGAGACATCAGCTTGGCGACCACCGACAGCGTCGGGCGCTCCACATGATGATCACACCAGGCCGACGTCAGCCCGTGATCACCGACAGCGTGGAGCCCTTTCTCGTCTTGGCCACTCTGAGCTGGGCCGGGATCCGCGTCCGCAGCTCGGCGACGTGGCTGACGATGCCGACCGCGCGCCCGCCGTCACGCAGCCCGTCGAGGATGTCCAGCACACCGTCGAGCGTGTCCTCGTCGAGGGTCCCGAAGCCCTCGTCCACGAAGAGCGTGCCGATCTCGGCACCCCCCGCCTCGGCCGTCACCACGTCGGCCAGTCCGAGCGCCAGCGCCAGCGAGGTGATGAACGACTCCCCTCCCGACAGCGTCGCCGGATCGCGGTCCACCCCCGTCCACCCGTCGAGCACCCGCAGTCCGAGCCCGCCACCCGCCCTGCCCCGCGCCCCCGCTGTCTTCCGCAGGTCGTGCTGAAGCTGGTAGCGCCCGCCTGACATGTGATCGAGCCGTTCGTTGGCCGCGTCGACGACCTGTCTGAGCCGCTCCCCCAGCACGTACGACGACAGGCTCATGCTCCACTGGTTGTCACCTGAGGTGCCGCTGGCCAGCGCCGCCAGCCGTTCGGCCAGGCGGTGCCTGTCGGCGGCGGGCTGCCAGCGGCCGAGGCACGCCGTCAGCTCCTCGTGCAGCTCGGCGAGCCTGCTCACCCGCCGCTCCGCCCGGTCTCGGGCCGAGGCCAGCGCGGTGTGCTCCCGTTCGGCCTGCTCTCGCTCGGCCTCCAGCGCCGGCAGGTCCTGCGGCGGCTGCGCGGCGGCCGCCACCAGCTCGGGATCGGCCAGCGTGCGCGTCACCGACGCGTGCCGCGCGTCGAGCTCGCGCAGCCGCTCGGCCTTCTCCTCTTTCTCTTCCTGCGTGCGTACGGCGGGCAGGACGTCGTCGGCGTCGAGGAATCCCGCCTGCCTGGCCGCCTCCTCCGCCGCCTGGACGGCGTCGCGATGCTCAGCGGCGGCGCTCATGGCAGCCTGGGTGGCCTCGTGCGCCTCCCTGAGCAACTGCGCCTCCTCCTTGAGCCGTTCGAGCCTGGCGACGAGCGTCGCGTCCTGGCCTCTGGCGACGTGGATCCGCTCAGCCAGCCTCTCCGCCTCGGCTCCGAGCTCCTCGACTCTGGTACGGCAGGCGGCCAGGGCGACGCCGAGCTCCCTGAACGCGGCGCCCAGCCGTACCTGCTCGTCGGCGAGCTCCCCTGCGCTGCCCGCCAGGCCGGGATAGGTGTCGGCGGCTCTCCTCAGCCTGGCCAGCTCGCGCTCGGCGACGACACGAACATCCTCAGCCCACTCCCTGTCCACCCGCACAGCCTCGCCGGACGCATCGGCCCACGTGCCGCCCACCTCGGCGTCACCGCCGGACTCCGAGCACGTCTTCCCAATGGTCCGCCCTCTGCCCGTCTCACCCTCGGTACGATCCGCGCGGGACCGGCTCGCCCCGGCGTCCGAGGCCGAGTCCGTCCGCGTACCCGTTGTGGGGTCCGGAGGTCTGGAGGTGTGCGGGCCGGGAGCCGAGGTGAGAAGGCTCGCGAGAGCGGTGAGGGCGTCGTCGAGGCGGGCGGCGATCTCGCCCACCTGCTCGGCGGACTCCGCGAGCTCGGCCAGGCTGATGACTTCGCCGCCCAACCGCTCCCTCCGCGCGCCCAGGCTCGCGTCCTCGCCTCGCGCCTCGTCCAGCCTGGCGAGGACGCGGGCTCGTTCGCCCGAGAGCCCTTCGCGCGCCGTACGGGCCTCCGTCAGCCGTCGTTCCGTGTCGTGGAGCTGGTCGAGGGCCTGTTCGAGCTCGGACTCCAGTCGTTGCGCCGCCCGCTCGAGGCCCTCCTCCTGTGAGGCGAGCGCGGTCAGGGCCTCGAGTTCGTCAGAGAGCGCGGCCAGCTCTGCCTCCGCCTCTGCCACGGTCGGCGCGCCCGAGAGCTCGTCGAGTCGTGAGCTGAGCGAGGACAGGACGCTGTCGGCCGACTGGCGCTCGGCCAGCGCCGCGTCGTAGGCCGCCTGCGCCTCGCTCTCGTCGTCGGCGGCGTACGCGATCGGGGCGGGGGCTGCGGGCGCGGGGTGGTCGGGAGAGCCGCACACCGCGCACGGGGCGCCGTCGGACAGCTGGGCGGCCAGCTCCGCGGCCATGCCCTCGATACGGGCCTGGCGGATCTCCTGCAGGTGGTCGCGAAGCGCCTGCGCCGTCTCGACGGCCGCGCCGTACGCGTCGCGGGCCGCCTCCGCCTCCTCTTCCAGCTCCTGCCTGCGGCCTGCCGTCGCCAGGCCGGAGGCCGCCGCGTCGCACGCCGCGGTCGCGGACGGCAGCCGCCCCGCCGCGGCCCGTGCCTCGGCCAGCTGCCCCGCGACCTCGTGGAGCGCCGCGGGCAGGTCGTCCGCCGCGGCGCGGGCGGCCAGCTCGCGTTCGGCGAGCGCGGACAGTTCGGCCTCGAGGACGGCCAGCCGCTCGTCGAGCTCGGCCAGTCGCGATTCGTCGGCGCGAAGACCTTCGAGGGTGGCGAGCTGGTCGCCGAGAGTGCGCTCGACCCTCCGCGCCTCCTCTTTGACGGCTCGCCAGAGCCGGCCCGCCCGGATATCGCCGACTGGATCGGCCCCCTGCGCCCCGACCAGCTGCCCGTCGCCCTGGCGCCGCTCGAGGAGCCCAGGCCCAGGACGCGCCGACTCCGTGAAGGGCGAGGTGGCGGAGGACGGAGGGAGGGATGCGGGAGACGCCGGTGGGGACGGGAGGGATGCGGGAGGCGGGGTCAGAGCGGCCAGTGCCGGTGAGAGGGGGGCGGCCGCGCGGAGGCGGGTCACCATCTCGGTGTGAGCCGTGGCGAGCTCGGCCGTGAGCCGGTCGCGGCGTTCGATCGCTTCGAGGCGGGCCGTGGCGGAGGCGAGAGCGGCCTCGGCGGCGGGGATGCGCGCCGCGTCGAGCCTCGCCTGTGCCGCGGCCTCGTCGGCCGACCTCACCAGGCCGGGCAGCACCTCCAGCCTGGAGGCGATCGCTCGTTCCCTGGAGGACAGGGTGGCGATCTCGTGCTCGGCGGCCCGGCGGTCGCGGTGGAGCTGGGCGAGTCTGGTCTCGTCGACGAGGAGCTCAGCGATCTTGGAGATCTCGCTGAGCCTCTCACGCTCCATCTCCGCGAGCATCCCGAGGTCGACCCCCTCAAGACCCCGAGGACCCACGGAGCCGGACGAGCTGAAGGGGCCGGACTGCAGGCCGGGCAGAGGCCGCGAGAAGCCTTCGAACCCGGCAGGCCCACTGAGGAGGGGGCGGGCACGGGCCAGGGCGTCGGCGGCCAGAGCGCGGGACTTGCCCGCCGTCTCGGCGCGCTGCCTGGCGGCGGTGATGAGCGGGAGCACCCTGTCGGCTCTGGTGGCCTCGTCGAGGATCGTGAGGAGGTCGGAGCGCTCCTCCGCGCGTTCGTCGAGCGCCCGTCGCAGCCTGGTCGCCTCCGCGTGACGGCGTTGCCTGTCGGCCAGCGCGGTCGCCTGCTCGACCCTGTCGCGATGCTCCCTGAGCGTGGCCTCCGCCGCGGACCAGGCGGTGGTGGTCTGACCCGCGAGTGCCCTTGCCGTCTCGAGCAACAGGCCCGACCAGCGGAGCGGGTCGCTCTCCTGGGTGGGCGCCGCCTCGCCGTCGGCCTCGGGCCTGGGCGCGGGGACCACCCCGGCCACGGGCGCGGACACGGGCCCGACGGATGACGAAGCCGCCGAGGAGACGCGGTTAAGCAGGGTCTCTCCCGCGGCCTCCTCCAGCCGTTTGACCGTGAACTCGACCTCCTGCCGGCCCTCCTGCGACTCCCTCCACGTCCGCTTGCGGTGCTCGGCCAGCCACGCCTCGGCCGCCGTGAACACCTTCACCGTGAAGAGCCGCTCCAGCAGCCGCCGCCGCTCGTCGCCATCGGCGCGCAGGAAGCGCGCGAAGTCGCCCTGGGGCAACATCGCGACCTGGCAGAACTGGTCGGCGTTCATGCCGAGCAGCTGGCCGATCAGGTCGCCCGCCTCGTCGTGCCGGGTGGTCAGCCCCTGCCACTCCTGGCCGCGCACCTGTTCGGAGACGATGACCTTGGCCTTCTCCTCGGTGAACCCGGTGCCACGCAGCTTCGGACGGGTCCACGAGGGTGAGCGCTGGATCCGCAGCGTGCGGCCCCTCAGCGTCACCTCCAGCTCGACCGACGGCCCCACGGACGGCGCGGCGTGGTCGCAGCGCAGACTGCGCGCGCTGTTGCGCTGGCCGGGCACCACGCCGTAGAGGGCGAAGCAGAGCGCGTCGAGCAGGGTCGTCTTGCCCGCGCCCGTGGGCCCGTGGACGAGGAAGAGCCCTGCCTCGGCGAGAGCGTCGAAGTCGACGGTCTCGGTGCCGGGGAACGAACCGAACGCCGTCAGCGTCAGCCGGTGCGGCCGCATCTAGACCAGGACCTCCTTGATCCTCGACGCCTCGACGGCCTCGCGCAGCAGCCGCTCCTCCATCGGGTCGGCGGGCTCGCCGCGCACCTCGCGGACGAAGTCGAGCGCCACCTCCGCCTCGGGCCGCCCGCTCAGCGGGGCGGCGGGAGCGCCGGGCACGGCGCCCTGCGGGTCGAAGGCGAGCGCCAGCGTGTGCGGGAAACGGGCCCTCAGCCGGTCCATCGCGGCCTTGGGGCGGACGGGGTCGGTGAGCGTGACCTGCAGCCAGTGGTCCTCGCGGTCGGCCAGCGACGGGTCGGTCAGCAGCGACTCCAGCCGGCCGCGCAGCCGCCCGACAGGGCGGGGCACGGGGGCGGGGACGAAGTCGGCCTCGGGAGAGCCGACCGTGACCAGCCACGAGCCCTTCACGTGGTCGGCCTCGGAGAAGGAGTAGGCGAGCGGCGAGCCCGAATAGCGCACCGAAGGCGACATGCGCTGGCGGCCGTGCAGGTGGCCGAGTGCGACGTAGTCGATGCCCTCGAAGAGGGAGAGGGGCACGTGGGCCACGCCGCCGACGCTGATGTCGCGTTCGCTGTCGCTGGCCGCGCCGCCGGCGACGAAGGCGTGGGCGAGCACGACCGAGCGGCGCTGCCGTACGAGAGAGGACCTGACGCGCGCCATCGCATGGGACAGGGCCGCGGTGTGGCTGCGCTCGGCCAGCTCCCAGGGGCCGCGCACCAGCTCGGGCTCCAGGTAGGGGATGCCGTAGAAGGCGACGTCGCCGATGAGCACGGGCTCCCACGCGCGCGAGGGGTCGGTGCGCAGATGGACGCCCGCCGAGTCGATCAGGTCGGCGCCGAAGCCGAGGCGGCGCGCGGAGTCGTGGTTGCCGCTGATCATGACGACGCGCGCCCCCGCGCCCGCCAGCCGCCGCAGCGCCTCGTTGCACAGCGCGACCGCGTCGACCGAGGGCAGCGCCCTGTCGTAGACGTCGCCGGAGACCGCCACCACCTCCACCTTCTCGGCCCTGACCGTCTCGACCAGGTGGTCGACGAAGGCCGCCTGGCCCTCGATGAGGCTCTCGCGGTGGAAGGACCGGCCGAGGTGCCAGTCGGAGGTGTGCAAGAGGCGCATGAGGCAGGAAGCTAACAGCTTCCACCGACATTTATCATGGGCGTCGGTGAGGCCGCCGGGAGTAGGCTAGAAGATCAGCGGGCAAACCAACTCACATGGGGAGGCCGATGCCCACCGGCCGAGGCACATTGAGCGTGGCCGTCGGCTTGGTGCTGATGGCTCTCGCGACGGTGGGCTACGCCCTGCCTCCGGCCTTCGACCCCCCTCCGCTCACGGCCGATCCGGTCTTCCAGTCGCTGCCCCCGCAGCCCGCGGTCGAGCGGCGTCCCGTGGCGGCGACCGGCTCCTTCCGCACCGAGCGCTTCTCCATCCGCGCCGAGCACCAGTGGCTGCACGGCACGATCAGGGTGCCGCTGAGGCCGGGCAGGCACCCGGCGATGGTGTTCGTGTCGGGCTCGGGCAACGGCTCGCGCGAGGAGTTCACGCCGCAGGCGGAGTTCCTGGCCAGGGCGGGCGTGGTCACGCTCGCCTACGACAAGAGGGAGATCGGCTACGACTTCCGCAGCAGGGACTTCGGCCTGCTCGCCGACGACGTGCTGCGGATGGTCGGCCACCTGCGCGCCAGGCCGGACGTCGACCCTGCCCGCACCGGCGTGTGGGGGGTCAGCGAGGGCGGCTGGGTGGTGCCGATCGCCGCGGCCAAGAGCTCGGCCGTCGGCTTCATCGTGCTGGTCTCCTCCCCGAACGTCTCGCCGCTGCGCCAGGTCGCGTGGGCGCTGAACGAGCAGCTGCTGCGCCTGCGCGCGCCGATCGGCGCGCGCGACCTGCTGACCAGGGCCATGGGCGGCGTGGGCTTCAACTTCCTGCGCTACGACGCGCTGCCCGCGCTGCAGGGCGTCAGGCAGCCCGTCCTCGCGCTGTACGGCACCGCCGACCCCTCGATCCCCTTCGTCGAGAGCACCGAGGCCCTGATCAAGGGCCTGACCGCGGCGGGCAACGACGATTACACCATCCGCTATCTCGACAGGGCCGACCACGCGATGCGCATCAGCGGCGGCCCCTTCACCCCCGGCTACCTCGACACGCTAGGCAACTGGATCCTCGGCCTGCCCGGCACCGCCAAGCCCGCGCTGCACCTGGCGGGGGCCACGCCCGTGCAGCGCTTCGCGGCCAGCGACGTGCCGGCCGCCCCCTGGTACGCGGGGGGCGCCATGCTGGGCCTGACGATCTGCCTGGCCGCGGTCGGCTACGTCGCGGGGCCCGTGGCCGTGATGTTCGTCAGGCTGCGCGGTCGCCACACGACGCTGGAGGAGACCAACGCCAGGCTGTGGCCGCCGATCAGGCGCAGGCTGCACAAGATGGTGTGGACGGGCCTCGGCCTGCTGGCCGCGGTGCTCGCCTTCATCATGCTGCTGGTGATGTTCTCGATCAACCAGGCGGGCGCGTGGCCCGCCGTGCTGGCCGGATGGCTGGTGGTCAGGGCGCTGGCCGTCCTCATGCTGCTGCAGGAGGTGACGGCCGTGGCGGCGGTGGTGTCGGGGTTGCGCGAGGGCATGCGGCCGAGCAGGTGGCAGCACGTGGCGATGGCGGGCGTGCTGGGCGGCACCGGGCTGCTGCTGGTGGCCGCCGCCTACTACGGCCTGTTCGCCATCCCCTGGTGATCATCCCTGGACGTAGGCGCGCGTCCAGCGGTCGATCTCGTCGAAGACCTGCTTGCGCACGGGTTCGGCCGACAACACGAGGTCGTGGATGCCGTCGCGCACCCGCACGCAGGTGACGTGCGGCCCGATCGAGGTGGACCACCTGGCGATCTGGCGGGGGTCGAGCACGATGTCGGCCGAGCGCGCCTCGGGGCTGAAGTCGCGCACCCTGAGCCCCGCCGCGGCCGCGAGCACCAGCACGGGCACGTCGACGGCGAGCCCCCCGTGCAGGCGGCGCTGCGCCCTGCGGATGGCGGCCAGCCAGGTGGCGTGCACGTCGAAGCCGCCCAGTGGCTTGAGCTCCAGGTCGAAGTCCCACTCGCCGCCGTGGTCGCGGTGGATGCTCTGGCCGTACGCGGTGCTGACGCCCAGCGGGAGCGGCCTGGTCGTGTAGGACAGCGGCGTCTTGAGCAGGTCGGCGGCCAGCCTCAGCGGGTAGGGCACGTTGAGGTCGAGGAAGGGGCTGTTGAGCACGAGCCCCTGGACCAGGCCCTTGCCGCGCGCCCTGTCGGCCCAGAGGGCGGCGACCAGGCCGCCGGTGGAGTGGGCGTTCAGCGTGAGCTCGTCGTGGTCCTTCCTGATGAGGCGGACGGCCTCGTCGATCTCGGGGAAGTAGTCGGTGACGCTCCTGATCAGGCCCCTGGTCTGGTGGGGCAGCAGCGACCTGCCGTACTTGCGCAGGTCGAGGGCGTAGAAGTCGACGCCCCGCTCCAGGTAGAAGTCGGCCAGGTGATCCTGGAAGAAGTAGTCGGTGAAGCCGTGCAGGTAGAGGACCGCGCGGCGGGAGCCGGCCGTCCTGGCGAGCAGGGTGGCGACCACCTCGCCCTCGAAGTCGGACGGCAGGCGCAGGACCGTGGTCTCGTACACGTCAATCACCATAGGGATTGGCCGGCCAGAACGGCACATCGGCTTCGCTGACCTTCATCGTGAAGCGGGCGGGCCGCTTCTCCAGGAAGGAGGTCACGCCCTCGACCGCGTCGGCGGCCCCGCCCAGCTCGGCCATGAGCCTGGAGTCCGCGGCGTGCGCCTCCCATGGGGAGGCGGCCGACAGCCCGGACCACATCAGCCGCCTGATCGCCGCGACGGAGACACCCGAGGTGTTGTCGGCGATCTCGCGGGCCAGCGCGTAGGCGGTGGGCAGCAGCTCGTCCGCGGGACAGACCCTGGAGACCAGCTGCCCCTCCAGCGCCTCGGCGGCGGAAAAGAGGCGTCCTGTCGCCGCCCACTCCATGGCCTGCGAGATGCCCACGATCCTCGGCAGGAACCAGCTGGAGGCGGCCTCGGTGACGATGCCGCGGCGGGCGAAGACGAAGCCGAACCTGGCTCCGTCGGCGGCGATCCTGATGTCCATGGGCAGCGTCATCGTGACGCCGACGCCGACGGCGGCGCCGTTGATCGCGCCGATGACCGGCTTGAGTGAGGCGGCGATGCGCAGCGCGACCGTGCCCCCGCCGTCGCGGGGGGCGCCGTCGACGCTCTCGCGCGGCCCGTCGTCGGCGCGGCCGAAGGTCTCCCCTCCCCCGCCGAGGTCCGCCCCGGCGCAGAAGGCCCTGCCCGCCCCCGTGACCACCACGGCCCTGACGGAGTCGTCGGCGTCAGCCAGATCGAAGGCGTCGATGAGCTCGCTGCGCATGGTGAAGGTGAACGCGTTCAGCCGTTCGGGGCGATTCAATGTGAGGGTGGCGATGCCGTCGGTCACGCCGTACTCGATCTGAGTGAAGGACATGAACCGAATGTTATTCGGTCGGCAGGATTTGCTGGATGTTCATCCGGTTATAGGCGGATATTTCGTAATGGGTCCGTAAGCTCCCGTCGGCCTACGACGGACCGGATGGGGAAGCAGGTTACGCGTGACGGACAGGACGAGACCCGCCGGATCGGGCGCGGTGCTGGGCTGGACGCTGCTGTCCGCCGTGGCTCCCGGCGCGGCGCATCTGCGCGCCGGATGGCGCAGGACGGGTCTCGCGCTGCTGGGCGGCTACGCCCTCCTGCTGCTGGGCGTGTTGTGGCTGGTGCTGGCGGCCGACGGGGACCTGGCAGGCTGGCTGATCCACTCCAGCGCCTGGCTGACCGCGGCCATGGCCGCCGCCGCGGTGCTCGGCCTCGGATGGTTCGCCCTGGTCGTCCACTCCTTCCTGGTTCTCCTGCCCGGCAGGCTGCCCCAGCGGGGACAGCTGCTCACCGGAGTCGCCGCCGGGCTCCTGTCTGTCGCCGTCGTCGTGCCGTTCGCCGCGACCGCGCAGCTCCTGTGGGTCTCGGACAGGACCATCGACAGCGTCTTCAACCAGCCCTCCGAGCCGCAGGCCGGCGAGCGCGAGCCGGCAGACCCTTGGGCCACGCGCACGAGGGTGAACCTCCTGCTGCTCGGCGGCGACGCCGACGACAACAGGACCGGCGTGCGGACCGACAGCATGAACGTCGCGAGCATCGATGTGAAGACCGGCAACACCGTGCTCTTCAGCCTGCCGCGCAACCTCGAGAACGTGCGCTTCCCACCTGGCAGCCCGATGGCCAAGCGCTTCCCCGACGGCTTCAGGCTCCCCACCGACGCCGCAGGCGGCCGCAGTGACCTGCTCAACAGCGTGTGGGAGTACGCCGACGCCCACCCCGAGATCTTCGGCGGCAGGAAGGGACAGGGCGCGCAGGCGCTGATGGACACCATCGGCTACACGCTCGGTCTCGAGATCGACTGGTACGCGCTGGTTAACATGTGGGGCTTCGCCAGGCTCATCGACGCGATCGGCGGCGTCACGATCCACGTCGAGCAGGACGTGGTGTTCGGCAAGTACAACGAGGGCCTGGTCAAGGCGGGCACGCGCAAGCTGAAGGGGGCCGACGCGATGTGGTACGCCCGCTCGCGCACCTTCAGCGACGACTTCACCCGCATGCGCAGGCAGCGCTGCGTCATGGGCGCGCTGCTCAGGGAGGCCGACCCCACCACGGTGCTGACCAGGTTCAACGGGATCGCGCTGGCCACCAAGGAGCTGGTGCGGACCGACATCCCCCGCCCGATGCTGGAGCACCTGGTCCCGCTGGCGCTGAAGGTGAAGAACGCGAAGGTCACCAGCGTGCAGTTCGTGCCTCCGCTGATCAACACCGGCTACCCGGACTGGGCGAAGATCCGCACCGTCACCGCCAAGGCGCTCAAGGACTCCGTCACGCCGAAGCCCGTCGTCGCCTCCGCCGCGCCGTCACCGTCGGCCTCGCCGCCGGCCTCCGCCAAGGCGACGCCCAAGCCGAAACCCAGTGACGTGGCGGCTCCGAAGGGCCTCACCGACGGCTGTGGCACGTTGTAGCGCTCTGCTCGGTGATCAGCGGGTCCAGCTCCGACCGCCAGGGCGGGTCGGCGCCCACGCGGGTGCAGGTGATGGCCGCGACGCGCTGGGCGTAGGTGAGCGCGACGGTCAGCGTGTCGGCGGAGATCGTGGCCAGTCGCCGCCTGGACAGGCTCTCGGCCGTGTCGAGGGCGGCCAGCAGGCCGGACATGAAGGCGTCCCCGGCGCCGACCGTGTCGGTGACCCGCACCCGTTCGGCGGGTAGGTCGACGGTTCCGGCCGGTCCTGCGGCGTGGACGCCGTCCGCCCCGCGTGTCACCACGACGATGCTCGGCCCGCGGCTCCTCCAGCGGGCCGCGAGGGCCTCGACAGGCTCGTCGGGAGCGAGCCATGCGACGTCGTCGGAGCTGACCTTGATCAGGTCCGCCAGCGCGATCCAGCGCTCCAGCCGCTCGCGCAGGCGCGCGGGGTCGCGGGCCAGCCGTGGTCGCAGATTCGGGTCGAAGGTGACGGCGCGCATGGGCCGCTCCCGCTGGAGCAGCAGCTCCAGCGTGTCGCCCATGCCGGGTACGGCGAGCGCGAACGACCCGCTGACGTGCAGGCAGCGGGCGCGTTCGGGCAGCGCGGCCGGCAGCCGGTCGGGGCGCCAGGCGCCGTCGGCGCTGCCTTCGACGTAGAAGGCGTACTCGGCCCCGCCCTTGGCGTCGAGGGTGACGACGGCCAGCGTGGTGGGCTCCTCGGCGGGTACGGCGAGGCCGAGGTCGACGTGCGACCGGGTCAGGTGCGCGCGCAGCAGGCCGCCGAAGCCGTCGTCGGCCAGCCGGGCCAGCAGGGCCGCCTCGGCGCCGAGGCGGCCGAGACCGACGGCGACGTTGGCCGGGCTGCCTCCTGGGCGGGGCAGGTAGGCGCCGTCCTGCCTGGGCACCAGGTCGATCAGTGCCTCGCCGCAGGACACGATCATCCGCTGGACTCCGCGGCGGGCAGCCGCAGGCCGGTGACGGCGGAGAAGAGCCGTTCCTTGCCCGGCAGGATCCGCAGCCGCACCGTGGCGCCCTTGGGGGGCGGCGCGTTGGGGTCGACCCGCGCGATGACGGTCTGGCCGACGAGCGCGGGGTCCTTCGTGTCGGCGTGCTGGCCGTACAGGAAGGCGTCCGAGCCGAGCTCCTCGACGACGGTGACGGTGACGGGGAAGGCGGGCTGGTCGTCGTCGTCGCCGACCACGCCGACGGCCTCGGGTCTGAAGCCCAGGACGACGCGGTCGCCGCCCTCGTCCTCGATCGCCTTGAGCGTCTCGCGGCTCAGCCGTACCCGCATCTGGCCGAGGACGGCCTCCTCGCCCTCGACCCGGTACTCGGCGAGGTTCATCGCGGGCGAGCCGATGAAGCCGGCGACGAAGACGTTGGCGGGGTGCTGGTAGAGCCGCAGCGGCGTGTCGACCTGCTGGAGCACACCGTCCTTCAGCACGGCCACCCTGTCGCCCATCGTCATGGCCTCGACCTGGTCGTGGGTCACGTAGACCGTCGTCACCCCGAGCCTGCGCTGCAGCGCGGCGACCTGGGTGCGGGTCTGCACGCGCAGCTTGGCGTCCAGGTTGGACAGCGGCTCGTCCATGAGGAACACCTTCGGCTCACGCACGATCGCCCTGCCCATGGCCACGCGCTGCCGCTGACCGCCGGACAGCTCCTTGGGCTTGCGGTCGAGGTACTCCTCCAGGTCCAGCAGGCGGGCGGCCTCGCGAACCCTGCGGTCGCGCTCCTCCTTCGGCGCCTTCATCACCCGTAGCGCGAAGCCCATGTTGTCGGCCACCGACATGTGCGGGTACAGCGCGTAGTTCTGGAACACCATCGCGATGTCCCTGTCGCGCGGCGCCAGGTGGGTGACGTCGCGGTCGCCGATGCTGATGCGGCCGCCGTCGACCCGTTCGAGCCCGGCCAGCATGCGAAGGGAGGTGGACTTCCCGCAGCCCGACGGCCCCACGAGGACCAGGAACTCGCCGTCCTTGATGTCGAGGTCGAGCGCGTCCACCGCGGGTCTGTCGGATCCGGGATAGACGCGGGTCGCCTCGTCGTAAATGACTGTAGCCATCGATCTCTCCATCACTCCTGTGGCCGGACAACCGCCTTGACCACCTCGGGATCGCGGCCGCCGGCCTTGAGCGCCTGCTCCACCTCGGCCAGGCCGTAGTGTCCGGTGACCAGCGCGTCCAGCTGGACGCGTCCCGAGGCGGCGAGCGCGATGGCCCGCGGCCAGGTGTTGGCGTAGCGGAAGGTGCCCGTCACCTCGAGCTCGCGGGTCTGCACGTGGGCCAGCGGCAGCGGGATCTCCTCGCCGCCCATGCCGACGAGGACCACGCGCCCCGCCCTGGCGACCGCCCTGACGGCCTCCCCGATGGCGGCCGGACGGCCCGAGCATTCCAGCAGCACGTCGGGGTCGAACCCGGCCTCGGGCAGACGGCCGTCCCGCACGTCGAGGGTCGCGCTCGCCCCCAGCTCGCGGGCCAGCCGAAGCCGGACGGGGTTGACGTCCGTGATCATCACCTCGACGGCGCCGAAGGCGAGTGCGGCCTGCATGCACAGCAGCCCGACCGGCCCCGCGCCGGTGACCAGCACGCGGGTGCCAGGCCCGACCCGCGCCTTCGCGCAGGCCCACACGCCCACCGACAGCGGCTCGATCAGGGCGGCCGCGTCGTCCGACAGGCTGTCGGGAACGGCGTAGGCGAATTCCTCCCTGACGACGACGTACTCGCTGAAGGCGCCGTCGATCGGAGGGGTGCCGAAGAAGCGCATCCGCGGGCAGAGGTTGTAGCGGCCCGCCAGGCACTGCGGGCAGGTGAAGTCGGGCACGCCCGGTTCCAGCGAGACCCGCTGCCCCTGGCGGTGACGGGTGGCCCCCGCTCCGCCGGCGACCACCGTCCCCGACGGCTCGTGGCCGAGCACGAGCGGGGACTCCACCACGAAGTCGCCGATCCTGCCGTGCTCGTAGTAGTGCACGTCCGAGCCGCACGTGCCCACCGAGTCGACCCGTACGAGCACCTCGCGGTGGCCTGGCTCGGGTCGCGGCCGCTCCTCCAGCCGGATCTCGCCGACGCCATGAAGTACGGCTGCGCGCATGGCTTCCTACTCTCCGGTGACAGCGCCGAGGGTGAGCCCGGTGACCAGCCACCGGCGTACCGCCAGGCCGGCGAGCATCATCGGCACGACCACGATCGTGCCGATGGCCGTGAGCTGGCCCCAGTCGACGCCCGTCTGGGTGACCAGCTGGGAGGCGGCGATCGGCAGCGTCTGGGAGTTCGGCCCGGAGAAGACCACGGCGAACGCGTAGTCGTTCCAGGCGAAGACGAGGCACAGGATGAAGGTGGTGACCAGCCCCGACTTGGTCAGCGGCAGGACGACCGTCCAGAAGGCCTGCCAGCGGGTGCAGCCGGCGACCAGCGCCGACTCCTCCAGCGAGGCCGGCACCTCGGCGAAGAACGCGCTCATCAGCCAGATGGCGAACGGCAGGTTGAAGGTGAGGTAGGCCAGTACCAGCCCTGGAATGGAGTCGATCAGGCCGAGCCCGCGGAAGATGAGGAACAGCGGGACGACGACCGCCGCGATCGGCGCCATGCGGGTCGAGATGATCCAGAAGGCCAGGTGCCGCTTGCCGCGCATCTGGGTCCGCGCAAGGCCGTAGCCTGCCAGCGCGCCCAGGCAGACCGCGAGCAGCGCGGAGATCCCGGCGGCGAGCACGCTGTGCCAGATGTAGGGGCCGAGGTTGTTCGGTCCCGAGAACAGGTTGCGGTAGTTGTCCAGGGTCGGCGCGAACAGGATCTGGGGCGTGGCGGCGGTCACGTCCGTGCGGTTCTTGAACGACGACAGCAGCATCCACAGCAGCGGGACCAGCGTCCAGAGCAGCGCCAGGACGAGCAGGAGCACCACGAGCCAGCGCGAGCGACGGCTGGTGGCCTCGAGCGGGGACTGTGGCGCCTTCCGCGCGGCGGTGACGGTGCTCATCGGGTCAGCCCCCTCACGTCCAGCAGCCGGACGAAGGTGCGGGCGATGATGATCGAGAAGGCCAGCATCGCCAGGCCGATCGCCGCGGCGTAGCCGAGGTCGAAGAAGCGGAACGCCGTCTCGTACAGCCGGACAGGGACGATCTTGGTCGCGTCGGCGGGCCCGCCTCCGGTGGTGACCCAGATGATGTCGAAGTAGCGGATGGCGTCCATCGAACGGATGAGCAGCGCGACGAGCAGCACGTTCGAGATCGCGGGGAAGAGGATGTAGCGCAGCGTCATCCATCCCCTGGCCCCGTCGACGGCGGCCGCCTCCCGCACCGACTGCGGCACGCTCGACAGGCCCGCGAGCGTGATCAGCGCGATCAGCGGCGTCCACTCCCACACGTCCATCAGCACGACCGCCGCGAAGGCGCTGGCCGGGCTGCCGAGGATGTCGCCGCCGTAGCCGAGCGAGCGCAGCACCCAGGCGTACAGGCCGAAGGTCGAGTCGGTGAGGTAGCGGCCCAGCAGACCCACGATCGAGGGCGCGGCGAACATGGGCAGCAACAGCAGGCCGAGCAGGATGTTGCGACCGCGCAGCACCCGGTACAGGCACAGCGCGATCCCGATGCCCAGGACCATCTCGAGCCCCACGGTGAGCACGAAGTAGACGATCGTGCGAAGCCATGACATCCACATGTCGGCGTCGGTGAAGAAGCGCACCCAGTTGGTGAGGCCCACCACGTCGAGCGCCACGCCGCCCAGCAGCCTGACGCGGGAGAAGCTCATCGCGATCAGCGCGAGGAAGGGCACGATGGACAGCGCGGCCAGCAGGATCAGGCCAGGCGTCATCATCCTGCCCTCGAAGCCGATCCGCGGCTGCTCGGGGGCGCCGCGCGTCGCGGGCCTGGCGGCCTGGCCGAGCACCGGTGAGGAGGCCGCTCGGTGCGCCATCTAGGCCACCCACCCTCGCGCCACGATCTGGTCCACCCGCGACTTGATCGACCGCATCGCCTCCTCCGGCGACGCTCCGCCGGTGAGCATGCGGGACAGCTGGGTGAAGATGGCGGTGTTGCACTCGTTCCACATCGGGATCTTGGGTCGCAGGCCGATGCGGTCGGCCTGCCAGGCCTGCCGTACGGCGGCGGCCGTGAGCATGTTGGGCATCTGCGAGGGCCGCTGCTCGGCCGCGCGCACCTCGGGCAGTTCGTAGACGGAGGTGCGCGTCGGGGTGCCCCCGCCCGCCTTGCTCTTGAGATTGGCGAGCTGGGTCTGCGGCGAGGTGGCCCACACCAGGAACAGCCAGGCCGCGCCGCGCTCGTTGGGCAGCGTGTTCGCGCTGATCGCCACGCCCGTGCCGCCGTACATGTTCGCCGTGCCCGCGGGGCCCTTCGGCAGCGCCGCGTAGCCGACCTTTCCCGGCAGCACCTGCTCGTTGCTGGCCGCGAACTCGTGCCAGTTGGGGCACATCGCGAGCCGTCCCGCGCGGAAGGCGGCGCCGACGCCGTCCCAGTCCCACGTCTTCGAGGCGGGGTCGGCGATGCCGAGCAGGCGCTGGTAGAACGCCGCGCCCGCGATCGCGGCGTCGGCGTCGAGGCGGCATGGGCCGGGATCGCGCGCCCCCAGCCGCCCGACCTCCTTGCCGTTGTCGAAGTAGGTCCCGCCGTAGGACCACAGCACGTTGCTGAAGTCGTTCATCAAGGAGTCGTGCTGACGGGCCTGGTGGCCGGTGCCGTACCTGACGTCCGAGGTGGCGTTCTTGTTGAACCACTCGGCCATGCGGAAGTACTCCTCCCACGTCCTGTCACCGCCGGGGGCAGGATCGAAGCCGAGGTCTGCGGCCATGCGGCCGCGGTACTTGTCGAACAGGTCGCGCCGGTACTGCCAGATCATCGTCGGCGCGTCGTACGGCAGGGCGTAGACCGGTCCCGCGTCGACGAACCGGCCCGCGGCGTCCAGCTGGGCGGGGATGAAGTCCTCGACGCCGCCCGGCAGGTCGGGCAGGTTCGCGTCGGCCTGCAGCGTCCGCAGGTCCACCAGCCCGCGCTGGTACGGCGCGAGCACCTGGTAGGGGTCGGCGTAGATCACCTGGTACTGGGCCCGGCCCGAGGCCAGATCGAGTGCGACCCGCTGGACCAGCGCGGTCAGCTCGAGCGTCACGATCCTGACGTCGATCCCGGTCAGGTCGGTGAAGGGGCGGATGTCGGCGGCGATGGCCGCGGTGGGCGCGGTGTTCTCCGAGATGAAGTTCAAGGTGGTGCCCTGGTACTGGCGCCACTGGTCGCCGCCGGCGCTTCGCGGCGCGTCGCCGCGGGCCCCGCAGGCGGTCACACCGCCGCCCAGCGTCAGCGCGGCCCCTGCGGCCAGGGCGCCTCTGAGGACGTCGCGTCTACTGGGCTGGTCCACTGTCCACTGCACCCCCGGCTACCGCAGCGGGTAATAGCAATGAAAACAGGCTTTCTCTTTTAAATATCAATGTAAACGCATATGTGATATTTTCTCGAATTCAATATGATAATTTTGTTCTTGCTGGTCAGCGGCGCTCCTATGACCGCCGCCGTACACTCGGGGCGCGTGATGACACTGGTCGCAGGCGTCGATTCATCGACCCAGAACTGCAAGGTCGTGATACGGGAAGTCGCCACCGGCAGGGTCGTCCGATCGGGCAGGGCGGGCCATCCCCAGGGCACCGAGGTGGACCCCGCGCTCTGGTGGGAGGCCATGCGGGCGGCGATCGCCGACGCGGGCGGCATCGACGACGTCGCGGCGCTCGCGATCGCAGGGCAGCAGCACGGCCTCATCGCCCTCGACCGCGACGGCCACGTCATCAGGCCCGCCCTGCTCTGGAACGACACGCGGTCGGCCGCCGCGGCCCGCGACCTGGCCGCCGAAGTCGGCGCCGGCGCCTACGCCAGGAGGACCGGCACCGTTCCCGTGGCCTCCTTCACCGCCGGCAAGCTGCGCTGGCTGCGCGATCACGAGCCGGGCAACGCCGCGAGGGTCGCCGCCGTCGCGCTGCCGCACGACTGGCTGACCTGGCGGCTGCGCGGGTACGGCCCGGCCGGTTCGGCCCCGCTCGGGCCCGATCTCGACGCGCTCGTGACCGACAGGTCCGAGGCGAGCGGGACGGCCTACTGGAACTTGTTCACCGGCGACTACGATCTCGAGTTGCTCGAGCTGGCCCTGGGACACTCGGCGATCGTTCCCAGGGTGCTCGGGCCCGCCGAGCGCGCGGGCACCGTCGCCGGAGCCTCGACCGTCCTCGGCCCCGGCGCGGGCGACAACGCGGCGGGAGCGCTCGGCCTCGGCGCCTCCGGCGGCGACGTCGTCGTCTCCATCGGCACCAGCGGCACCGTCTTCGCGGTGACCGACCGTCCGACGTGCGACGAGAGCGGCACCGTCGCCGGATTCGCCGACGCGAGCGGATCGTTCCTGCCGCTCATCGCGACCCTGAACGCGGCCCGCGTGCTCGACGCCGTCGCGGGCCTGCTCGACGTCGATCACGACGGGCTCGGCGGGCTCGCGCTCGAAGCCCCTCCTGGCGCGCACGGCCTGGTGCTCCAGCCGTATTTCGAAGGGGAGCGCACGCCCGACCTGCCCGACGCCACGGCGACCCTCTTCGGGATGACGCTCGCCGCCACCACCCGGCCGGCGCTGGCGCGCGCCGCGATCGAGGGCATGCTGTGCGGCCTGGCCGACGGCCTCGAAGCCGTCCGCGGCCAGGGGGTCGCGAGCGAGCGCGTGCTGCTGATCGGCGGGGCCGCCCAGAACGCCGCCGTGCAGCGGATCGCGGCGCAGACGTTCGAGCCGCCCATCGCCGTTCCCCAACCCGGCGAGTACGTCGCCGACGGAGCCGCGGTCCAGGCGGCATGGGCGCTCACCGGTGATCGGCCGCGCTGGCCGGTGTCCATCGCCGCCGAACCCGCGCCCGACCACCAGCCGGTCATCAGGCGGCAGTACGCCCGCTACGCGACCGCCGGCCGGCTCAGCCCGCCAGCCACCGCACCGTAGCGCGGGCGCCCTCGGCGTGCAGCGATTCGAGCGCGCGCAGGTACGGCGCGACGAACCGCTCGTCGTCGGCGAGGTCGCCGAACAGCTCCCTGTCCTCGATGAAGGCCGTGGGCCGTTGGCGCTGCGCCTTCGCGGCCGCCATGAGCCGGTCCCCCAGCCGGTCGACGACCACGATCGGCTCGCCTGACTCGTCGCTCCCTTCCGCGTACCTGGCCCAGCTGGCCACCACGGCGGCCGCGCGGGTCACCGGGCCGCCACGCGCCAGTTGCTCGCGCACCACGGGAAGCAGCCACTTCGGGATCCGGTCCGACGACTCGGCGCACAGCCGTGCCAGCGTGTCGCGCACCTCCGCGTTGGAGAACCTCTCGACGAGGGTCCGCTTGTAGCCGTCCAGGTCCACCCCCGGCACAGGGCGGAGCGTCGGGGTGGCCTCGAGGTCCATGTAGTCGAGCAGGAACTTCGCCAGCGCGGGGTCGGTGGCCGCCTCGTGGACGTACCGGTGGCCGCCGAGGTACCCGAAGTAGCACAGCGCCTGGTGTCCGGCGTTGAGCAGGCGCAGCTTCATCAGCTCGTACGGCTCCACGTCCCCGACGACCTGGACCCCGGCCTCCTCGAACGGAGGGCGCCCGCGGGAGAAGTCGTTTTCCAGCACCCACTGCGTGAAGGGCTCGCAGGTGACGGGCCAGGCGTCCAGGATGCCGAACAGCTCGGCCACCGCTTCTCGGTCCTCGTCGGTGGTGACGGGGGTGATGCGGTCGACCATGGAGTTGGGGAAGGCGACGGCGGCCTCGATCCAGTCGGCGAGCCCGTCGTCGACCAGCCGGGCGAACGCCGTGAAGGAGTGGCGCGCGACCTCCCCGTTCCCCTGGATGTTGTCGCACGACATCACGGTGAAAGGGACGAGTCCGCGGGCCCTGCGGCGCCGCAGGGCCTCGGTCACCAGCCCGAACACCGTGGTGGGGATCGCGCCGGGCTCCAGGTCGGCGCGGATCGCGGGGGCCTGCGCGTCGAAGGCCCCCGTGACCGGATGGATGTTGTAGCCGCCCTCGGTGACGGTCAGAGAGACGATGCGCACCGAGGGATCGGTCATCTTCTCGATGACCGCTTCGGGGTCGTCGGGGGCGAAGAGGTAGTCGATGATCGAGCCGATGACGCGGGCCTCACGGGTTCCGTCGGGGTGCTTCAGCACGAGGGTGTAGAGGCCGTCCTGAGCGGTCAGCGCGTCCCGCATCCGCGCGTCGCCGGGCAGGAGGCCGACACCGCAGATCGCCCAGTCGTGCGCCTTGCCCTCGTTCATCAGCCGGTCGAGGTACATCGCCTGGTGGGCGCGGTGGAACCCGCCCACGCCGATGTGCACGATGCCGGCCGTGAGCCTGGAGCGGTCGTAGGACGGCACCGCCACGGTCTCAGGCAGCGCGGCGACCGTCTCCTGCGTCAGTGCTGTCACCCCTGCACATCTCCCCCATGGTCAGCATCGCCCACCTCGGAGGATTCAAACGCGCGTCCGGCGACGGGCCCGACAAGTGAGCACAGATGTTCATATGTCCGATTGACTGAGCAGAAATGAGCACTATATGGTCGCGGCGGCCCTCACTGGCGAGGCCGCACCACCCCCTGAAGGAGAAAGCCATGTCCCCCTTCTCACGTCGCGACCTGTTCCGCACCAGTGCGGCCGCCGCCACGGTGGCCGCCGGCGCCGGCTTGCTGCCCGCCACCGCCGCCGCCACCACCTCCGCCACCTTCGATGCGGCCGGCCGCCCGGCCGCATCGGTGCGGGTGGTGACGTGGAACATCTACAAGGGCGGCCACGGCCTCGGGGCGGGCAACCTGCCGCACGTGCTCGACCAGCTCGTGGAGCTGCGGCCGGACATCTACCTCGCGGTCGAGACCTACGGCTCGGGCGAGGCGATCCGCGAGGCGCTGTCGCGCGGCGCCGGCCACGGCAGGTACACCGGCGTGCAGATCACCGACAGGCCCGCGGGCAAGGACAACCTGTGGATCTTCACCCATCTGCCCATCGCCCACGTCTATCCCAAGCCCGCGGGCGGCACGCACATCACCGACTTCAATCTCGGCGGCATCCGCGTACGGCTGGCCGACGGGCAGGAGCTGAACGCCTTCGTCACCTGGATCAACTACACCGACCCGTGGGTCGGCTACCTCATCGACGAGAACGCCGCGGGCGTCAGGGCGGGGCTCACCCCCCGGCACACCGCCGAGCAGGTCGTGGCCGCCGACCAGCGCCAGACCGCTCAGCTCAGGGAGGTCGTCGACCGGCATCTGCCCGCCATGCTCGCGGGCAACACCGATCCCCTCGTGATCGGCGGCGACCTCAACACCGTGCCCGCCGAGGACTGGAGCGCCACCTGGGCGGCGGCCCCCAACCATCTCGGCACGAGCTACCCGCTCACCGCGACGAAGGTCGTCACCGACGCCGGGTTCGTCGACACCTTCCGCGCCGCGCACCCCGACGCGGGCGTGGTGGAGGGCAGGACCTGGTCGCCGCTGCCGACCGAGCGGCTCATCACCCCGCAGCGCATCGACATGATCTTCGCCAGGGGCCCGGTCGCCGTCGAGGGCGCCCAGGTCGTCGACCAGCGGATGCGCCGCCATGGCCCCGGCACGTTCTACTCCGACCACGCCGCCGTCGTCGCCGACCTTCGCCTCTCCCGCTAGCGCCCCTCCCGCCGGTCCTGGACCTCACCCCCGTCACCCGGCCGGGACGTCACCCGGCCGGGTGACGTCCCGGCCCGCGTGAACCCGCGCGAACCCGCGTGGGCCGGCGCTAGCGGCCGAGCATCCGCAGCAGCAGGTCCCTGAGCTGCTCCCGCTCGGCCTCGCTCAGCGCGGCCAGCGGCTCGCCCGCGAACCCCAGCACGCCCTTCAGCTCCTCCGCCACGCCCAGACCCGCCGGGGTCAGCGTGACGTTCTTCACCCGCCGGTCGGCCGCGCCGGGTTCGCGGCTGACCAGACCGCGCCGCTCCAGCCGGTCGACGATGCCGGTGACGTTGGAGGGATCGCAGCGGAACACCTCGGCCATGCGCCGCATCGGCAGCGGCTCGCGCGCCAGGAGCACGAGAGCCTTGGCCTGCAGGGCGGTCAGCCGTCTGGCGGCCGCCGCCGCCTCGTAGCCCTCGTTGTACCTGGCCGCCACCTCGGCGAACAGGGCCACGACCTCCCGTGTCTCGCTCATGCCTTCGAGTATAGTTGATGTGCATCAATCTTTTAGGGGAGTCAACTATGCCGCGACAGATCAACCTCGCCTCCAGGCCCTCGGGGTGGCCGACCGCCGACAACTTCGACCTGGTAGAGGTCGGCTCGCAGCCGCTGGAGGAGGGCCAGGTCAGGGTCCGCAACCAGTTCATGTCCGTCGACCCCTACATGCGGGGGCGGATGAACGACGTCCCGTCCTACATCCCGCCCTTCCAGCTCGGCCGGCCCCTCGACGGCGGCGCGGTCGGCGTGGTCGTGGAGTCGCGCTCGGCAGACCTGGCCGAGGGAGACCTGGTCCTGCACGGCCTCGGCTGGCGTGACGAGGCCGTGCTCGACGCCGCGCGGGCGCGCAGGCTCACCCCCGTCGAGGGCCTGTCCAACTCGGCCTTCCTGGCCGTGCTCGGCATGACGTCGCTCACCGCCTACGCGGGCCTGCTGGACGTGGCCTCCTTCAAGGAGGGCGACGCCGTCTTCGTCTCAGGAGCCGCGGGAGCGGTCGGGAGCATCGTCGGCCAGATCGCCAAGCTGAAGGGCGCCTCACTCGTCGTCGGCAGCGCGGGCTCGGCGGAGAAGGTGGAGTACCTGCGCGGGATCGGTTACGACGCGGCGTTCAACTACAAGGACGCGCCCGTGGCCGAGCAGCTGAAGAAGGCCGCTCCCGACGGGATCGACGTCTACTTCGACAACGTCGGCGCCGACCACCTCGAGGCGGCCATCGGGTCGCTGCGCACTTTCGGCAGGGTGGCGATGTGCGGGGCGATCGCCGTCTACAACAGCACCGAGCCGACGCCCGCGCCGCGCAACCTCGCGCTCGCGATCGGCAAGCGGCTGACGCTGCGCGGCTTCATCGCCAGCGACCACGCCGACCGGATGCCCGCCATGGTGGACGAGGTCGGCGGATGGCTGCGTGAGGGCAGGCTGTCGTACGAGGAGACGATCGTGGACGGCCTGGAGAACGCGCCCGAGGCCTTCCTCGGGATGCTGCGGGGCGAGAACACGGGGAAGATGATCGTCCGGCTGTAGCCGGCGGGTCAGGCGCGGAAGGTGTCCTTCGCCATCCTGCGCACGCGCTCCTCGTCGATCGTGTGGCCGAGGCCCGGCTGGGTGAGCGGAACGGCCACCACCCCGCCCGAGGCGCCCACGGCGGGGGTCACGATCTGCGCGTTGCGGGGCGGCTGCGTCACGTCGCACGGCAGCGTGCAGCCCGGCAGGCTGGCCACCGCGACCGCCGCCGCCCTGGACAGCCCCGCGCCCTGCCCGCCCGCGCACTGGATGTCCCAGCCCGCGGCCACCGCTCTGTCGTGCGCGCGCCTGGCGTCGCTCAGGGACGGCAGCGCGGCGGGCCTCAGGAGCAGCACCTTCGCCGCGCGCAGGGTGAGGTAGTCGTCGAGCTCGGCGGTCGAGCGGGGCTCCACGGCGACCGAGGCGCGCACCCTGTCCTGGAGGTCGGCGTGGGCGTAGGCGTCGTCGATGCCGAACGGGCGCTCGATCACCTCGAGGCCGTACTCGTCGAGGGCCACCAGTTGCTCGGGCGAGGTGTAGGCGCCGCCGCAGTCGACGGCGAGGCTCAGCGCCGGGTAGGCCTGCCGTACGGCGCGCACGGGCTCGACGTCCCAGCCGGGCCGCACGTCCAGCGTGACGTGCGCGTAGCCCCCGCAGACCTGCTGGTTGACCCTGGCGACCATGCTTTCGGTCGAGGGGTCGAGCCCCAGCCTGACGGTGGCCATCAGCGAGGTGCCTGCGCCGCCCAGCGCGTGGGAGAGGGGGACGCCGCGCATCCTGGTCCACAGGTCCCAGAGGGCCATGTCGACCGCGCTGCCCCCGCCAGGCACCTGGTCGGGGTGCTCCCAGTCGACGCCGATCAGCTGGGCGGCCAGCCCTTCCTCCAGCGCGCTCCACAGCTTCGGTTCGGGCGAGACGAGCTCGCCCCATCCGCTCATTCCGCCGTGGTCGGTGAGCCGGACGAGCAGGGTCTCCGGCCGCCTGCCGTACGGCAGGACCAGCCGGAAGACCTCGAGCTCCCGCACTCGCGGCATGTTCCCCCCTAAGAACGGACTCCTTCCATGGTGCCCGTAGGAGCGGAGTGCGCAAAACGGGGCGCGATCAGCGCGGCCAGGATGGCCAGGACAAAAGTGAATCCGAACCCAACGAGATACATTTCGCCCGAGGCGGTGAAAAGCGCTCCGGTGCCGGCGACGGCGCCGACGGTGAAGACGGACTCGCCCACCCCGACGGCGGCGCTGTTCTGCCCCTCCTCGCCCTGCCTGGACATCTCCAGCACCAGCACGGAGACCGTGGGGTGCAGGGCGCCGATGCCGAAGCCGGAGATCGCCATGGCGATGTAGGCCAGAGCGATGGGCACCGCGTCGATCAGCACGAGCGCGATGAGCGCGGTGCCGAGGGCGATGAGGAAGGCGCCGCCGCGCATGGCGGTCAGGTTGCCGATCGTGCCCCTGCCCTTGAACCACGAGCCGGTGGACCAGCCGAGCGCGCCGACGGTCAGCACGATGCCCGCCCCGGTCGGCGACAGGCCGCGCTCGCTGATCAGCATGAGCGGGATCAGCACCTGCGAGGCGGTCAGTGAGCCGAAGGCCAGGCCACGCAGCACAGGAGCGGACGGCAGGCCGCGGGCGGCCCTCAGGGAGCCGGGCATCAGCAGCTTGGGCAGCGCCACGGCCAGCAGCACGACGCCGGCGACCAGCAGCGGGATCCCGGCCAGGGCCAGCGCGCTGCCGTACTGGATCAGGGCGGCGGCCACGGCGGTCAGGGTGGCCCACACCAGCTTGCCGCCCAGGCCGGGAGCGGGCTGGGCGCTGCCGGTGTCGAGGCGCTGGCCGGCCGTACCGCGCCAGAGCAGCAGGGCGGAGGGGACGACGATCAGGGCCACGCCGAGGAAGACCCAGCGCCAGTCGATGTTCTCCACCACCAGGCCGGCGATCGCGGGACCCACCATGGACGGCACCACCCAGGCCGCCGAGAACAGCGCGAAGACCTTCGGATGCATCGCCTGCGGGTAGGCCCTGGCGACCAGGACGTACAGGGAGACCTGGATCAGGCCCGCGCCGAGACCCTGAACGAAGCGGCCGCCGACGAAGACCTCCATCGTGGGGGCGAAACCGGCGAGCAGCAGTCCCGCGACGAAGGTGACCACTCCGACCGCGATGGGCGGCAGGGGCCCCTTGACGTCGCTCCATCTGCCGCCCAGCACGGTGGCGATCACACTGGCGGCCAGGGTGGCGCTGAAGGCCAGGTTGTACAGGTGCATGCCGTCGAGCTCTCTGGCGACGACCGGCATGGCCGTGGCCACCGCCATCGCCTCGAACGCCACCAGCATGACAAGGGCGACCAGGCCCGAGCTCAGCGAGCGGTACTTGGCGGACATCACACTGACAGGGGGTGCGGTCTCAACAGTCGCGGTCATGCAGCGAACGTACGGCCGAACCCCAGGTCAGCACATCGGGCGGCGGTCCTAGGTCATTCGGCGGACGGCACCTGCGCCGCCAGCCCGGCGATCATCAGGTCGAGACCGAACGCGAACCTCTCCTCCCCGCTCGGCTTCACCATCTCCTCGGCGTAGCGAGCCAGGTAGGGAAAGCGGTCGGCGGGCAGGCTGCGCATGTACTCCTCGATCTGCCTGAAGTGCTCGGCGACGAACTCCTCCGACTCCATGCCGCTGGCGCGCTGCATGCCGCGGTAGAGCGAGCCCTCGTGCGCGTCGGCCGCGACCAGCTGGCCGATGCGGTCGATGGCGATGGCGGCGGCCCTCGGCGGCACCCCTCCCTCGACCATGATGGCCATCATCCCCTCGGCCAGGCGCAGGGCGTTCGGGCCCGTCGGGATGTTGGCCAGGGATACCCTGGCGACGTCGGCGTGGCGGCTGAACACCGCGTGCTGCGCGAACACCGCCTCGCGCAGCTGCTCGGCCCAGCGTCCGGGCTCGGGCGCGGGCAGCTCGATCTCCTCGAGAACCCGCTCGTAGATCAGCTCCAGCAGCTCGTCCTTGTTGGCGACGTGCGCGTAGAGGGAGGCGGGGCCCGTGTCGAGCTCCTGGGCGACCCTGCGCATGCTCAGCGCGTCGAGGCCCTCCTGATCCACGATCCGCAGACCGGTCTGCACGATGAGCTCCTGGGTGAGCTGCGGCTTCACCGGCCTGGCACGACGGGTCTTTCGCCACGGAGGCGCGGGCACTGGATCCATACGAACAATGTACTTGACACGAACGCCGTTCGTTAATAGAACGGTGTCTGCGAACGAACAGTGTTCGCCCTAAGAACGACGTTCCCCCGAGGAGATCCCCCATGACCGCCACGCTCGAGCGTGCCACCGCCTACCGGTGGCGCTGGCCCGCCCTCTTCGTCATCCTCGCGGCCGAGGTGATGGATCTGATCGACGCGATGGTCACCCAGATCGCCGCCCCCACCATCCAGAGGGAGATCGGCGGCTCGGCCGGCCTGATCCAGTGGCTCGTCTCCGGCTACACGCTCGCGATGGCGGTCGGCCTCATCACCGGAGGCCGGCTGGGCGACCTCTACGGCCGCAAGCGCATGTTCGTGATCGGCGCGCTCGGCTTCACCGTCGCCTCGCTGCTGTGCGGCGTGTCCGTGAGCCCCGAGATGCTGATCGGCTCACGGGTGCTGCAGGGCCTGTTCGGCGCCGTCATGATCCCTCAGGGCCTCGGCCTGATCAGGGAGATGTTCCCTCCTGAGGAGATCGGCAAGGCGTTCGGCCTGTTCGGGCCCGTCATGACCATCTCTTCTGTCGGCGGCCCCGTGCTGGCGGGCTGGCTGGTCGACGCCGACCTGTTCGGCACCGGCTGGCGCATGATCTTCCTGATCAACCTGCCGATCGGCATCGCCGCCGTGCTCGCCGCGCTGAGGTTCCTGCCGGAGTTCCGCCTCTCGAACGCCACCAGGCTCGACCTCGGCGGCATGGTCCTGGTCTCCGCCGCCGCGTTCCTGCTGATCTTCCCGCTCATCCAGGGCCAGGAGGCAGGCTGGCCGGCCTGGACCTTCGCCTGCATGGCGGGCTCCGTCGTGATGTTCGCGCTGTTCGGCGCCTACGAGGCGCGCCGCCAGCGTTCCGGCAAGGACCCGCTCGTCACTCCCGGTCTGTTCCGCAAGCGGGCCTTCACCGGCGGTCTCGTCGCGGGGCTGTCCTTCTTCACCGGCATGATCGGGCTGTCGCTGGTCTTCACGCTCTACGTCCAGGAGGGCCTGCACTTCAGCCCCCTCAAGGCAGGACTGGCCAGCCTTCCCCAGGCGGTCGGCGGCGTGGTCGGATTCGGCATCGCCATGGCGCTGGTCACCAAGCTCGGCCGTACCCTTCTGCAGCTCGGCACGCTCGTCATGGCGGCGGGCGCGGGCGTGCTCGGCCTGACCATCCACCTGGCCGGGCTCGACATCGACGCCTGGCAGCTGGCTCCGGGGCTCGCCCTGGTCGGCATCGGGATGGGCCTGACCATGGCGCCGTTCTTCGACATCGTCCTGGCGGGCGTCGAACCGCACGAGTCGGGCTCTGCCTCCGGCACGCTCACCGCCATCCAGCAGCTGGGCGGCGCGCTCGGCGCGGCCCTGCTCGGCACCCTCTTCTTCCACCTGCTCACCAGCCGGTGGAGCTTCGGCGAGGCCATGCAGGCGATGGTGGCGGTGGAGATCGGGCTGCTGCTCCTCACCTGCGCCCTGTCCTTCCTCCTGCCCCGCCACGCGAGGGAGGAGCCCTCCCACTGACCCCTCGTACGGCAGGCACCCCGGCCCTGCGGCCGGGGCCTCGGCCGTCGGCGGTCAGGACGGGGCGCGCTCCGCCCACCCGGCCAGGTCGCGCCTTTCGATGGCGGCGGCCATCAGGGCGGGGAAGGCGTCGGGCGTGCACGCGAACGCGGGCACCCCCATGGCCGCCAGCGCGGCCGCGTTGTCGTGGTCGTAGAAGGGCGCGCCGTCGTCGGAGAGCGCGAGCAGCACGATCACCTGCACGCCCGCCCTGGTCATCGCCGCGATCCTGCGCAGCATCTCCTGCCGCACACCACCCTCGAACAGATCGCTGACCAACACGAAGATCGAATCGGCCGGCCGGGAGATCAGCCCCTCGGCGTAGGCGACCGCCCTGTTGATGTCGGTGCCGCCGCCGAGCTGGGTGCCGAACAGCACCTCCACCGGGTCGTGCAGATGCTCGGTGAGGTCGGCCACGGCGGTGTCGAACACCACCAGCGACGTCTTCAACGACCCCATCGAGGCCAGCACCGCCCCGAACACCCCGGCATGGACGACCGAGGAGGCCATCGAGCCGCTCTGGTCGACGCACAGCACGACCTCGCGCTGCACGCCGCGCCGTCTGCGCGCGTAACCGACCAGCCTCGACGGCACGACCGTGCGCCTGTCGGGCAGGTAGTGCCTGAGGTTGACCCTGATCGTGCGGTCCCAGTCGATGTCGGCCGCGCGCCTCGGTCTGTTGGTCCTGGCCGACCTGTTCAGCGCGCCGTCGACGGCCGACCTGACCCGCTGCGCCATCTCGCGTTCGAGCTCGGAGACGACCTTGCGCACCACCGCCCTCGCCGACTCGCGCGCCCTGTCAGGCATGACGTTGTTGAGCGCGAGCAGCGTGCCGACCAGGTGCACGTCCGGCTCGACCGCCTCCAGCATCTCGGGTTCGAGCAGCAGGCTCGTGAGGTCGAGCCGCTCGATCGCGTCCTGCTGCATGACCTGGACCACCGTCGAGGGGAAGTACGACCTGATGTCACCGAGCCAGCGCGCCACCCTCGGCGCCGACGCCCCGAGCCCTCCCGCCCTCTCGGGCCGCAGGTCGTAGACGGCGTCGAGCGCCTCGTCCATCCGCACGTCGCTCCCCTGCGGGACGAACCCGGTGCCGTCGGCCTCGCCGCCGCCCAGCACCATCCGCCACCTGCGCAGCCGTTCATCCACGAGCGACCCCCAAGATCATCTCCACCGTTCGGACGGCGGGCGCGGCCCTGCCCTCGTCCACCTGCCGCCGCCTGCCCTCCTCCTCGCCGCCGGAGGCCCGCACCCGCTGACCGATCGCGCGCCTCTCCGGGGCCTCGAACCTGCTGAAGGTACGGCGCAGCAGCGGGAGCACGCCGGTGAACTCCTCGGGTGTCAGGCCGGTCAGCCAGTCGTCGACCAGGGTGAGCAGGCGGGAGTCGTGCACGAGCAGCAGGCCCTTGCCCGCCATGAACCCCTCCACCCATGCGGCGGCCCTGGCGGGGGGATTGCCCCTGGACATCGACCTCGCCATGCGCTCGCCCGCGCCCGAGGGGGTGAGCTCGCCTGCGTCGAGCAGGAGGCGGACCAGTCGGCCTTCGATGAGGGCGTGCAGGCGTGGGCGGTCGCACACGGCCCGCAGCGTGGCGAGCCACCGCTCGCGCGCCGCCACCCGCCCGCGCCCCCTGGGGGCCTCCGCGCCGGGCGCGTCCGGCTGAGGGGGCGATCCCTGCGGCCTGTCCCCGCCATCAGCCGGCGACTCCCCCGCAGAACCTGAGGACGCGGGGCCGCCGGGGGGTGGGGTCAGGAGGGCGACGGCGGCATGGACGGCCTCGAGCTGCCCGACCAGTCCCGCCGCGGCCTCGTCGGAGATCCCCGTGACCGCCGCCGGCAGCCCGGCGCGGATGCGGTCGAGCATCGACTCCGCGATCGCCTCGAGCCCGTCGGCCGGGGTTCCCCGCACGTCCCCGTAGCGCTGGGCGCGCACCATCGAGGGAAGGGCCGCCATGAGGTGGGTGACGTCGGTGTCGAGGGCGGCTCTGTCCGACAGCGCCGCCAGCACCTGCGGCAGCGCCCCGCCCAGATCGGCCAGCAGGCACCGCTCCACCAGCCCGGCCAGCTCCGCCAGCGACACCACCGGCTCCGGCGCCGCGCCGCCGGGGGCCGCGCCGCCGGGGGCCGCGCCGGCAACCCCGTGCGCGCTCGGGCGAGCCGCGCTCCCCGGCCGGGGAAGCCCTCGGGCTGCCGATCCTGGAGACCCGTGGGCAGCCGCACCGCCGGGGCCGGCAGGGGCGGAGGCGCCGCGAGCCAGGGCGCGGGCGCGCTGGGTGGCGGCGGACTCCACGGTGGTGCCGAGGGCGGCCGACTCGATCAACACGAGGTCGTACTCGGGACGCCACGCCAGATGCCACACCTCCCTGAACGTCCCCCTCCCCCGCGCCTCGCCCGGCCTGCCCCACTCGACCCCGAGCAGCCGCAGCCGGTGCAGCAGCCGGCTGCGCGTCAGGTCGAGCGGCTTGCGCAGGTCGAGGTCGAGCTCCCGCTCCAGCGCCTCCACCCCGAGCTTCGCCCTGCGCTGCTGCTCGCGCAGGTCGCGTTGCAGCGGCACCATCGGGGTGCGCGGGCTGACCGAGCCGAGCCTGTCGCCCACCACCAGCCGCCGCTGGACCAGCCGCACGAGGAGCTCGTCGCCGTCGCACAGCACCGCCCGCACCGCCTCGGTGACCTCGCCCAGCCCTGCGAGGGGCCGCCCGCGCAGCGCCGCGAGGGTCTCGGCCAGCCGTACGGCCTCGATGACGTGGGCGGGGGAGACGGCCGTGCCCTCCTGCCTGAGGGCCGCCGCCGCGGAGGTGAGCCAGCGTTCGACGGGCCGGTCGGGCGCGGTGAACAGGTGGTGGTACCAGCCGGGCGAGGTGACGCCCGCGCCGTAGCCGCTGTGGGAGGCGAGCCTGCCGTACGTCCACGGCACCCAGGTCAGCTCGGCCTTGACCTTGGGCAGCCCGCGCAGCAGCGCGTTGTCGGCGGTCGCGGACGGCAGCGCGCCGGTGAGCGCGGGGACGTGCCAGGCCCCGCACACCACCGCGACGCGCTCGAAGCCCTCCTTCACCGCCGCCCGCAGACAGCGGCGCATGTGGGCCTCGCGGCGCGCCTCGTGCGGGCCCGGCTGGTGGCCCTCCCGCACGGCGGCCATGGCCTCGGCGATCGTCTGGAAGGGGGTGTCGCCCCTGTGCTCGACGACGTCCTCCCACCAGCGCTCGGGGTCGTCGTATCCTGCGGCCGCCGCCAGCTCGCCGAGGGGGTCGGCGTGCGCGGTGCCGCCGCCGTCCGTGGCCAGCGTGTGCACCGCGGGCAGGTCGACGAAGCGCACGGGGACGCCTTCGGCCGTGCCGTACAGGATGGCCTGCCATTCGGGCGAGAAGAGCGCGAACGGCCAGAACGCCGAGCGCGTCGAGCCCGGCACGTGGGCGAGCAGCGCGACCGGCGGCTCCATCTCGGGCGCGAGCGCGATCAGCGGGTCGGCCTCGGGCGGGCCCTCGATGAGGATCGCGTCGGGGCGCAGACGCGCGAGCTCGGCGCGGACGGCCCGCGCCGAGCCAGGCCCGTGGTGCCTGACCCCGAGGACGGTGACGCTCACGACACCTCCGAGCAGCCGCCTCGCGGCATCAGGAGACCTCCCTGCAGGCGCGGTAGAAGTCGCGCCAGTCTTCGCGCTCGCGCACGACGGTCTCGAGGTACTCGCGCCACACCACCTGGTCGGAGACCGGCTCCTGCACGACCGCGCCGACGATGCCCGCCGCCACGTCGGCCGCCCTGAGCACCCCGTCGCCGAAGTGGGCGGCCAGGGCCAGGCCGTTGGTCAGCACGGAGATGGCCTCGGCGGTGGACAGGGTGCCGCTCGGCGACTTGACCTTGGTGCGCCCGTCCTCGGTGACGCCGTCGCGCAGCTCCCTGAAGACGGTGACGACCCTGCGGATCTCGGCCATCCCCGTCGTCGTCTCGGGCAGCTCGAGCGACCTGCCGAGCTGGGCGACGCGCCGCGTGACGATGTCGACCTCCTCCTCGGCGGTGGCCGGCACGGGGAGCACGACGGTGTTGAAGCGCCGCCGCAGCGCGCTGGACAGCTCGTTGACGCCCCTGTCGCGGTCGTTGGCGGTGGCGATGATGTTGAAGCCGCGCCGCGCCTGCACCTCCTCGTTGAGCTCGGGGATCGGCAGCGTCTTCTCCGACAGCGCGGTGATCAGCGCGTCCTGCACGTCGGAGGGCATGCGGGTCAGCTCCTCCACCCGCGCGATCCTGCCCTCGGCCATGGCCCGCATGACGGGCGAGGGCGTCAGCGCCGCCCGCGAGGGCCCTTCGGCCAGGAGCCTGGCGTAGTTCCAGCCGTAGCGGATCGCCTCCTCGGCGGTGCCCGCCGTGCCCTGCACCAGAAGGGTGGAGTCGCCGCTGATGGCGGCGGCCAGGTGCTCCGACAGCCAGGTCTTGGCGGTGCCCGGCACGCCGAGCAGCAGCAGCGCGCGGTCGGTGGCCAGCGTGGCGACGGCGACCTCGACGATGCGCCTGGCGCCGACGTACTTCGGGCTGATCCGGTCGCCGTCGCCCAGCAGGTAGGTCGTGACCGCCCACGGCGACAGCTTCCAGCCCGGTGGCCTGACCCTGTCGTCCTCCTTGGCGAGCAGGGCCAGCTCCTCGGCGTGGTCGTCTTCGGCGTGCGGCCGCAGCACGGTGGTCAACGCAGCTCCTTCATCATGTCGGCGCGAAAGCGCAGCAGTCCGGGGACCTCTCCGACGCCCTCGGCGAGGAAGTGCAGGGCGGGGTCGATCCGCTCGCCCGCCATCGCCGACAGCTCACTCAGGTTCCACGGCTGGGTCACCGCCACCTGCCTGATCTTGGTCAGCACTGCCTGGGCGAGCCCCTGCCGCCACGGGGTCGCCGCCCCGCCCAAAACCATGATCATCTGCCCGTCGACGCCGTGCCTGCGCACGAAGTCGGCGGCCACCTCGTCCTGGTCGACCGGCGGGAGGACGGCCAGCAGGTCGGCCAGCGGGTCCCACGCGAACAGCGCCCTGGCCCACTCGGGATCGCGCTGCAGCACCGCGGCCCGCACCCACCCCGAGCGCACCTCACGAGCCCACTCGGGGATCTTCGAGCTGAGCAGCGCGGTGCTCCACTCGCGTAGCGGCGCCCGCGAGACCACCTGCTGCAGCCACCAGGCGCGCTCCCCCGTGCCCCTCGGCGGCCTGGCCCTGATGCCGTCGCGCTCCATGGCCCTGTCGCAGGCGGCGGGCGGCTCGACCACGAGCGTCGCGCCCTCGACCCTGAGGCAGCGCGCGGCCCTGTCGGCCATCCTGGCGGCCAGGCGGGAGTCGGGCAGTCTCGTCAGCAGGTCGGCCGCCACCTGGCGCACCTCCCTGCGGCGGTCGTCGAGCGCGCTCTCGAGGAACGGCTCGTCGGCCATCGACAGCCCTTCGTCCAGCAGCGGGAGGAAGCGCGCCCTGTCGTCGGGCGTCTCCTTCTCCCACGCCTCCTCCAGCAGCACCCTGGCCGCCTCGGGATCCTTGCCCCTCAGCTCGCCGAGGTAGGCCCTGCGATCTCCCTGGCTGCCCAGCTCCCAGATCTCGCCGGTCGGCTCCTCCAGCAGATAGGCCCACGAGGGGTTGAGCCCGGCCAGCCACCTGCCCCGCCGCCCCGCCAGCACGCCGAGGTGCGCCCTGATCGAACGATCTCTCGCCCCCTTGTCGAGCAGCTCGGGCAGCGCCTGCGGCGGCACCCTCCGCCCGGCGGCGGCCGCCGCGGCCAGCCATTCGGGCAGCACGCGAGGGTGCTCGCCGCCGAGGATGCGCGCCAGCCTCGCGGCCGCCGCGGCCCCGACCACCTCGCGCTCCTCCTCGGGGGCGGGCGTGAGCGCCCGCGGCTCCTGCTCGGGCGCGCTCTGCCCCGCCCGCAGGCGCACGACCTCGACCGCCGCGTCGCCCAGCAGGTCTCCGTCGTACGGCCTGCGGTCCGTGCCGACCAGCGCCGCCGACACCAGCTCCTCCCACCTGCCGCTCACAGGATCACCGCCAGGCCTTGCTCGTCCCACGCGGTGAGCGGCACCAGGCCGCGCGGTGTCCATTCGGCCGCCACCGTCAGCGGACGCCCTCCGGACAGCGCGATGAGCCGCCAGGGGGTGGCGAGCCCGGGGTGGAGGGGGAGGCCCGCGAGCGTGCCCGCGGTGGGGAGCGCCCCCGCCAGGACCAGGGGCCACGAGTCGGTCCACGGGTCTCCCGCGAGGGCCTTCGCCACCGTGTCGAGGGCCACGCTCGCCGATCCGCCGGGCGGCACCGGCGCGCTGACGCGCCGGCCCTGCTCGGGCCCCTGGAGCCGCTCGAGCCGCTCGATCCCCGTCGCGGCGGAGGGCTCGTCATGGCGGGTGGCGACCAAGGCTCGCAGGGGAGAGGCACCGGGGTAGAAGGCGAGCGAGGCGTCGAGAAGCTCCCCCGTGACCAGCGAGTCGTCGAGCGGCCGGCCGACGGGCGCGAAGGACAGCACGAGGGCGGCCCGCCCCGTGCGCCGCCCCAGCAGCCACACCCTGCGCGTCACCAGCCGGTCGTGGGTCTCATCCCGCCGCCCCAGGACGTGCCAGAGATCGCGGACCGCGGGCCCTGCCAGCACCTTCTCTCGTGTGACGAGGTAGCCCACCCTGGTGCGCACCGTCTGGGCGAGCTCGTCGGGCAGCTCGCCGAGCCCGCGGTGGCCCGCCGCGAGGAGGTGGAGCATCGCGATCTGGGCGAGCAGCCGCTCGGGCCAGTCGGCGGCCGAGCGCGCCTCGGCCAGCCCGCCCACCATGGCCGCCACGCCGGGCGCCTGGGCGTCGACGAGCCGCCTGGCCAGATGCTGCCACTCGCTCTCGCTCGCCGCGGCGAGACCCTTCCGCACCTGGTCGGCCAGCCACCTCTCCAGTTCCGCCAGCCCCGCCTCCACCCGCGCCCGCCTGCCCGCGCCGCCCCGCGCGCCACCGCCGACCCCCTTCGAGCCGGCGCCGAAGGCCGCGACCCCGGCGGAGGAGACGGCCGCGCCGAGAGGACCGGCCACACGGGAGACGGTGTGCGGTGCCGAGGGAGACCACCGTTCGATCACTCGCGGCACACTAACGGCCCGCACCGACAATTCAAGGCCAGGCGACACATCCCCAGGAAAGCCTGAGCCGGCCGCGACAGCGCGCAAACGCGCCATGAACCACCGGAATGCTGCCAGGCGAGAACTTCTCCCGACGAACAGCCATCTAACCCGCCATGATCACATCTTCTCTCAGGCCCCTGACGCTCACCGCGACCGCCCTGCTCGCCATGACGATCACCGCGGCGCCCGCGTCCGCGATCACCGGCACCGCGACCGCTGACACCGCCGCCGTCACGGCCGCCGCCGGGAAGAAGGTCCACTTCCGATCCATGACCCTGACGTTCCCCCCAGGCTGGAGGGTCGCGAAGGCCGCCGGTGCCGGCGGGGACTGGATCAGCGTGAAGCCCGCGGGCTGCGGCCGTACCTGCGCGTACGTCCAGCTGGTCGGCCCCAAGGTGCTCAAGCCCGGCCCCGAGGACTTCCTGGAGACGTACAGGACCAGCCGCCCCTTCGCCCCGGGAACCGGCGTGCCGACCTGCCGCCTCACCACCGGCACGGAAGACGGCGAGCGCTTCCCTGACCGCAGGCCCGTCGCCTCAGGGACCCGCAAGGTCGGGGCCGGCCACACGGCGCAGTACCGAGCCTGGCGGGGAGAGTGCTACAGCATGAAGACCGACAAGAAGACCAGGACCTTCGTCCAGCGGGAGTGGTACCTGCCCAAGGAGCGGATCCTCATCGTGGACAGCTCGGGCGTCGCGGGGCTGGACCAGATCGTGAAGGCGGCCACCTGGAAATGACGCGATGAGCCGACCGGCCCTGACGGAGCCCGCCCGCGCCTAGAATCGGCGGGATGAAGCTGAAGGTCCACCCCGACGGTCCCAGCGTCGACGTCGCCGACGAGGCGGAGGCGCTGGCCAGCGACCTGCCGGGTCAGCTCGTCCTCGACGGCAACCGTTTCCTGCGCCGCGACGTCACCGGCAGGGCCGTCGCCTTCGTCGAACGTCCGCCCATCGCCGAGGCCCTCGACCTGCTCCCCCACCCCGAGGGCGGCTGGTTCAGGCAGACGTGGAAGAGCGCGCTCACCTTCGAGCCCGACGGCTACGACGGCCCCCGCGCCACCGCCACCGGCATCTACTTCCTCCTCCAGCCCGGCGAGGAGTCCGTCCCCCACATGGTCAGGTCCGACGAGGTCTGGCTCTGGCACAGGGGCGGCCCCCTCACCCTCACCATCGGCGACGAGCGCCTCACGCTCGGCCCTCTCGTAGAGGAGGGTCAGGTGCCGCAGGCCAGGGTGCCCGCAGGGGTCTGGCAGGCCGCCCGCCCTGCGGGTGAGGAGGCGGTGCTGGTCAGCTGCGTGGTCTCCCCCGGCTTCGAGTTCGCCGACTTCACGGCCTGAGACCATGACCGTCGACGACTACCTCGCAGCGGTGTCGCCCGAGCGCGCCGAGGCCATGGCGCTGATCAGGCGGATGTGCCTGGAGGAGCTGACCGGCTTCACCGAGACCATCTTGTACGGCATGCCCACCTACACCCGCGACGGCGTCGGGGAGGTGGCCTTCGCCAGCCAGAAGCAGTACATCTCCATCTATCTCATGCGCACCGACGTCCGCGACGCGCACGCCGACCGTCTGGTGGGGCATGACATGGGCAAGAGCTGCCTGCGCCTGCGCCGTCCCGACCGGCTGGACGCCGACCTCGTCCGCTCCATGCTGAGGGCGACGGCCGCCGCGCGAGGTCCGGTCTGCTGACGGAGCTTCCCCGCAAGACGTGCGGAATGATTGGCTGGCTCCAGGAAAATCCACGAGGAGGTCACCGGTGACCCGTCAGATCGTCTCCGTCGTCGGCGGCAAGGATGCCGCCTCCTTCACGACCTACGACTCCACCAACCCCGCGAGAACCTCCGAGGTCGTGGCGCGCGTGGGGCTGGCCGACGCAGGCACCTTCGCCGCCGCCTGCCGTACCGCCAAGGAGGCGCAGCGGGAGTGGGCGCGCACGCCCGCGCCGGTGCGCGGCAGGGTGATCGCCTCGATCGGCCGCCTGGTCGAGGCCAACGCCGAGTCGCTGGCCGCGCTGGTCACCGAGGAGATCGGCAAGCCGTACGCCGAGGCGCTGGGAGAGGTCCGCGAGATCGTCGACACCTGCGACTTCTTCCTCGGCGAGGGCCGCAGGCTCTACGGCCAGACGGTGCCCTCGGAGATGCCCGACAAGAACCTGTTCACCTTCCGCAACCCTGTGGGGGTCGCCGCGGTGATCACGGCGGGCAACTTCCCCGTGGCGGTGCCGAGCTGGTACCTCGTGCCCGCCCTGCTGTGCGGCAACGCGGTGGTGTGGAAGCCCGCCGAGTACGCCGCCGCCTCGGCGCACGCGATGTACCGCCTGTTCGCCGCCTCGGGGCTGCCCGAGGGCGTGCTCAACGTGGTCTTCGCCGACGGCGTGCAGACCTTCGAGGGGCTCGACACGGCCCTGGAGGAGGGCACGGTGCAGAAGGTCGGCTTCACCGGCTCCTCCGAGGTGGGCAGGAAGATCGGCGAGCTGTGCGGACGGCACCTGCAGTCGCCGTGCCTGGAGCTCGGCGGCAAGAACCCGATGGTCGTCATGCCCGACGCCGACCTCGACCTGGCCGTGGAGGGCGCGCTGTTCGCCGGGTTCGGCACAGCGGGCCAGCGCTGCACCAGCCTCGGCACGGTGATCGTGCACGAGTCGATCCACGACGCCTTCGTCGAGCGCTTCGCCTCGGCCGTCGAGGAGGCCGTCGTGGGCGACCCGGCCGGTGAGGTGCTGATGGGGCCGCTGCTGGACCAGAAGTTCGCCGACCGGTTCGAGGAGTTCATCGGCTGGATCGCCGACCACCACACCGTCCTCGGAAAGGTCGGAAAAATCACGACAAGTGAGCCGCATGGCGGGTTCACCGGCGAGGGCGGCATCTACTACCACCCGACGGTCGTCGACGGCGTCACCCCCGAGGACCGGCTGTTCCTGGAGGAGACCTTCGGCCCGATCGTCGGCGTGACCACCTTCGCGACCCTCGACGAGGCGATCGAGCTGGCGAACCTGCCCGGCTACGGCCTGTCGTCGTCGATCTACACCACCGACCCCCGCCACGCCTTCCGCTTCCGTGAGGGCGTCTCGGCGGGCATGGTCAGCGTCAACAACTCCACCAGCGGCGCCGAGGCGCACCTGCCCTTCGGGGGCAACGGCAAGTCGGGCAACGGCAGCCGCCAGTCGGGCATGTGGGTGCTCGACCAGTTCACCCGCTGGCAGGCGATGAACTGGGACCACTCGGGCAGGCTGCAGAAGGCCCAGATGGACGTGGCCGACATCGTCCCGGACCTGGAGTTCCGCCTCTGACGTTGATCCGGGTCGAAGCTGGCTCACCCCGGGTGGGGGAAAACCATATCCGCCCCTCCGCAGGCAAACGCCGGTATGTGTCACGATGACGGCGCCTGCGATTACGGGGAGAGACCGATGCGTGACGATCCGATGCTTCCAGAGCCCGTCGCCCGGATGCTGGAGGAGTACCGACAACTTCTCGCCGATCACGGGATGACCTGGGGCGAACCCCCCATCGCCTACGTCAGGGTCATGAGCCAGTCACGGTTCGTGGAGGTCGGCCCGTTCTGGCGGGAGGCCAGGCGCCTGGCCAGGGAGCAGGCTCCCGGCGCGGTGCCGGCCGAACTGCAGCGGCTGGAGTGCGAGCTCGACTACGACGAGGTGCTGCGCGGCGCGCTCGGCCCCATCCCGCCCGAGGGGCTGGCGGTGCTGCGCCTCACCCCCGACGGCCATGATCTGCGCGGCCGGACCAGAGCGGTGCTGGGCGGCGCGCCGCTGCCGCTCACACTGTTGATCGACAGCGTCTGCGACCACGCCGCCTACGTGACGGTGGGCGGGCAGGAGCACGAGGTCGGTGTGAAGGGCGCCCGTCTGGTGGAGCTCGACACCTCCGCCGAGGTGCGCGTCGACGGGCGCGTCATCGACCTGTCCGGCCTGACCCGCACCGCCCCGAGGGCCGCCCTCCGGCTGCGCGCGGGCTTCCCGTGCCGGTGGAGCGTGTGGAGCGCCGACGGCCAGGGCTGGTATCCGCCGGGCGTGCCGCCCAAGCGCGACTACAACGGCGTGCCGTACTTCCACGGCGACGACCTGATCCTGCCGGTGCCCGCCGAACCGCTGACCGTGCGCGTCACCAGGGGCATGGAGTACGGCTGCGCCGAGACCTCGCTCACCCCGCCCGAGCACATCGAGACGCTGGTGGAGCTGGCGCCCAAGCGCATCTACGACGCGGCGGCCAGAGGCTGGTACGGCGGCGACCTGCACGTCCATCTCAACTACGTCGGCGACCTGGTCGCGCCGCCGAAGTGGGCGGCCGACTCCCAGCACGGCGAGGACCTCCACGTGCTGAGCCTGCTGGCGGCCAACGTCTCGGGCGAGCGGGTGCTCGACAAGGAGGCGCTGGAGCACTGGGCGGGCCAGGACCTGCCGTGGTCCGACGCGACCCACGTGGCCAGGATGGGCGTCGAGCACCGCAACGACCTGTTCGGCCACCTGCACGCCTTCGCGCCCGACGGCCCTCCCTCGCTCTACTCCACGGGGTTCGCGGGCACGCCCGACTGGCCGCCGACGACGCAGGCGCTGAAGGAGCTGAGGGAGCTGGGCGCGCTGGTCGGCTACGCCCACGCCTTCCGCGGCCCGACCGAGACACCCGAGCAGCTGGTCGGCACGCCGGGGTGCACGGCCAGGATGGTCGTCGTCGACGCGGCGCTCGGCCTCGTCGACGGCTTCGAGCTGCTGCACTTCTCCAGCGCGACGGGCTCGGCGCAGGCCTACCGGCGGCTGATCGGCGCGGGCAACAGGCTGGCGGCGGTGGCGGGTACCGACTCGATGCTCACCTTCACCAGGCAGCGGATGGAGATGGTGGCCAGCCCCATCGGCTGGGAGCGCACCTACGCCCGCGTGGAGGGGCCGCTGACCGCGGCCGCCTACGCCGACGCCGTACGGCGGGGCCGCACGTTCGCCACCACGGGGCCGTTCCTGGAGCTGTCGGTGGAGGGCAGAGGCCCGGGAGAGACGCTCGACCTGACGCAGGGCGAACGCGTGCGGGTGACGGCCAAGGTGGTGGGGCCCGAGGTCGAACGCCTGACGCTGCTGACGGCCGACGGCGAGCTGGCCTCCTCCTCGGGCTCGGAGGTGAGCGCCGAGCTGACCGTGCAGTGGCCGACCTACGTGGTGGCGGTGGCCGACGGAGGGGCCCATCCGCGCTCGCTGTTCACCCACGTCTACGCCCACACCAGCCCGGTGTACCTGGACGTCGACCACCGCAGGGTGGCGAGGGAGGACGACGTGACGTTCTGCCTGCGGTGGATCGACCTGCTGGAGGAGCTGGTGCGTACGACGGCCAGGCTGGAGCACCGGCGTCAGCTCGACGACTACCTGTCGGTCTTCGACGAGGCCCGCAGGGTCTACCGCTCCCGCCTTGCTTGAAAGAGAAGACCATGGTTGCATACATCGTGCATGCATCGCATACTGACCGTATGACCGAGGCTCCCAAATCGACGTCCATCCGGGTACCGGAAGACCTGCGCGACCAGCTCGCCGCGATCGCCGGCCGCCGCCCTCTCGCCGACGCGCTCGCCCAGCTCATCGAGGAGCACGAGACACGCAGGATGCAGGCGCAGGCGGCGTTCGCGGATGCCCTTGCGAAGGGCCGCACGGAGCACCCGGAGATCCACGAGCTGTCTCAGAAGCGTGCGGACAACGCCATCGAGCTGCTGCGGCGGATGAGCGCGCAGTGATCGACCTGGGATACGTGCTCGACACCTCGCTGCTGGCCGAGATGGGCCGGGGAGACTTCGGCCTGATCGATCTGATAGCCACACTCGACGGGCGAAGCGTCCGGATGAGCGTCCCGATCCTTGCGCTGTCAGTCGCAGCGGCGCATCTGAACAAGGAGCAGCGAGACCTCCTCGCCGGGGCACTGCTGCTCGAGCACGTCGAGCTCGACGGTCTCTCCAGCATCGACGACGCCGCGCGCCTCACCTTGCTGGTCGAGCGGTTGGCAGATCCACCGAGCGAGCGGCCCTCGGATCTGGCCGTGGCGCACACGGCAGCTGTGGCGCGCCGGCTTGGCTGGCCTGTCCTGACCGCCGATCGCAAGCCCTGGGATGCGGAGGTCAGGCCGCTGCTGCCTTGGGACCTGATCGTGGTGGATCTGCGGGAGTTCGACAGGTGATGGCAGCCCGACACGAGAAAGTCCGCCGCTGCGACGCAGCGACGGACTTTCTCGATGTCTTTCAACCCGCCGGACGCGGGTAACCCTGCGGTCAGACCTGGCCGGCCTTCTCCAGGGCGGCGCAGCAGGTGTCGACCAGGAGGCGGGTCACCACGTAGGGGTCGACGTTGGCGTTCGGGCGGCGGTCCTCGATGTAGCCCTTCTTGTCCACCTCGACCTGCCAAGGGATGCGCACCGAAGCGCCGCGGTGGGAGACGCCGTAGCTGTACTTGTTCCACGGGGCGGTCTCGTGGGCGCCGGTCAGGCGCGACTCGATGCCCGAGCCGTACTGGGTGACGTGCTCCATCGGCTTGTCGCCCTCACCCAGCGCCTCGCAGGCGGTGATGATGGCGTCGTAGCCCTCGCGCATGGCCTTGGTGGAGAAGTTGGTGTGCGCGCCTGCGCCGTTCCAGTCGCCGCGGGCGGGCTTGGCGTCGAGGGTGGCCTCCACGCCGAACTCCTCGGCGGTGCGGTAGAGCAGCCAGCGCGCGATCCACAGGTGGTCGGAGACCTCGAGGGGGCCGGCGGGGCCTACCTGGAACTCCCACTGGCCCGGCATGACCTCGGCGTTGATGCCGGAGATGGCCAGACCGGCGGCGAGGCAGCGGTCGAGGTGCAGCTCGACGATCTCGCGGCCGAAGATGGCGTCGGCGCCGACACCGCAGTAGTACGGGCCCTGCGGGGCGGGGAAGCCACCCTCGGGGAAGCCGAGCGGACGCGAGCCCTTGAAGAAGGTGTACTCCTGCTCGATGCCGAACCACGACTCCTGGTCGGCGTAGCGCTCGGCGATAGGACGCAGCAGCGCACGCGTGTTGCTGCTGTGCGCCTGGCCGTCGATCTCCTCCACCTCGCACAGGACGAGAATGTGCTCGCCACCGCGAATGGGGTCGGGGCAGGTGAAGACAGGGCGGAGCACGCGGTCGGAGGAGTGACCCTCGGCCTGGTTCGTGCTCGAGCCGTCGAAGCCCCACACCGGCGGCGTGGCGCCGTCGGCCAGGATCTTGGTCTTCGAGCGGAGCAGAGCCGTGGGCTCGGTGCCGTCGATCCAGATGTACTCAGCCTTGATGCTCACGGCGGTCCTTTCGGGGTGTTTCTCAGCCACGCCGAGATTCGCATTGCGCCGTTTCGAGGTCTTTGCCCATATGTGAACGCCGTGTTAATCGGTGCGGCTGTGAGCAAGGTCACTCGTCGGGTCGGTCATCAGCGACATGGGGATGAGCACCACCGCGGTCGTGCCCCCGTAGGGCGAGCGTTGCAGGGTGACCTTGATGCCGTGCCGGACGGCCAGCCGCCCGACGACGAACAGGCCGAGCCTGTCGCTGTCGGCCAGGTCGAACTCGGGCGGCTCGGCCAGGCGGCGGTTGTGCTCGTCGCGCTCGGCGTCGGCCAGACCCAGGCCGCGGTCCTCGATCTCGACGGCGAAGCCGCGGGCGACCAGCTCGCCGCTCACGTTGACGTGCGTGTTGGGCGGGGAGAAGACGGTCGCGTTCTCGACCAGCTCGGCCAGCAGGTGGATGACGTCGGCCGCGGCGCCGCCGGTGAGCGTGGAGTGCGGCATGGGCTGCACGTTGACGCGCAGGTAGTCCTCGACCTCGGCGACCGCGCCGCGCACGACGTCGATCATGGCGACGGGGCGGCGCCAGTGCCGGCCGGCGGGCGCGCCGGACAGGATGACCAGTCCCTCGGCCTGCCGCCGCATGCGGGTGGTGAGGTGGTCGAGCCTGAACAGGTCGCTGAGCTGGTCGGGCTCGGTGGTCTTGCGCTGCATCGCGTCGAGCTGGCCGAGCTGACGGTGGACGAGCGACTGGTTGCGCCTGGCGAGGTTGCGGAAGACCCTGTTGAGCCCCTGGCGCAGCTCGGCCTGGCCGACGGCGGCCTGGACGGCGGTGCGCTGCACGCTCTCGAAGGCGTTGGCCAGGTCACGTACCTCCTGCGTGGCGGCGGTGGCGGCGATGCGCGGGGTTCCCGCCTCGACGGGCTGGCCGAGGCTGAGCCGCCTGACGAGCTGGGGCAGGCGCACCTCGGCCAGGTCGGTGGCGGCGCCGCGCAGGCCGTCCAGCTCCTCGACCAGGCCGCGGCCGAGCCGTACCGACCAGATGACGGCGGCCAGGATGGCCGCGAGCCCGAGACCGCCGACGATGACGATCGTGGCGATGATGCCGCCCGCCGAGTCGTCGGCCCTCCCGGTGAGCAGGCCGATGCGTGAGGCCAGCAGCTGGTCGAGGGCGGGGTCGAGTCTGGCGGTGACGGACTGCCACGCGGCCCGGTCGGCGGGCAGTTCGGCCTCCTCGATGATCTCGTGCTCGAGGCTGACGAGCTGCTTGTGGTCGGGCGAGTCGACCATCCGCTCGAAGGGGGCGCGCAGTTCGGCGTCGAGCGTGGCGACGCCCTCGGCCAGCAGGAGCTGCCGGTTGGGAGAGAGCACCTCCATGGCCTCGTACTCGTCGTGCGTGAGCTTGCCGGACATCACCGCGCCAGAGACCAGCGCGTCCTCTCGGGAGAGCAGGTCCTGGGCGTGGGCGATGCGCCGCAGGCCGACCGCCTGCTGGAACAGCCGCACCTGCGGCACGGTGATGAGCTGGTCGAAGAGCCGGTAGACCGTGTCGGTCACGCCGCCGTAGGCCTTGACGGCCTCCAGCCTGTTCGTCAGCCGCTCGTCCACCTTCTCCCTGAGCCTGGCCAGGCCCTGCGCGCCGTCGAGCACCGCCTCGACGGCCACGCGAACCTCCTCCGTGGTCACGGTCGAGGCCCGCTCGCCGGTGGCCATGGTCCTGAACAGCGCGACCGCCTGGTCCGTACGGCGGCGCGAGTCGGCCAGCCGCACCGCGTCAGGCCGATCGGAGCTGAGGAACAGGGCGGAGTCCCTGCGTTCCTGCTGGAGCGCGCCGACCAGGCCACTGGCGGGCGAGCCGATCTCCTCGAAGACCGCCGTGGCGGTGGACAGCTCGAAGAAGTCGCCGAGCGTGTGTCCCGCCACGAACGTCCACAGCCCGATGAGCGCCACGATCGGCAGGCTGAGCAGCGAGTACAGCTTGAAACGGAGGCTCTGGGAGGCCATGTGTCCTAGGTCATTTCGGTCAGGGGTGAACCGCCCACCACGGTCGCCGCGCAGCGGCCCGCGCCGCGCTCGGCCAGCGATCTGTAGGGGTTCTCGGAGAAGGGGTCGAGGTCGAACACCGCGAAGTCGGCGCGGTGTCCTGGGGTGAGGCTGCCGATCTCGTGCTCCAGGCCCATGGCGCGCGCTCCCCCGAGCGTGGCCGCCTCGATGAGGCGCTGGTCGAGGTCGGGCTCGTGGTAGCCCTGCCGTTCGGCCAGCTCTCTGAGCGCGGCGACGTCGGCGAGCAGGTCGAGTGAGGGCGAGGACGACAGCGAGTCGGTGCCGACGGCGATGGGGTTGCCCTCACGCAGCAGCGCCGCGACGTCGGGCCCCGGCAGTCCGAGCACGTGGTTGGAGCGGGGACAGAGCGCGACGGCGGTGCGCCGCTCACGCAGCAGCGCGCGGTCCTCGGCGGTGAGGTCGACGCCGTGCGCGATGTGGCAGCCGGGCCCGAGCAGGCCCGTCGAGTCGATGTAGGCGGTGGGCGGCAGGCCCGAGCCGTGCTCGCGCAGGATGGCGAAGTCGAGGCCGAGCTTGGTGACGTACTGCTCCAGCGGCCCCGAGCCGTGCACCGTGAACTCGCGCTCGTGGACCGACTCCGAGAGGTGGATGTGGGTGCGCATGCCCCGTTCGGCCGCCAGGCGGGCCAGGTCGGCCAGCACGCCGGTGTCGAGGGAGTAGGGGGCGTGCGGGGAGATGCCGTCGGCCTTGGCCAGCAGGTCGAGGAAGCGGCCGCGCCCGCCGTCGCGCCAGCTGGCGTCGCTGTCGCCGATCGCCTCCAGGTAGCGCAGGCCGCCGAGCGGGGTGTCGACGAGCGCCTCGGGGTCGGTGACGATGTCGGCGGCGGCGGTGGTGCCGGTGCGCAGGCACTGCCAGGCGCCGTCCATGGCGCCCGCTGCCCAGTCCCACACACCCTCACGGTGGGCGGAGTTCCAGCTGCCGTCCTGACCGCCGAAGTAGGCCAGGTCGAAGGCGCGCGCCCAGTCCTCGAAGGAGGCGTAGACCCGGCTGCCGATCTCGGCCATGGCCGTGTACTGCAGGTGGGTGTGCGCGTTGACCAGCCCCGCGACGAGGATGCCCTCGTAGTGGACCTCGCCGCGTCCCGTGCCGACCTCCTCGATCCTGCCCTCGCGCACGACGATCCTGCCGTCGCGCACGGGCGGCCCCGAGATGGGCAGGACCAGCGGGGCGCTGAAGCTCACGGGACCCATACGACGTCGCTCCCGAAGATCTTGAAGGCGAGCAGGGCCGCCGCGAGAGCGGCGAAGCCGGACAGCACAAGGTAGTCGGTGCGGTCGAAGGCCAGCTCGCGCATCCAGGTGCGGTGCTTGGCGCCGAACCCGCGCAGGTCCATGGCGTTGGAGGTGTCCTCGGCGTCGATCAGCGAGTTGACGGTGAGCGGGATGACGATGGGCTTGAGCGACTTCAGCCGCCTGACGGGGTTGCTGGTGCGGGGGTGGTTGTACCCGCGTACGCGCTGGGCGTCGACGATCTCCTGCATGCGCGCGGCGGTGGACGGCAGGAAACGGAAGGTCAGATCCACCCCGAACGCCAGTCGCTGCGACACCCTGAGCCTGGCGAAGGTGACACCCAGGTCGCCCGGCGCGATGCAGAAGGCGACGGGGAAGCCCATCATCGCCAGCGACACGAACCGCACGAGCAGCGTCGCCGAGTACGACAGCGTCGCGGTGCTGACCGCGTTGCCGGTGACGGGCATCGAGAACAGTGTCGGCGCCTCGGCGGCCGCCTCGATCTGCAGGGCGTCGGTGAAGACGCTGTTGACCACCACGGTGATCGTCATCAGCGTGAGCACGAACGCCCAGTTGGCCCTGACCGCCCGCCACGGAATTCCCGCCGACAGGTAGTAGGCCAGGGCCACCAGGCCGCAGAGCAGGATCACCCGCAGGTCGCTGAGCCGCGCCACGGCCACGAGGTAGAACACCGGGACCAGCAGGAGCACGCGCGGATCACGGCGACCGAGGAAGGAGTCCCCTCCCAGGTAACGTGGCGTGACGTCCATCGGCTACCTGCCGATGCGCTTGGAGATCGGTTCCCAGACCGCGTCCAGCGCGGGCGTGAGGATGAGCGCGACGAGGGTGTTGCTGAGCAGCAGCGGGCCGAAGGCCACCCCTGCCCATGCCCCCAGGGTCAGGTCCTGCAGCCACATGTCGGTGATCGTGGTGGCGAAGGCGATCAGCATCGCCACCCAGGTCAGCACGCCCACCGCGACCAGGCGCACGGCCTCCTTGTTGATGCGGGAGACGACGAGGGCGAACAGGAGGCCGGCGATCAGTCCCGTGAGGGCGTTGGCCAGGCTCCAGTTCCAGTAGGTGAGGGCGCCGTAGCCCTTGATCTGGTCGATGACGATGTTGCCGACCAGGCCGGTGAAGAACCCGGCGATGGGCCCGAACCTCATGCCGAAGAACGGTACGAGGGCGAAGGCGGGGCGGATGTCGACGTTCTGGGTGCCGGGGATGGTGAAGCTGATGAGGCCGAGCACCGCGTAGAGGGCGGCGCCGACGGCGGCGAACACCACCACTCTGGAGTTGATCTCCCAGAGCGGGGGCCGGACTGTCTCGGACTTCATGGGGGGTGAGTCCTTCCTCATGGATGGGTTAATCGCGCCAACTCGAAGGGGTGCGGGACGGTTCCCGCGCCCTGAAGACGGTCGCGGACGGCCCGCACCAGGCTGGTGGCGCGCAGGCCGGAGTCGGCCCACAGCTGCTCGCGATGGGCCAGCTCGGAGGGGGAGGCGTCCGCGACGATCCGTCCCCCGTCGACGATCACGATGCGGTCGGCGGAGGTGATCGCCAGGTCGACGTCGTGGGTGATGAAGTAGACGCTGCGCAACCCGCCGAGCACCCGCTCCATGAACGTCGTGGTCGTGTGGAGGTCCTGTCCCGCGGTCGGCTCGTCGAGGATGAGCGTCTCGGGGCGCATGGCCAGGGCGAGCGCCACGGTGAGGCGGCGCTGCTGACCGTGCGAGAGCGTGTGCGGCGAGCGGTTCATGATGTCGGGCTCGTGGTGCAGCAGCATCGTGGCCAGGGCCTCGCTCGACACCTCGGCGATCTGCTCGGCCGTCCAGCCGAGGTTGCGGGGGCCGAAGGCCAGCTCCTCCTTCACCGTCGCGGAGAACAGCGCCTGGCTGGGGTTCTGGAAGACGTAGCCGAAGGTCGTGGCCAGGCTCAGCACCGAGCGGTCGCCGATGGGCGCGCCGTCCACGAGCACCTCGCCCTTCGACGGCTCGATCAGCCGCACCGCCGCCCGCAGCAGCGTGGACTTGCCCGCGCCGTTGCGGCCCAGCACGGCGACCCGTTCGGTCGCGCCGAGCGCGAGATCGACCTCGCGCAGGACGGGCCGCTCGCCGTAGCCCAGGCTGACCCCTCTGTACTCCAGACGGGTCGCCTCGGAGACGGCCCGCGCCCTCGGTACGGCCGGCGCCTCGGGCAGCTCACCCGCCCTGGCCACCAGCGCCTCGAAGGGCAGCTTGACGTGCGCGACGGGCGCCTCGCGCAGGAAGCCCGGCACGTCACCGGTGTAGCGGGCCCGCCCCTCCTCCAGGTAGAGCACCTGGGTGGGGCCGAACTCCAGCAGCTCCTCGACCCTGTGCTCGACGACGACCGCCGCGCCGCCGTCGTCCACGAAGCGGCGCAGCTCGCCCAGCAGGCGGCGGCTGGCGGCGGGGTCGAGATTGGCCAGCGGCTCGTCGACCACCACCACCTGCGGGCGCATGACCAGGACGCCCGCGAAGGCGACCATCTGCAGCTCGCCGCCGCTCAGCTCGTGCGTGGCGCGCCGGAGCAGGTGGGTGATGCCGACCCTGGCGGCGACCTCCTCGATGCGGGCGAGGATGTCGGCCCTGGGCAGGGCGAGGTTCTCGGGGCCGAAGGCGAGCTCGCTGAAGACGGTGGCGCCGACGATCTGCTTGTGCGGGTCCTGGAGCAGGGTGCCGACGACGGTGGAGAGCTGCCTGATCGTCTGCTCGGCGACCGGCCTGCCGCCGACGTTCACCGTGCCCTGGACCTCGGACCTGTAGGAGTGGGGGACCAGGCCGTTGACCATCCTGAGCAGCGTGCTCTTGCCGCACCCCGAGGGGCCGCTGACGAGCGCGAAGTCTCCTGCCGCGACGGCGAGGGAGACCCCGCTCAGCACCTGCTGCCCGGTGCTGCGGTAGCGGACGGACGCGTCGCGGATGTCGATGATCACTGGTCGAGCTCCAGTCCGAGCGCGTCGAGCTTGAGCCTGGCCACCCGTTCGTCGAGGTGGTCGGGCAGCAGGTGCAGCCCCGGCGGGAGGTCGTGGGTGAGCAGGTGCCCGACCGCGAGCGCCTGCAGCGACAGGGACAGGTCCATGATCTCGATCGGGTTCCCCTCGGCGGCGGCGCAGTTGACGCACTCGCCGTCGGCCAGCAGCCGGTACGCGCCCTCCACCCCCGGCTCGACCTCGTCCAGCACCCCTCCTGCGACGGCCACGAAGGCGCCGGGCCTGAGCGCCCGCAGGTGCTCACGGGTGATCGTATGCCGTACACCGGTCGCGGAGAAGACCAGGTCGGCCTCGGGGCAGGCGTCGGCCAGCCGCCTGACCTCGTGTCCGTCGTGGTGGGCGCGCAGGGCGGCCAGCGGGTCGACCTCGCTGACGATCACCCTGGCGCCGAGCGCGGCGGCGTAGCGGGAGACGCCCTGGCCGACATGGCCGTAGCCTGCCACGGCGACGGTGGCGCCCTCCAGGTCCAGGCCCGACAGGTCGAGGGCGGCCATGACGCAGGACTGCCCCGTGCCGTGGACGTTGTCGAAGAGGTACTTGGAGCGGGCGTCGTTGACGGCCATGACGGGCACCCGCAGCGTCATCTCGCGCAGCGGGCGCAGCCCGCTCGTGGTCTCCTCGGCCGCGCCGCGCAACCCGCCCAGGCGGTCCTCGGCGTGGGCGAGCCTGATGACGCGCGAGCCGTCGTCGACCAGGACGTCGAGGCGGGCGTCGAGCATGCGCCTGGCCAGCTCGTCGTCCTGGTCCCTGCCGGAGTCGGAGCGGGCCAGCACCGCGACGCCCTCGTGGACGAGCGCGGCGGCCACGTCGTCCATGGTCTCCCTGCCCGGGCAGGTGACGGTCACCTCGGCCCCTGCGTCCCTGAGCGCGAGCGCGAGGTTGGCCGTCTTCGGCTCGAGGACCAGCACCAGCCCCACCCTGGCGCCCTCGAGCGAGAGCTCCGAGCGCAGGGTGCCCAGGACCGGCATGAACCGGCGCGCCCAGGCGATCTTCTCCAGCCCCTCCCGCCAGCGGTCGGGGTGGCGGATGTCGGTCAGCACGTCAGGTCCACCACGAACACGTGACCGCTGGCCACCACTCCCTCGCGCATCCGCTCCCCCTCGACCGGCTGGGTGGTGGCCAGGATCGCGCCGGGTTTGAGCGTGCCGAGGTCCACGCCGTCCCCGATCACGAGGTCGGCGTCGGCGGGCGCGGCGCCGGGGTGGGCGCCCATCGCGCGCAGGCGCGAGGCGAGCCCTGGCACGTCGCCCACGATCGCCACGCGTCTGCCCGCCATGAGGAGGTTGGTGCGGCGCAGGAAGGTCTGGATGACGACCTGAGCGCCAGGAAGCCGGGTCAATGCTCTCCGTCCGAATGCGCAGAGTCCGATTAAAGGGGAGATCAGGGGCTCACTGCAAGGAACAGGAAAGCACCGAAAAGCACCAGATGGACGGTTCCCTGCATGAGTGTCGCCCTTCCCGGAGCGACTGTCAGCGTTGTCACCACCACGGTCAGCGCCAGCAGCACCATCTGGAGCGGTCCAAGGCCGAGCGCGAGGCTGCTGCCGGTGATGATCGAGACGACCGCGATCGTCGGGATGGTGAGGCCGATGCTCGCCAGAGCCGAGCCGAGCGCGAGGTTGAAGCTGTTCTGCACCCTGTCGCGGGCCGCGGCGCGTACGGCGGCGGCCGTCTCGGGCAGCAGCACCAGCATCGCGATGGCGACGCCGACCGTGGTGCGCGGCGCGCCCACGGCCGCGATGCTCGCCTCGATGGCGGGCGAGGCCGTCTTGGCCAGCCCGACCACGGCGACCAGGCAGAACACGAGCAGGCCGAGGCTGATCAGGGCGGTGCGCGCGGGCGGCGGGTCGGCGTGGTCGTCCTCGCCCCTCGCCTGGACGGGCAGGAAGTAGTCGCGGTGACGCACGGTCTGCATGAAGACGAACACGCCGTACAGGACCAGCGAGGCGACACCGGCGAAGGCCAGCTGCGCGGTGGAGTACGTCGGGCCCGACGTGGTCACCGTGAAGGAGGGCAGCACCAGCGCGAGCGTGGCGACCGCGCTCAGCGTGGCGAGCGCCGCGGTCACGCCCTCCACCCTGAACTCCAGCACCCGGTGCTTGAGCGCGCCGACGAGCAGGCACAGTCCCATCACGCCGTTGCACACGATCATGAATGCGGAGAACACCGTGTCGCGCGCCAGCGACTCCGACCCTTCGCCGCCCGCGCTCATCAGCATGACGATCAGGCCGACCTCGATGACGGTGACGGCGATGGCCAGGATCAGGGTGCCGAACGGCTCGCCCACCCGATGGGCGACGATCTCGGCGTGGTGGACGGCGGCTATCACCGCCCCGATCAGGGCCAGGGCGACCACCGCGACGAGCAGGCCGCCGGGCGAGCGGCCCCAGGTGAGCACGAGTACCAGAAAAGCGACGATTGGCACGATAAGGGTCCAACGCATCATGTGATCACCCTATCGAACCCGCTTGACGGAGTGAGTACTCACTCCTTAGCGTGTTCGGCATGACGACTCCCTCTCCCCGGCGCCGCGCGCCGGGCATGAGCCCCGATCAGCGCCGCGCCATGATCGTCGCGGCGGCGCTGCCGCTGGTCGCGGAGTCAGGCACCGCCGTGACGACCAGCCAGATCGCCCTCGCCGCTGGCATCGGTGAGGCGACCGTCTTCCGCGTGTTCGCCGACAAGGACGAGGTGCTCAACGCCTGCATGGCCGAGGCGCTGCGCCCCGACCACGCCGTCGCCGAGATCGCCGCCATCTCCATGGACCGGCCGCTGGCCGACCGCCTGACGGAGGCCGCCGACGCCCTCCAGGCCCACCTGGCCCGCATCGGCACGGTCGCGGGCGCCCTGATGGCCTCGGGACACGCCAGGCGCGAGAGCGCCGCCCGCCACGGCGACCGCGAAGGGTCCATGGAGGCGATCAAGGCCGCGGTCGCCGAGCTGTTCGAGCCAGGCACGCTGCGGGTGCCCGCCGACCAGGCCGCCGCCGTCTTCCTCGGCCTGCTGTTCACCCGCGGCAGGACGGGCGATCCCGGCACGGCCGCCCTGGTTGACATCTTCCTGCACGGCGCGCTGAACGGCGGGCCCGCATGAGCCCCACGCGCCCGGCGCTCAGGTCGCCGCGCTGAGCCCGCCGTCGCCCGAGACCGTGATCGCGGCCTGAGGGCCGCCCTCACCGCAGTCGGGACCGTTGGGGAAGCTGCCACGCGGCGTGACCGTCAGCGTCCTGTCCAGCACCGTGCCCCCGTCCGCCCCCTTCAGCTTCACCCGCACCTCCACCGGGGCCTTCGGCAGGCCCGCGACGTCGCCGAAGCCGCGCTTGCCGCCCGTCCGGGTGAGCGTCGCCCCGCAGCTGTCCGCGTCGCAGGTCTGCGTCGTCACCCGATCGGCAGGGCTCAGCGGCGGCCGCGCCGTCGTGCAGGAGCCACCCCCGCAGGCCGTCAGCTCCGCCTCCGACACCCTGGCCGCCAACGGCGGGGCGATCGTCAGCGAGACCCCCGCGGGGGCGCCGATGAGCGTGCAGTCCCTCTCGGGGGCGCAGCCGGGGAGCGCGAGCATCACGCTCAGCGTGGAGAGCATCGTCAGCCGACCTGTCACACCTCCACAGACGTAAGACGTTCCCGGCAGGTTCACTCTTGATAGCGTCGGGCTGTGCGCGCCCGTGATCTGCTCGCCGACTTCCCGGTCGTCGCGCTCGACTCATCAGCGATCGAGGCGGCGCGGCTGCTGGCCGACCAGGACCTACCCGGGCTGATCGTCGTCGACAACGCGGGGTCGCCCTTCACGATCCTGCCGGGCACCCAGGTGCTGAGGCTGGCCGTCCCCGCCTACTGTCAGGACGATCCCGCGCTGGCGCGGGTCGTGGACGAGGCGCACGCCGACCGGTTCCTGCGCGGGCTCGACGGCCTGTCGGTGCGCCAGTGCCTGCCGAAGGAGCATCGCGAGCTGCCGGTCGCCAGACCTGAGGCGACGGTGCTCGAACTGGCGGCGCTGATGGCCCGTACCCGAAGCCCGCTGGTGGCGGTCGTGGAGGGCGGGAGGCTGCTCGGTGCGGTCACGCTCCAGGCGCTGCTGGACAGGGTCCTGTGACCGTTCTGGCCTGGATCTCCCTCACGGTCTTCCTGTGCTCCTACGCCCTGATCGCCACCGAGCGGATCCACCGTGTGGCGGCGGCGCTGGGCGGGGCGGGGATCATGCTGCTCATCCACGCCACCGACGCCAGGGCCGCCTTCTTCACCGAGCACACCGGCGTCGACTGGAACGTCATCCTCCTGCTGCTCGCCATGATGATCACCGTCGGCGTGCTCAAGCAGACCGGTGTCTTCGAGTACCTGGCCATCTGGGCCGCCAAACGGGCCAGGGGCATGCCCTTCCGGTTGATGGTCCTGCTCGTGGTCATCACCGCCTGCGCCTCGGCGCTGCTCGACAACGTCACCACCGTGCTGCTGATCGCGCCCGTGACGTTCCTGGTCTGCGAGCGCCTGGCGCTGCCCGTCGCGCCGTACCTGATCGCCGAGGCGATGGCCGCCAACATCGGCGGCACCGCGACGCTGGTCGGCGACCCGCCCAACATCATCATCGCCAGCAGGGGCGGGCTGTCGTTCAACGACTTCCTCATCCACCTCGCGCCGCTGGTCGTGGCGCTGCTCGTGATCTTCATCGGGCTGTGCAGGTTCCTCTTCCGCGGGTCCTTCGTCTACCACCCCGAGCGCGCGGCCGAGATCATGGCGCTCAACGAGCGCGAGGCCATCCGCGACCGGAGGCTGCTGTGGCAGTCGCTCGGCGTGCTCGCCCTCGTCATGGTCGCCTTCGTGCTCCACCCCCTGCTGCACTACGAGCCCTCGGTCGTGGCGCTGCTGGGCGCGGGCGTGCTGGTGGCGGCCACCAGGGTCACCACCGAGCAGGCCATCGCCGAGGTCGAGTGGCCGACCCTGGTCTTCTTCGCGGGGCTGTTCGTCATGGTCGGCGCGCTGGTGGAGACGGGCGTCATCGGCACGGTCTCCGACAGGGTCGTCACCCTGACCGACGGCGACCTCAGGCTCACCACGATGCTGCTGCTGTGGGGGTCGGCGGCCATCTCGGCGATCGTCGACAACATCCCCTACGTGGCCACGATGAGCCCGATCGTGTCCGACCTGGTCAACGCCACCGGCGGCGACGGCACCTCGCAGGTACTGTGGTGGGCCCTGGCGGTGGGCGCGGACCTCGGCGGCAACGCCACGGCCGTGGGCGCGGCGGCGAACGTGGTGGTCCTCGGCATCGCCGCGCGGAACAGGACCCCCATCAGCTTCTGGGAGTTCACCCGGTACGGTCTGGTCGTGACGTTCGTGACGGTTCTCGCGAGCGTGCCCTACTTCTGGGTGAGATACCTGATTTGAACCACGCACTACCTGAGGAACGGGTCATAGTTGGTTGACATGAGGAACGACCCGGTCGTCGTGATCGGTCTCGGCCGGTTCGGCACCGCGCTCGCACTTGAGCTGACCAGACGCGGCACCGAGGTCCTGGCCATCGACAACCGCCCCAAGCTCGTCCAGGCGCTCTCCGGTCAGATCACCCAGATCGCCGCCGCCGACTCCACCGACCTCGAGTCGCTCAACCAGCTCGGCGTGCCCGACTTCTACCGGGCCGTCGTCGCGATCGGCAGCGACCTCGAGGCCAGCATCCTGACCACCTCCCTCCTGGTGGACATGGAGATCGACGACATCTGGGCCAAGGCGGTCAGCAGGCAGCACGGGCAGATCCTCAGCAGGATCGGCGCCCACCACGTCGTCCTGCCCGAGCACGACATGGGCGAGCGCGTGGCCCACCTGGTGAGCGGCAGGATGCTCGACTACATGCAGGTCGACGCCGGCTTCGCGTTGGCCAAGACCAGGCCGCCCAAGGACTACGTCGGGGTGCGGCTGGGCACGTCGGGGATGCGCAAGAAGTTCGGGGTGACCGTGGTCGCGGTCAAGAGCCCTGGCGAGGAGTTCACCTACGCCACGGCCGAGACCGAGCTCACCTACGACGACGTCATCCTGGTCTCGGGCAGGACCGCGGACGTCGAACGCTTCGCCGAACTTCCCTAGCTCCACGCTCGCACGGTCGTGGCCACGGGCCTGCCGCCCTCCCGCCGCCGCGGCGTGACCGCTTCCCGCGACCCGCGCCGAACCGCTTTCCGCCGCCATACGAATGCCCGAAATATCATGATCAATCAGTAAATGATCTGCTAGTTTTCAGGCATGCGGGGGGGTTTATCCAGGCAGGGCAAGGCATGGCGGCTGGCAGCGGCGGGGGCCGTGATCACGGCACTCGGGTACGGCACGGTGCTGGGGGACGACGACCTGTTCCCCTTCGGGCCCATGGTGCAGTACGCCTTCAGCATCCCGCCTGACGGCGAGATCAAGTCGCTGCACCTGCACGCCGAGACCGCCGCGGGCACCAGGGTCGAGATCCCGATCGAGCCCTACTACGTCGGCATCCGCAGGGCCGAGCTCGAAGGACAGCTCAGCCGCTACCTGGCCCGTCCCGAGCTGCTCCAGGGGCTGGCCGACGCCCACGCCAGGATCAGGCCCGGCGACCCGAGGCTCACCAAGCTCATCGTGGTCACCAAGGTGATCACGCTCAGGGACCGCCGTCCCGCCTGGACGACGAACGTGGAGAGGCTCTCATGGGTGGTGCGCTAGATCGCTGGTGGTTCGCGCCCGTCTCGCCGCGACGCGTGCGGATCCTGTCGGTGGTCGTCTACCTGTTCCTCCCGCTGGACATGATCCTGTTCACCGGCGGCGTCTGGGGCAACGCCGGCAACCCCTCCGGCTACCGGCCCGTGCTGGTGGCCCGCCTGCTGCACCTGCCGGGCGCCAACCCTGCGCTGGTCTACGCGCTGTTCGCGGTGGTGGTCGGCGCGGCCCTGATCGCCGCGTGGGGCAGGCTGCCGCGCGCGGCGGGCTACACCGTCGCGGCCGGCTACCTCTACTGGGCGCTGCTGGCGATGTCGTACGGCAAGGTCGACCACGACCACCTCGCGCTGGTCGTCGCCCTGTTCGTGCTGCCCACCGCCGTCCGCGCAGGAGAGCAGGCGGCGGGGTGGGCGATCAGGTGCGTCCAGATCGCGGTCGTGGCCACCTACTTCCTGTCGGCCTACGCCAAGATCAGGCACGGCGGCTCGGAGTGGCCGAACGGCGCCACCTTCCAGTGGGCGGTCAGCAGACGCGGCACGTTCTTCGGCGAGTTCGTCGCCTCCGTGCCCGGCGCCCTGCTGATCGGGCAGTGGGTCGTGCTGCTGGCCGAGACGGCCGCGCCCGCGCTGCTGTTCACGCGCGGGCGCGTGCTGTACGCGGGGGTCGGCTTCTTCGCGCTGTTCCACCTGATGACGTGGGCGGCGATCACGATCCACTTCCTGCCGCACGTGATCTGCCTGCTGGCCTTCCTACCGCTGGAGCGGGCGGCGATCGGCGGGAAGCGCGCACGCAGGGGTACCGCCGGGCAGCCTGCCACGGTTGTCGGCGACGGCGCGGTAGAGCCAGTGAGCTAGCCAGCGCACCGGCGGCACCCGCAGCAGCAGGCCAGGCGCGCTCCACGGCAGCCCCGCGTGGATCAGCAGCTTGGCCACGGCCTGCGCGCCGCCGAAGGCCCTGCCGCGCTGGTCGACCCACAGCAGCTCGTATTCGGCCTGTTCCCTGGTCACCCCCAGCTCGCCCAGGTCGGCGAACTGCCAGGCGATGATCGTCGCGTCGGGGCGCAGGTAACGTTCGACGAAACGCACGCAGGTGGTGCAGAAGCCGCAGTCGCCGTCGAAGACGAGCACAGGTCTCATGATCCGACTCTACGCCCCGAGGAGCTTGCGGACGCGGTCGGCCCCGACGGCCAGCAGCAGCGTGGGCAGCCTCGGGCCGGTGTCGCGGCCGACGAGCAGCGTGTAGAGCAGGACGAAGAACTCGCGCTGGGCCGCCTTCAGCTCCGGTGTCGCCTTGGCGTCGGCGGGCAGGCCCGCCTGGAGCTTCGGCACTCCGTACACCAGGGCGGTCAGCCCCTCCAGCGACCAGTGCTCGTCGAGCCCTTCGAGCAGCAGCCGCAGGGACTCGCGCTGCTCGTCGCCGAGCCCGGCCAGCAGGTCGGCGTCGGGCTCGGCCAGGACACTGGTGCGCTGCTCGGCGGGCACCTGCGTGCTCACCCACCGCTGTGCCCTGTCCAGGCGCGGACGCACCGACTCCAGGTCGGTGACCGGGTCGGCGGGGTCGAGCTCGCGCAGGATCCGCAGCGTCTGCTCCTCGTCGCCGGTGGTGACGTCCGCGATCGAGGCGAGCATCCGGTACGGCACCCGCCGCCGCGTCGACTCGAGCGGCCCCTCCGCCGTGCGCACCGACCTGGCGTGGACGGTCAGGTCCGCGGGCAGCGCCGTGCCGTCGGCGACCTTGCGCTCCAGCGCGTCCCACTCGTCGTAGAGGCGCTGGATCTCCTGGTCGAAGGCGACCTTGAACGACTGCGCGGGCTTGCGGCGCGCGTACATCCAGCGCAGCAGCGGCGCCTCCATGATCTCCAGGGCGTCCGCCGCGGTCGGGACGCCGCCCTTGGAGCTGCTCATCTTCGCCATGCCGCTGATGCCGACGAAGGCGTAGCGGGGGCCGATCGGCTGCTGCCCGCCGAACACCTCGCCGACCAGATGGCCGCCGACCTCGAAGGAGGAGCCCGGCGAGGTGTGGTCGACGCCCGAGGGCTCGAAGACGACGCCCTCGTAGGCCCAGCGCATCGGCCAGTCGACCTTCCACACGAGCTTGCCGCGGTCGTGGGTGGCCAGCCGTACGGTCTCGCCGTAACCGCACGCGCAGGTGTAGGCCAGCTCGGTCGTCTCGTCGTCGTAGCCGGTGACGGTGGTGAGGTCGCGCCCGCACAGCGCGCAGTAGGGCTTGTACGGGTAGTAGCCCGCCTCCTCCTCGGCCGCGCCTGAGCCTTCGAGCGCGGCGGCCTCGTCGGCGTCCTTCGCCTTCGGCTTGGCCTTGGTGCGGAAGCGGGACAGCACCGCGTCGATGCGGTCGCGCTCGCGCATCGCGTGCAGGATCTGCTCGCGGTAGACGCCCGAGGTGTACTGCTTGGTCTGGCTGACGCCCCGGTAGGTCACGCCCAGGCGCGCCAGCGCGGAGATCATCGGGGTCTTGAAGTGCTCGGCCCAGTTCGGGTAGGCGCTGCCGGGCGGGGCGGGGACCGAGGTGAGCGGCTTGCCGATGTGCTCGGCCCACTCCTCGGGGATGCCCACCGGCACCTTCCTGAAGCGGTCGTAGTCGTCCCACGAGAGCAGGTGCACGCAGTCGAGGCCGCGCCGCCTGATCTCGTCGGCCACCAGGTGCGGGGTCATCACCTCGCGCAGGTTGCCCAGGTGGATCGGGCCGGAAGGGCTGAGCCCCGAGGCGCAGACGATCGTTCTGCCGGGGGCGCGGCGCTCGGCCTCGGCGATGACGTCGTCCGCGAGTTGGGAGACCCAGTCGGTCATGGAACAACCCTTCGATCGAGGTGTGGCGACCCATTCTTCCCGAAGAATGGGGACTCATGGACTGGACTGCCCTCCGCGACCGTTTCCGCCGCGCTCCCCTGCGCCCTCCTCCGTCCCCCTGGCGGCCCGTGCCCGCGCAGAAGACGGGCGGCATCACGGACGTCGGCTTCGGGAGGCCCTCGCGGCCGGAAGGGCTCACCGCGCCCGATCTCCTGCTCGTCGCCTCGAGCACCGGCAGAGGCGTCTTCGACTGCGCGAGCGGGCAGCGGGTGTACCGCGACCACGAGGAAACCTACCCCGACGACTCTCTGGTGCGCGAGGGCATCGGCCCGCTGGAGGGCCTCCAGGTCACGATGGCGGGGCTGTGGGGCGGCGGTCTGCGCACCACGACGGACGACGGATGGGCGGTCCACCTCGTCGCCCCCGACTGGCCTGCCGAGAGCGTGCTCCTGTCGAAGGACGACGAGCCCTACCGCGGCTCGAACTGGTGGCACATCCATCGCGAGGAGGCCTGCGAGCTGCGCGCCTCCGGCTTCTCCCCCAGCGGCAGGACCCTGGTCATCGCCACGGCCTGCGACCTCGTCATCTACTCCAGAGGGGTAGAAAGGAGATCATGACCGATCCCGCCACATGGGTGGACGCCTACGTCAGGGCGTGGCACACCAACGAGCCGGCCGACATCGGCGCGCTGTTCACCGACGACGCCGCCTACTTCACCGAGCCCTACGCCCGGCCGTGGCGAGGGCGCGACGCGATCGTGCGCGGATGGCTGGAGCGCGAGGACCAGGGCGGCCCCTCGGCGTTCGAGTACGAGCCCGTCGCCGTCGAGGGCGAGACGGCCGTCGTCAAGGGCGTGACGACCTATCCCGACCGGGTCCTCAGCAACCTGTGGGTGCTCAGGCTGGACGGCGAGGGCCGCTGCGCCGAGTTCACCGAGTACTGGATGGAGCAGCCCGCATGAGATCACCGGTCGTCTTCGACCTCGACGGCGTGCTCGTCGACTCCGAGCCGGTCTGGGAGGAGGTCCGCAGGGCCTTCGTCGCCGAGCACGGCGGCACGTGGCGCGAGGAGACGCAGTCGAGGCTGATGGGCATGAGCACCGGCGAGTGGTCGGCCTACCTGGCCGAGCTCGGCGTACGGCTGCCGCCCGAGGAGATCGCGCGCGGGGTGGTCGGGCAGATGGCCGAGCGCTATCGGCACGGCGTGCCGCTCCTGCCCGGCGCGAAGGAGGCGGTCGAGCGGCTGGCGGCCGGCCGTCCCCTCGGCCTGGCCAGCTCCTCCCCCCGCGCGCTGATCGACGTGGTGCTGGAGGCCACAGGGCTGGGCGCCTTCTTCGGCGCGACGGTCTCGACAGAGGAGGTCGCGTACGGCAAGCCGGCCCCCGACGGCTACCTGGAGGCGGCCTCACGGCTCGGCGTGGACCCCTCGGACTGCGTGGCGGTCGAGGACTCCAGCAACGGGCTGCGGTCGGCGCACGCGGCGGGGATGCGGGTGGTCGCGGTGCCGCACCCGCTCTACCCGCCCGCCCCCGACGCCCTGGCCCTGGCCGCCGGCACGGCCAAGACCCTGGAGGAGCTGACCCCCGATCTGGTCGACTCCCTGCCCCGCTAGGCCAGGGGAGGCCGTGCCGTGCCCCGGGGGTCTTCGGGGCACGGCGTGAGCGGGTTCATGGACGGTCGTCTGGGCGCTGGCCGTCGTAGCCGAGCAGGCGCATCGCCGTTTCCGGGTCCATCGCCGCGGCCAGCAGCTGGGCCCTGGCGTTGGCCCTGTCGCGTTCCTGTTCGGCCCTTCGCTGGGCGGTGCGCACCGCCTTCACCGCGATGAGCGCCACCGCGACGCCCACGACGATCGCGACGACGATGATGAACAGCACCAGCAGCAATCCGGGCGACAGCGCCCCTGCCACGCTGCCGATCGCGCCCGTAGCGGCCAGCGCGCCGAACAGCGCCAGGCCCGCCAGCACGATCACGCTGCCCGCCACGACCCACACCGTCGCGGGCGACCTGCGGGAGGGCGGTGGCTCCGCCGTACCGAAGGCATGGGGGGCGCCTCCCGCGAGACCCGGCGAGGCCGGCGCGCTCGCGGTCATGGTCTCCGGCGACCAGGGGACGAACTCGGGACGGCGTTCCTCCCCGTGGGCCGTCGGCTGCACCTGGGCGGAGCCCTGCGTCGCCGGCTGAACCGCCGCCGGCTGGATCGGGACGGGCGCGGCCCCTGCGGGGGCGTAGACCACGTCGGCCTCGACGACCTCGGCCTCCACGGTGACAGGGCCCGGCAGGTCGCGCTCGACCCTGTTGTGCTCGCGGTGCGCCCTGGCCGCGTCGCGGTGGTACTCCTCCAGCTCCTCGAGGAGCTCCTGCGAGCGGTAGATCGCACCGTCCACCAGCGGGCCCTGCCTGCCCTCGAGGACGGCGACCACGTCCTCGCCGTTGAGCGTCTTGTGGGTCTCCAGCGCGTGCGCCAGGCACAGCACCTCGCGCCGGTGCTCACGCAGCAGCTCCTCGGTCTGCTCCAGCAGCCGGACCAGGTTGAACTCGACCCGCTCGCTGAGGTGCTCGGGGACGGAGGCCTCGCGCGGCGCGGGATCCTGGGCGGCGCCCTGCTGCCCGCGCATCGCCTTGCCCGCGTGGATGCCCAGCTCCTGCAGCGCGGGCAGCGAGGCGATGCCGGTGCCCATGCCCCAGTGCGACTCCATGAGCCCGACGAGGTAGGTCGCCGACATCAGGTCGCCCGAGACGCCGGAGGAGTTGTCGTCGCCGAAGAACATCCGCTCCCCCGCCAGCGAGGCGAGCGAGACCATGATGTCGGCCTCGTGCTCGGACTTCCACCGGGTGAACTGGTCCTCGGGCTTGATGGAGGCGACCATGCCGAGGTAGTCGGCGCCCTTCTCGATCGTGGCGATGTCGATCTCGAGGTGGTAGCGGGTGCGGTAGGCGACGACCGCGTGGCAGGCCTCGTGGACGGCGACCGCGTGCCGTTCGCGCTCGATGTACTCGACGTCCTCGGGCGGGCCGAGCTGCTTGAGCCGCTTGGCGCGCAGCACGTCGGACCAGGTGATGACCTCGCGCCCGTCGCGGATGGTGGTGATCAGCGCCTCGTTCACCAGGTCCTTGATCGTGGCGCCGGTGGCGTAGGGGGTGATGGTGGCGAGCTTGTCCATCTGCTCGTCGGTCAGCTCGTGCTGGACCTTGGCGAAGTAGCCCTGATAGGTGCGCACCCTCCCGGCCTTGGACGGGTAGCCCACCTTGTAGATGCGGTCGATGCGCCCTGGCCGCAGCAGCGCCTCGTCGAGGGCGTCGGGCATGTTGGTCGCCATCATGACGAGGATGCGGTACTTCGGCGGCGGCTTGGGCCGCATGCCGAGCGCGCGCCGTACCAGCCTGTTGAACAGGCCGCGCGGCTTCTTCAGCCCTGACAGCTCGGTGAGCAGCGCCTGCAGCGTGCCCATGTCGCCGCTGCCGCCGTTCATGCCGCCGCCCATGAAGAAGCGGTTGTCCTCCGCGCCGGCCGCGGGTCTGGTGAGCAGGACCGAGCGGGAGTGCTCGGACAGGTAGTTCAGGCCGTGGCAGCCGTCGGCGGTGAAGCCCTGCCCAGGGGGCGCCTGTCCGGCGAGCCTGCCCCTGCGGCCGAGGGAGTCGGCCTCGTCGAAGAAGACGATGACGCCGCCGTAGCGGAGCGCCAGCTTGCGCAACTTCCTGAAAAGGGCCTTCACCTTCAGGATGCCGATGCCCATGAACATGTTGACGAAGGCGCCTGGGTCGACGAAGACGTACGGCTTGCCCGTCTCCCCTGCCACGGCCTCGGCCATCAGCGTCTTGCCCGTCCCCGGCGGGCCCCACAGCAGCAGGCCGCTGGGCACGTACCCGCCCCTGGCCTCGATGGCGTCGGGCTGCTCGAGGAAGACGATGTTCTCCTTGACGCGCTCGACGACGTGGTCCTGGCCCCACACGTCACGGAAGCGGGTCTTGATGTCGTCGGGATAGTAGGTCTCCACGCCGCCGCGCGACAGGAACCAGAACAGTCCGACGAACTGGAAGATGATGAAGAAGAAGGCGAAGGCCAGCTGGGCGACGTACGGCAGCGCCTGGAAGGCCAGCGCGGGTGCCTGGAAGAGGGCCAGGAAGGGGCTGGTGTCGAGGACGGCGCCGAGCACGAGGGCGAGCAGCGTGACCCAGAACACGATCTTGATGAGCCTGGCGAGGCGGAACCTCGTCCAGTCGCTGAACCTGCGGTGCGTCCAGCGCTCGAACCCGCCGAAGACGCCCCTGCTCCAGAAGCGGTGGTAGCCGGAGGAGCGCTCGCTGACGAAGAAGTGGACCTGCCTGACGAACTCGGCGCCGAGCAGGTAGAAGATCCACGGATGGTTCTCCCCGATCCTGCGCAGGGCGTCGTCGAAGGGCATGATGCCCGCGTAGTCGGCCATCTCCTTCCACGCCAGCACCAGGAAGACGATCGACAGCACCAGCAGGATCTTGATGCGGTCCCAGAAGACCATCCGTTTGCGGGTCACGGTGTCGGGATCGACGGGGCCGCTGCCGGGAGCGCGCAGGCCGCCCTCTTGGTAGGTCGTGGTCACTGTGGCACCCTCATCCCGGCAACTTGAGCAGCTTGAAGGATTCGGCGATCTTGTCGAACTCCGCGGCCCTCTTGCCGAAGCACTCGGCCGTGCAGCGGATCAGCAGCACCGACACGGTTCCGCCCGTCTTGTCCAGATAGGCCGTCTGGTCGAAGGTCTGGACCGTGTCGCCGATCTGGTAGTTGAAGCGCACCCGCACGCCGCGCGCGCCGTCGCCGAGCGCGAGCTGCTGGTCGTTGAGCAGTTCGAAGCCGGTGAGCATGGGCCGCTGGCCCGCCTCCATCAGGCGCTGGACGTAGGCCTGCCGCATCTCCTCCGTCACGGGCAGCACGAAGTCGCGCATCGTGTTGAGGGAGATCATGTTGCGCTGGGGCTCGGTGAGCAGGTGAACGGTCGAGTAGACGAACGGGTCCTGGGAACCCAGCAGGTGGTCGACCGCCGGTTCGGCGGACTGGTCGAAGGCCGTCGACCAGACCAGCTGCTTGCGCAGCTTCGCCGTCTCGGAGTTGGGATGGTCACCGCTGAGCAGGAGATCGATCTGCGTGGAGTCGACCTTCGAGAAGGAGGAGGGCACCCTGAAGTAGGTGGTCCCTTCCCTGTCGCGCACGTAGGTGTATTCCGCCTGACCGCAGGCGGCGGTTCCGGCCATCAAGAAGGCCGCGACCGTGATCGCGGCCCATCTCGTCCAAGCCCGTGTCTCTTTCACCAGGGCTTACCTCCGCGTTACCCGCCAACGCCTTGGTTGTGCCCGTTTTTGCCGTCTAATCCCCTCTTTGCCGCCAGAAGCCTTCACCAAATCTTGGCCGACCCTTGGCTCCATTTGTTACAGATCGCCGAAGTGAGGGCCATTCATCCGCATGATGGCTTCCTCTCCCCGTCTCTACCCGGTCGCAACGTTTGCGCAACCGAGACCTGGTGATGATGTCTTTTCGAAGGACCTATCTCTTGCCGCCGAACTGGCTAAGGATAGGGAGCTTCGAAATCCCCTCCCGCCTCGCTCGGAGCGCGCCATGAAGGAACCTCTCAACTTCGCCATGACCGTGGAGCACCTGTTCGCCGAGGTGTGGTCACGTGAGGCGATCAGCGACCGCGACCGGCGCCTGCTGCTCGTCGGCCTGCTGGTCGGCCAAGGACTCGACGAGGCGGTCGAGGTGCAACTGGAGACCGCGCTGCGCACCGGCGACCTGAGCGCGGAGGAGCTGAGGGAGACCGTCGTCTTCCTCACGCACTACGCCGGCTGGGCACGCGGAGCCAGGCTCAACGCCCTTGCGGAGGACCTGATCGACCGGGTGATCATGAACTGATCGTCGCCGCCACCGTCGCTCCGAGCTCCCAGCACGCCTCGAGGTCCGTCCTGGTGACGGCGCCGATCACCACCACCGGCGCCGCCACCGGGCTCCAGCCGAGCCCGCCCGCGATCGACTCGACCGCGCGCACCGCGCCCGTGGCGTCGTCGTTGCCGTGCACGTACAGCCCGTACGGCAGGCGCCGCGTCTCCTCCAGGCACGGGTAGTAGATGGTGTCGAAGAAGTGCTTGAGCGCCCCGCTCATGTAGCCGATGTTGGCCGGGGTGCCGAGGATGACCGCGTCGGCGGCGAACACGTCGGAGGCGGTGGCCTGGAGCGCGGCCCTGGTCACCACCTCGACGCCGTCGAGCTCGTCGGTGCCCGCGCCCTCGCGCGTCTTCTCCAGCAGCTCGTGGGTGGCCGGTGAGGCGGTGTGGTGCACGATCAGCACCCTGCTCACGGCCCGTCCACCCGGTAGACGGGCCCCTGGAGGCTGAGCGCGTAGAGCTCGCCGTCGTGGTCCTGGCCGAAGGACGACAGCTGCTCGACCTTGCCCACCTCGACGCCCTTGGCGGGGTCGTCGGCGGGGGCCGCCCTGATCCAGCCCGCGCAGAAGTCGCCGTAGAGGAAGTGCCCGCGCAGGCCGGGGATCTTGGTGCCCCTGTAGACGTATCCGGCGATCACCGAGCAGTTGCCGCCCTCGCCGAGCGGATAGGTGATGACGGGCGCGACGGCCTTGCCGATGTCGACGCTCTCGTCGAAGGGCCTGTCGCCCTCGAAGGCGTTCCACCCGTAGTTGTTGCCGCCCCGTCCCCTGGGCTCGTGGTCGACCTCCTCCCAGGCGTTCTGGCCGACGTCGCCGATCCAGAGGTCGCCTGTCTGCCTGTCGAAGCTGAAGCGCCAGGGGTTGCGCAGGCCGTACGCCCAGATCTCGGGTTCGGCGCCGCGCCTGCCGGCGAACGGGTTGTCGTCGGGCACCTTGTAGGGCTCGCCGCGAGGGTCGATGCGCAGGATCTTGCCCAGCCACGTGCCGAGGTCCTGACCGTTGCCCTCCGGGTCGCCGCCGCTGCCGCCGTCGCCCAGCGCGATGTAGAGGTGGCCGTCGGGACCGAAGGCGAGCTGCCCTCCGTTGTGGTTGGCGTACGGCTGCTCCTGGGTGAGCACGTCGCGGCGGCCGGTGGCCTTCGTGCCGTCGAAGGCCCATTCGGTGACGTGGGTGTCACCCTCGGCGTCGGTCCAGTCGAGGTAGAGCCACCTGCCCGAGGGGTGGAAGGCGACGCCGAGCAGGCCCTGCTCGTTGCCCTTGCTGACCTCCGCCGACAGGTCGATGATCTGGGTCGTGGCGCCGCCCTTCACCGCGTGCAGCCTGCCGCCCTGCTCGGCGATGTAGAGCGCCTCGTCGCCGGCGCGCACGGCGAGGGCGACGGGCTTGTCGAGCCGGGCGATCTGGGTGAACCTCAGCTTGCCCTGCAGCCCCTGGCCCGCGTTCACGCTCGCACCGGAGGTAGGGCTCACCGCGAGCGAGGGGGCCGCGGGCGAAGGGGGCGGTGACGCGGGCGTCGTGTCCGCGGTCGGGGTGGCCGAACAGGCGGTCAGCGCCGCGACCAGCACGGCGAAGGGAAGCGCGAGGCGCACGCTGTCGATCCTCTCATGTGGGCTCTTTCCAGGGTCCTACCCCTGGCGACCGGCGGAGGTTCCCCGCGGCCTGCTGGCATTACGCTGGCGGCATGCCTACCGCAATGATCACGGGCGCGACCGCCGGCATCGGCGCGGCGTTCGCCCGCCGCCTGGCCGCCGACGGCTTCTCGCTGGTCCTCGTCTCACGTGACGAATCCAGGCTCGCCGAGACGGCGGGCCGGCTCAAGCTGAGGTACGGCGTCGCCGTCGAGACCCTCCCCGCCGACCTGGCCACCGACGACGGCCTCGCGGTCGTGGAGTCCCGCCTGCGCGACGGCGTCGACCTGCTGGTCAACAACGCCGGCTTCGGCCATCAGGGCCACTTCCTCGACGTTCCCGTCGAGGACGAGCTGCGCATGCTCAAGCTGCACTGCGAGGCCGTGCTGAGGCTGACGCTGGCCGTCCTGCCCGGGATGCGCGCCCGGGGCAGGGGCGCGGTGGTGAACGTGGCGTCGGTGGCGGCGTTCTTCACCCGCGGAACCTACAGCGCCTCCAAGGCCTGGGTGGTCAACTTCAGCGAGTCCACGGCCGCCGAGGTCGGCAGCCCGCGCATCCGCGTCATGGCGCTGTGCCCGGGGTTCGTGCGCACCGAGTTCCACCAGCGGGCCGCCATGGACGTCTCCGGCATCCCCGGCTTCCTCTGGCTCAAGGCCGACGACGTGGTCAACGAGGCGATGCGCGACCTCGCCCTCGGCAGACGGGTCTCCATCCCCGACCTGCGCTACAAGGCGATCGTCGGGATCGGCAGGCTCATCCCGCGCGCCCTGACCGAGCGGGTCTCCGCGCGCATCGGCCGCAAGTGAACGTCTAGACGGCGCGATCGGGGGCACCTTGAGGGTTCAGGCGACCCTCGGGGAGGTGCGTGCGGTGCGGCTCGAGGACTGGTTCCTTACGCACGAGGAGCGGGGCAACCCCTCGACCAAGCTCGAGGGATGGACGACGGGAAACCTGGTGCGTCCGCTCATCCACGGCGCGACCTACTTCGCCGAGCTGGCCGAGCGCATCGACGGGCTGGGCAAGGACGACCTGCTGCTGTTCGCCGACTGGCGCGGCGACCCCGACGAGCTGCTCACCGGCGGCGGGCAGCCGGTTGCCGAGGTCATGGCGGAGGCCGCCCGCAGGGGCGCGCTGGTCAGGGGGCTCATCTGGCGCTCCCACCTCGACTTCCTGCGCTTCAGCTCCGCCGAGAACAGGCACCTGGGCGAGGACATCGAGCAGGCGGGCGGCCAGGCCCTGCTCGACACCCGGGTACGGCACGGCGGCTCCCACCACCAGAAGTTCGTCATCCTGCGCCACGACCGCGACGCCGAAAGGGACGTGGCCTTCGTGGGCGGCATCGACCTGTGCCACAGCCGCCGTGACGACGCCGCCCATTTCGGCGATCCGCAGGCCGCTCCCATGCCGAAGTCCTACGGCGAGCGCCCGCCCTGGCACGACGTGCAGGTGGCCATCCACGGCCCGGCCGTGGGCGAGGTGGAGAAGGTCTTCTGCGAGCGCTGGGAGGACCCCGCACCCGAGACCCGCCAGCCGATCAGGCGGCTACGCGACCACCTGCAGCGGATGGACGACGTGCCGCCGCTGCCGAAGCCGGGGCCGCCGCCCGACCCCGTGGGCACGCACGCCGTCCAGTTGCTCAGGACCTATCCGCACCTGCGGCGCGCCTACCCCTTCGCGCCCGAGGGCGAGCGGAGCGTGGCCAGGGCCTACCACAAGGTGCTGGGCAGGGCGCGCTCCATGGTCTACCTGGAGGACCAGTACCTGTGGTCCACCGAGGTGATCGAGCCGTTCGCCGAGGCGCTGGAGCGGGAGCGGGACCTGCGCATGGTCATCGTGGTGCCCCGGTACCCGGACCAGGACGGCTGGCTGGCCGGCCCCGCCAGCCTGATCGGCAGGTCCGAGGCGCTGGCCAGGCTGACGCGCGCGGGCGAGGGCCGGGTCGCGATCTACGACCTGGAGAACCACCTCGGCACGGCGGTGTACGTGCACGCCAAGGTCTGCGTGGTGGACGACGTCTGGGCGAGCGTCGGCTCCGACAACGTCAACCTGCGGTCGTGGACGTTCGACTCCGAGCTCAGCTGCGCGGTGCTCGACGAGGAGCCCGATCCGCGCCCTCCCTCGGGCGCGAGCAGGTACGCCAGGCGCCTGAGGCTCGCTCTGGCGGCCGAGCACCTCGATCGCGACCCCGACGACGTGGACGAGCTGTGCGACCCCGTGACCGCCTTCGAGGCCTTCGCCGAGTCGGCCGCGCGGCTGGAGTCCTGGCACAAGAGCGGCCGCAGGGGGCCGCGCCCGCCCGGCCGCCTGCGTCCCCATCCGCAGCCCGAGCTCGGCCGCCTGCGCAGGACGCTGGCCATGCCGCTCTACCGCATGGTCGTCGACCCCGACGGGCGGCCGCCGAGGCTGCGCCGTTCGAAGGACTTCTGATGCGGGGCACACGAGGGAATTGATCGACGCTTCTAACGCTTACATCTGTTCGTAAGCGTTAGATTGGAGGCGTCATGAGCAGTCGGTTCGCGCAGATCGCGTTCACCCCCGGCGTCCAGCGGCACCAGCTGGAGCACGGCAGCCACCGCGCCTATCGAAGGCTGATGGAGGGCGCGGGCGGCGCCGACCTGCTCGGCGACGCCGAGCGGCTGTTCATCGGCGAGCGCGACAGCTTCTACCTCGCCAGCGTCGGCGAGAGCGGCTGGCCCTACATCCAGCACCGCGGCGGGCCGCGCGGCTTCCTGCGGGTGCTCGACGAGCACACCCTCGGCTTCGCCGACTTCCGCGGCAACCGGCAGTACATCACCCGCGGCAACCTCGACCACGACGACAGGGTCTCGCTGTTCCTGATGGACTACGCGAACAGAGGCAGGCTGAAGGTGCTCGGCAGGGCGCGCGCGGTGGAGGACGACCCCGAGCTGATGGGACGGCTGGCCGTCGAGGGCTACCAGGGGAAGGTGGAGCGGGCCGTGCTGATCGATGTCGAGGGCTTCGACTGGAACTGCTCGCAGCACATCCCGGAGCTCTACCCTCGCGACCTCGTGGAGCGGGCGCTGGGGTCGGCCCGCGACCGCATCGCCGCGCTGGAGCGCGAGAACGCGCGGCTGCGCGCCGGCCTGGCCGCGACCTGAACGTGACGACGGGTCTCCGCCGGGCGAGCCGCCGCCGATCGAGCCGGTCGGCGGCGGGGACGAAAAAGAATCCCCCCGCCGCGGGAGGGGGTCGCGGCGGGGGGACGTCTCCTTCGATGGGTCAGCGGTTGGCCTCGTGGCCGATGGCCAGGCCGCTCTCGGAGTCGAAGAAGTGCAGGTTGTGCGTGTCGAGGACCAGGTCGATCGTCTGGCCGGGACGCACGTGGCTGCGGGCGTTGACGCGGGCGGTCCACAGCGACTTGTCGCCGATCAGCGGGAGCGCCGCCTCCTCGTCGTCACCCGTGTCCTGGGCGGCGACGGTGTCCTTGTGCTCGACCGGCGGGGCGTCGATCAGGAAGAGGACGTTGATCTCGGAGCCGAGCTCCTCGGTGACCTCGGCCTTGGCGGGCAGGGTGGCCCAGCCGTTGGCGTGGCTGCCGGCGGCGCTGGCGTCCTCGAAGTCGGAGGGGCGGATGCCGAGGATGAGCGACTTGCCGATGTACTGGTCGAGGCCGGGCTTCTCGGTGAAGGTCGAGGCCGGGATCTGCAGCTTGACGTCGGCGAAGGTGACGGCCGCGCCGTCGCCGTCGCGGACCACCTGGGCGGTGACGAAGTTCATGGACGGCGAGCCCATGAAGCCGGCGACGAACAGGTTGACCGGCTTGTCGAACAGGTTCTGCGGCGTGTCGACCTGCTGGAGCAGACCGTCGCGAAGGACGCACACCCTGTCGCCGAGGGTCATGGCCTCGACCTGGTCGTGGGTGACGTAGACGGTGGTGACGCCGAGGCGCTCGTGCATCTGGTTCAGCGAGGCGCGCATGGAGACGCGGAGCTTGGCGTCCAGGTTGGACAGCGGCTCGTCCATGAGGAAGGCCTGCGGCTCGCGGACGATGGCGCGGCCCATGGCGACACGCTGGCGCTGACCACCGGAGAGGGCGGCCGGCTTGCGCTTGAGGTAGGTCTCGAGGCCGAGCATCTTGGCGGCCTCGTTGACGCGCTTCTGGATCTCCGGCTTGGGCATCTTGCGGAGCTTCAGACCGAAGGCGAGGTTCTCCTCGACGGTCATGTGGGGGTACAGCGCGTAGTTCTGGAAGACCATCGCGATGTCGCGGTCCTTCGGAGGCAGGTGGTTGACCACCTTTTCGCCGATGGAGATCTCGCCGCCGCTGATGTCCTCCAGGCCGGCGATCATCCGCAGGGCGGTCGACTTGCCGCAACCGGAGGGGCCGACCAGGACCATGAACTCGCCGTCCTTGATCTCAAGGTTCAGCCCGTTCACTGCCTTCACGCCACCGGCGTAGATCTTGTCGACATTTGACAGGACGATGGATGCCATGACATTCCTTCGCGCAACGGGCGGGGGCCCGGATGGTCGTGGGGGTCACCACGCACTGTGGATACGTTTTCATGCATCTCACCCGAAAGGGACATCGCTGTCAAGAGACCAGCCCCTGTTATTGATTAGAGCTGGAAACCTCGTGGAACCCATGATGGAATCGTTTCCATGAAGCGCACCACCATCAAGGACGTGGCCGAGGCGGCCGGGGTGGGCGTGGCCACCGTCTCCAGGGTGCTGTCGGGCGGGTCGGCCAGCCCCGAGACCCGCGAGCGCGTGCTCGCGGTGGCCGCTCATCTCGACTACCGCCCCAGCGCGCTGGGGCGCAACCTCCGTCAGCAACGTACCGGCGGCATCGGCCTGCTGCTGCCCGATCTGACGGACCCGCTGTACGGCAGGCTGGCCGAGGGCGTGCTGGCGTGCGCCCGCTCGGCGGGCGAGCCCGTGCTGGTGGGCTCGACCGGGGGCGATCCCGAGCAGGAGTCCGAGCTGATCGGCATGCTGCTCGAGCAGAGCGTCGACAAGGTGGTCGCGGTCCCGTCGGGCGACGCCGACACCTGGGGCCCGGCTCTCAGGACCGGCATGACGGTGGTCTTCGCGGGCGAGCGGCCCGACGAGCCCACCGAGGAGCCGGTCGACGACCTGCTGTTGCTCGACGGGCTGAGGGGCAGGCCCAGAGTGGAGGGCGGCATCCCCACGGTGCTCGCCGACGACCGCTCGGGCGTCCGCACGGCGGTGCAGTACCTCAAGGGCCTCGGTCACCGCCGCATCGCCTATCTCGGCGGTCCCGGCCACGCCCGGCGCGTCTCGGCCTTCAGGGAGGCGCTGGGGCCGCTCGTGGACGACGAACTGGTGGTCTTCGCGGGCGGCTCCCGCGACGCGGCCTACGCGGCGGCCTCGGGGCTGTTCCAGAGCCGTCCCGACCTGACGGCCGTCCTCGCGGGCGGCAACCAGCTGGGCGAGGCGGCCGTGCTCGCCGCCAGGGAGCTCGACCTGCGCATCCCACGGGACCTGTCGCTGGTGATGTACGACGACGTGCCGTGGGCCGAGCTGTGCTCGCCGCCGCTGACCGTCATCGCCCAGCCCGCGCAGGACCTCGGCTACCGCGCGGCCGAGCTGGTGCTGCGGGCGGGCATCCGCCGGCCGCGCAGCGTGCTGCTGCCCACCGAGCTCATCGTCAGGGGGAGCTGCGGACCTCGCCGTTGACGTAGACCCATGCGCCCTCGTGCCTGGCGAACCTGCTGACCTCGCGCATCTCCCCCGCCCTGCCGCGCCGGCTGAAACGGGCGCGGAACTCCACCGTCCCCTCCTCGTCGGCGGGTCCGCCCGCGCCGGTGGCGACGACGGACAGACGCTTCCACCGCAGGTGCGGCTCGAAGGCGAGCTCGGCGGGCCTGGTGGCGGGGTGCCAGCTCCTGAGCAGGTAGTCCGCGTCACCCACCGCGAAGGCGCTGAAGCGCGAGCGCATGAGCTGCTCGGCGGTCTCGGCCGCCGCCTCGCCCCTGTGCAGGCGCCCGCAGCACTCGTCGTAGGGCGCGGGCAGCCCGCACGGGCACGAACTCACAGGAGCTTCTCGATCGCGGAGACGACGGCGGGGTCGGTGGGCTCGGTGCCGGGCCTGAACCTGGCCACGACCGAGCCTTCACGGTCGACCAGGAACTTCTCGAAGTTCCACTGGACGTCGCCGGCCTGGCCCTCGGCGTCGGGCGTGGCGGTCAGCTCGGTGTAGAGCGGGTGCCTGCCCTCGCCGTTGACCTCGGCCTTCTCCAGCAGCGGGAAGTCGACGCCGTAGGTGGTGGAGCAGAACTCCTGGATCTCCTCGGCCGAGCCTGGCTCCTGGCCCATGAACTGGTTGCAGGGCACGCCGACCACGCTGAAGCCGCGCTGCCCGTACTCCTTCTGAAGCTCGACCAGACCTGAGTACTGCGGGGTCAGTCCGCACCTGGAGGCGACGTTCACGATGAGCAGCGCGCTGTCGCCGGCCAGCTCGGCAAGGGTGGTCGGAGCGTCCGCGATCGTGCGGACGGGGATGTCTCGGAGACTCATGAGCCGACCCTACCCCTCGCCAAAATGTGACAGGCTCCACATTTGGCGGCTATAAGCCCTGAATAACCACAAGATCGGATCTTTACTAACGATCTACCTTTTCATGGTCAATTAGCGACAAATGCTCCCTTTGCGGCAGGGTGACGCAGTCCCCCGATCGCCTTCGAAAGGGAATACCGCATGTCACGCCGTACCAGAGCCCTGCTTCTCGCCGCCACGTTCGTGGCGTCGGGAGCGGGCACAGCGACGGCCGCCTACGCGGAGAGCGGCAGCAGCAGGAACAAGTCCATCGCCAGGCCGATGGTGGCGGACAAGGGCTGGGGCAGGGCCCAGTTCGGCTGCCTCGAGCGGCTCTGGACCAGGGAGAGCGGCTGGAACCACCGCGCGGGCAACGGCTCGGGCGCCTACGGCATCCCCCAGGCGCTGCCCGGCCACAAGATGGCCAGCGCGGGCAGAGACTGGCGCACCAACCCCAGGACACAGATCGAATGGGGCCTTTCCTACATCAAGAAGCGGTACGGCTCGCCGTGCGCAGCCTGGTCGCACTTCCTGTCGCGCGGCTGGTACTGATCCCTTTCCCACCCTCGCGTCCGCTGTTCGAATAGTCATGGTCACCAGGGCTCCGGGGCGCGCCAACGCGGGATCGCCACCTCGCAAAGTCCTTTCCTTTCCCTGCTTCGGCTGCCTGACCAGTGGCGACATGGCGTACTAGAAACCGCCTAGAGACACGTCGCGGCGTCTTCGGGGCCGTCCAGCACGATCGGGCGGAAAAAGATCCCCGCAAGGCCACGCGGGCCCTCCTCGCCCGAGCCACGGGCGCGGTCCGGCAGGGTGCTCCCTCACGTGGAGGCCCGCCCGCACGCGACCGGACAGCAAGGATCGAGTTGGACAGCAATCGCGTGCTCGCCGTGATGATCGCCTCTGTCGCTTTCACCGGCGGGACAGCCTCGACCGCCCTGGCCGACATGGAGTCGGCCAGGAAGGTCCACCAGCGGACCTGGACGCTGGACGCGGAGCCTCGGGTGTTCCATCACCAGACCTACAGGGTGACGGCACGGCCCATGGTGAGCCATCAGGCCACCTGGGAGACCGAGGCGCTGCCGAAGGCGAGACCCATCACACCGGGCAAGGGCACCAACAAGCGGATCGCCCTCGACCTCGTGAGTCAGAGGTCATGGTCGCTGCGCGAGTTCCAGTGCCTGGACAGCCTCTGGACCAGGGAGAGCAACTGGAACCACAGGGCCGAGAATCCCTCGTCCGGGGCGTACGGCATCCCGCAGGCGCTGCCTGCGGTCAAGATGTCGGGCGTCGGACAGGACTGGCGGCACAACCCGACCACCCAGATCCGCTGGGGGTTGAAGTACATCCAGGGCAGGTACGGCAGGCCGTGCGGCGCCTGGGGCCACTTCAGATCGCACAACTGGTACTAGGAAGCCGCCAAGGGGAAGTGGCGGCTGCCGTGGAAGGGCGCCCTGGGCTCAGCCCCGGGTGCCCTTCCTGTCCAGGTGGACGGCGATCGCCTGGATGAGCAGTTCGAGGCCGAAGTCGAACTCCTCCTCGTGGTCGCACGCGCCGAGGAGCGGGGCCAGCGCGCTCACCTCGGGAAACAGCTCGGGGTCGACCTTCTCGACCTTGGTGGCCCCCTGAACGGGCGCGAACGTCGGCGTGACGCCCACCTCGCGCAGCAGGGAGCCGATGATGTAGGCGATGAACAGGCGCAGCATCCGCACCGCGTCGGCCCCGTCGAAGCCCGCCTCGCGCAGCGTGGACAGCGCCCGCTCGACGGGCAGCAGGCCCGCGTTGGAGTGCAGCTGGCGGCTGACGACCAGCATGGTGGAGCGCGGGTGGTGGTGGGCGATCTGCCGGAAGGCCCTGGCCTGCATGCGCACCCTGTCGGTCCAGTGCGCCTCGGGATCGTCGGTGAACTGGATCTTCGACAGCACGGCCTCGGCGACGCCGTCGAGCAGCGAGGCCTTGTTCGGCACGTGGTTGTAGAGCGACATCACCCCCACGCCGAGGTCGGCGGCGATCCTGCGCATGGACACCGCGTCGGCGCCCTCCCGCTCGATGAGGTCGATCGCGGCGGCGACGATGCGCGCGCGGGACAGCGGCTCAGAGGGCATAGCTCATTCTATTGACGCACGTACACCGTACGTGCAAGTCTCGAAGACGTACGTACGGTGTACGTCCCCGGGAGGCCGCATGTCGACGCACGATCTCTACACGATCCCCGCCGAGCTCTCCACGTGGAATGTGGACATGGCCGGGTCCAGCCGTTTCACCTGGGAGTACGACGACGGCCGTGACCGCATGCTGGCCCTTTACCAAAAGGGCAAGGACAAGCAGTGGGACTCCGTGAAACGGATCGACTGGGATCTCGAGGTCGATCCCTACAACGTCCTGGGCATGCCCGACAACACCATCGCCATCTACGGCACGCCGCTGTGGGAGCGCATGGACGACAGGACGCGGGCCGAGGTCCGCAGGCATGGCGCCGCCTGGCAGTTCTCCCAGTTCCTGCACGGGGAGCAGGGCGCGATGATCTGCTCGGCGAGGATCGTCGAGTCGGTGCCCGACCTCGACTCCAAGTTCTACGCCGCCACCCAGACCATGGACGAGGCCAGGCACGCCGAGACCTACGCGCGCTTCCTGCAGGAGAAGGTGGGCCTGGCCTACCCGATCAACGAGCACCTCAAGGCGCTGCTCGACTCGACGCTGTCCGACTCCAGGTGGGACATGCCGTACCTGGGCATGCAGGTGCTGATCGAGGGCCTGGCGCTGGCGGCCTTCGGCGTCATGCGTGACATCACCACCAAGCCGCTGCCCAAGCAGATCCTCGCCTACGTCATGCAGGACGAGGCGCGGCACGTCGCGTTCGGCCGGATGGCGCTGCGCGACTACTACAAGAACCTGTCGGAGGCGGAGCTGCGCGAGCGCGAGGACTTCGTCATCGAGGGCTGCTACCTGATGCGCGACCGCCTGCGCGGCAGGGAGACCTGGGAGACCCTCGGCCTCTCGCGCGCCGAGGTGGAGGAGGCGATGACCTCGGTCGACCAGTCGGAGTACCTGCGCATCTTCAGGTCGCTGCTGTTCAGCAGGATCGTGCCGTGCGTGAAGGACATCGGACTGTGGTCGCCGCGCCTGCAGCAGGCCTACGCGGACATGGGCGTGCTCGAGATGGCGGGACAGTCGCTCGAGGCGCTGATGAAGCAGGACGAGGACATCGCCGACAAGCTCGACGCGGAGCGGTTCGCCGCCGAGGAGGCCGAACGCCACGCGGAGGTGTCGGAGACCATCGCGATGGGCGCGACCTCCTGACCGTCCTGGGCGAGTGGGCGGGGGATCCCGCCGAAGGCGCGATCCCCTGCACAGGGCCGCCGGTCAGAGCCGGTCGGCCAGTTCTCTGAGCACCTCCCAGAAGTAGTCGATGTCCGCCTCGGTGGTGCGCCAGTTGACGATGGCAGGGCGCAGCGCGGTCACGCCCCTGTAGGTGGTCGTCCCCGCGTAGACGCGGCCGTCGGCCAGCAACGCCGCGCCGAGCCGGCGGTTGAGGTCGTCGAGCTCCTCCTCCCGCGTTCCCTCGGGGCGGTACCTGAAGCACACCACGCACAACGGCACAGGAGCGAGCAGCTCCATGTCGGGCGCCTTGTCCACGGCCTCGGCCAGGCGAAGGGCCAGGTCGTGGTGGCGCTCGACCAGCCGCGCGTAGCCCTGCCTGCCGTACGCCCTGAGCGTCGCCCAGATCGGTAGCGCCCGCGCCCTGCGCGACGACTCGGGGCCGAGGTTGTTGTAGTTGACGTCGGAGGGCAGGTAGTGGGCGCCCCACGCGCCGAACGACCTGAACATCAGGTCCTGGTCGCGCACGAAGGCGAAACCGCTCTCGTAGGGGACGTTGAGCCACTTGTGCCCGTCGGCGGTGATCGAGTCGGCCCGCTCCACGCCCTCCACCAGGTGCCGCAGGCGCGGCGAGGCGGCGGCGAACAGGCCGAAGGCGCCGTCCACGTGCAGCCAGGCGCCGTACCGCCCGGCGAGGTCGGCCAGGTCGGCGATCGGGTCGAAGTCTCCCGTGTTGACCTCCCCCGCGTTGCCGACGATCACCGCGGGTTCCTCCAGCGCCGCCAGCTCCCTCTCCATCGCCTCCAGATCGACCCTGCCCGCGTCGTCGCGCGCGCACACGGTCACGCCGTCGCGGCCGACGCCGAGCATCTGGAGCGCCTTGCGGCTGCTGGGGTGGATGTAGCCACCGGCCAGCACCGGCATCCTGGGCAGCCCGGCCAGGCCCTGCGAGGTGACGTCGGCGCCGTGCCGCTCGCCCCACCACTGCCTCGCGCACGCCAGGCCCGTCAGGTTCGCGAACGTGGCGCTCGGCGTCAGCACCCCGCCGTACGCCGGGGGCAGGCCGAACAGGTCCTTGAGCCAGTCGAGCGCGACCCGCTCGGCCCTGGCGGCCAGAGGCGAGGTCAGGTGCAGGCCGCTTGCCTGGTCGAGCAGCGAGGTCACCCAGTCGGCGGCCTGCGCGGCGGGCGTGGCGCCGCCGACGACGAAGTGGAAGAAGCGCGGGCCCGAGGTCTGGGTGGAGGCCTCGGTCCCGACCGCGAGCAACTGCTCGACGGCGGCCATCGTGCCCTCGCCCTCCTCGGAGAGCGGGCCTTCCAGCAGGTCGAGCAGGTGGTCGGCGGAGTGGTCGTGGACAGGGCGCTCGCCCAGCGAGCCGAGGTACGGCTCGGCGGCCGCGGCGACGAGGTTCAGCGCGGCGGTGGCCTGCTCCCGCTCGGACAGTGGATCACTCATTTCCGGATTGTGCCTCCTCGGCGGGCGAAACGAGCGGGAGACGCAGCACCAGGCGGGCGCCCTTCGCCGAGTCACCGACGCGGAGGGTGCCGCCGTGGGCGGTGGCGATGTCGCGGGCGATGGACAGGCCGAGGCCGGTGCCGCCGTGGTCGCGCGAGCGGGCCGTGTCGAGCCTGGTGAACCGCTGGAAGATGGCCTCCCGCTGGTCTTCGGGGATGCCCGGCCCGTCATCGTGCACCTCCACCACCCCCTCATCACCGCGGCGCGAGACCGTGACGTGGACGGCTTGGCCGCCGTGCCTGTCGGCGTTGGACAGCAGATTCGTCACCAGCCTGTCGAGTCGCAGGCGGTTGCCGCGCACCATCAGGCGTGGCTCGACGCAGGCGGTGAAGGGAAGGCGGAAAGAGCGGCGGTCCATCTCGTCGGCCACCAGCTTGCCGAGGTCGAGCAATTCCTCCGTGGGACGTGTCCCCTCATCGAGCCTCGCCATGAGCAGCAGGTCCTGGACGATGGCCGACAGCCGCCTGGCGTCGCCGAGCGCCTCCTCCAGCGTCTGGGCGCACTCCTCGGGATCGGGTCTGACGGCGCACGCCTCCAGCCGCACCAGCATCGCCGTCAGCGGGGTGCGCAGCTCGTGCGAGGCGTCGGAGACGAAGCGGCGCTGCCGTTCGACAGCCTCCTCCAGCCTGCCCAGCGTGTCGTTGACGGTGACGGCCAGCCGTGCCACCTCGTCGCCGGTGTCAGGCACCGGCATCCTGTCGCCGAGGTCGGTGGCGCTGATCTGCTCCAGGCCCGACCTGATGCGTTCCACGGGGGCCAGGACGCGGCCGACACCGATCCACGCCGCCCACCCCATCAGCGCGAGCAGGACGAGCGCGGCGGCGCCCAGGATCACGGCCAGGAGCGGGACGTTCAGCACCGCCGACTCCCTGACCGCCGCGTAGGCCACGGCCGGGCCGTACGCGGTGGACCTGTTGCTGGTGCCCACGACGATCAGGCAGTTCTCGCCGCCGGCGCGGCAGACCCTGTCCAGGATCCTGGAGTCGCCGCCGACGGGCACGGCGCGGGTGAGGGGCGGCTCCCCCTCCAGGGTGGAGCTGGCGGCGACTACCTCTCCCCTCGCGTCCACCACCTGCAGCAGGAAGACCTCGCCCTGCGACGGGATCGGGCCCTGGATCGGCCGGGTGTCGATGAGGGTCGTGACCATGCGGCTGGCCTCGTCCGCGCGGTCGACGAGCTGGGCGCGCGCCCAGGAGGGCAGGGTCAGGCAGAGCGTCACGACGCCTACCAGGAGGACGACGCCGAACAGCGCCACCGTGGCGACCGTCATGCGGGCCCTGATGGAGCGTGGGCGAAATCTGCTGAACTGCACCTTTCCACGGTCACTGACGGCCCATCACGGCCGGTGCAAACAGGGCTCACGAGCGGCTATAGAACCTCTCACGAACCGGTGCACGGGGCGTTTCGGCCCGTTCGCGGCATGGTGCGGGTCTGCCGACGGTCAAGCGAGGGAATGGCGGCGCGGCCTGGTACGGTCGCGGGCGGCAAGGCCCCGGACGGGCGAGTTCGACCTCGCCTGACCGCCATGCGACATGGGCCCCAGGGGGAGCACTCTGAGGGCTTTCGTCACCAAAAATGGGTTGATCCCACTATTAATCTAGAAGGGATGCCTCCCGATACGAACTCCCCCAGACGTCCCCTGCTCGCTTCCAACTCCCTGTGGCGCATGCGCTCCTATCTGCGCCCCCACATCGGCAAGCTGGTCTTCATCTGGCTCGTCGCCATCCTCGGCATAGCCGCCAGCATCGCCTTCCCCCTCGTGGGCAAGGAGGTGATCGACGCCGAGCAGACCGCCGACCTGCTCCCCCTCGGGCTCCTGGCGGTGGGCGTCGGCGTCGCGGAAGCCCTGATGATCTTCCTCAGGCGATGGGTGCAGACCAAGCCGGTCCTCGGCCTCGAGACCGAGATCCGCGACGACCTCTACGATCACCTGCAGCGCCTGCCGATGGCCTTCCACAGCGACTGGCAGTCGGGCCAGCTGCTCTCGCGCGCGACGACCGACCTGTCGACCATCCGCCGCTTCCTCGGCTTCGGCATGCTGTTCCTGGTCATGAACGTCATCCAGCTCACCACGGTGACGATCGTGCTGCTCAACATGTACTGGCCGCTGGGCCTGCTGGTGGCGGCCTCCGCCGTGCCCATCATCTGGGTGTCACTGCGCTTCGAGAAGAAGTACATCAAGATCTCGCGCCAGGTCCAGGACGAGCAGGGCGACCTCGCCACCCTCGTCGAGGAGTCCGCGATCGGGATCCGCACGATCAAGGCCTTCGGCCGCCGCCACCACGTCTACGACAGCTTCGACGAGTCCGCGCGCAAGGTCTACGCCACCTCGATCGACAAGGTCGGGCTCTCGGCCAGGTTCTTCACCTTCCTCGAGGTGATCCCGAACTTCACCCTCGCCCTCGTGCTCCTGCTGGGCGCGCTGGCCGTGGGCACAGGGGGGCTGACGCTGGGCACCCTGGTCGCCTTCACCACGCTGATGCTGCAACTGGTGTGGCCGATCGCGAGCCTCGGCTACATCCTGGCGATGGCGCAGGAGTCGATGACCTCGGCCGACCGCGTCATGGAGGTCATGGACACCGTGCCCTCGATCAAGGACGGCTCGGAGACGATCGAGGACCCCAGGGGCCACCTTCGCCTCGAGGGCGTGGGCTTCCGCTTCCCCGGAGCCGAGCGCCCTGTTCTGCACGACGTCTGGCTCGACGTGCGGCCGGGCGAGACAGTCGCGGTGGTCGGCGCCACGGGCTCGGGCAAGACGACGCTCACCGCGCTGGTGCCCCGCCTGGTCGACGTGACCTCGGGCCGGGTCACCATCGACGGCCACGACGTGCGCGACCTCAAGCTGAGCGTGCTGCGCGACGTCGTCGCCACCGCCTTCGAGGAGCCCACGCTGTTCTCGATGAGCGTGCGCGAGAACCTCACGCTGGGCCACCGCGAGGCCACCGACGAGGAGGTGCGCGAGGCCCTGGAGGTCGCGCAGGCGACCTTCGTCTACGACCTGCCGTGGGGTCTCGACACCCGCATCGGCGAGCAGGGCATGTCGCTGTCGGGCGGTCAGCGTCAGCGCCTGGCGCTGGCGCGCGCGGTGCTGTCCAAGCCGAAGATCCTCGTCCTCGACGACACGCTGTCGGCGCTGGACGTGGAGACGGAGGCGCTCGTGGAGGAGGCGCTGCGGCACGTGCTGCGCGAGGCGACGGGCATCGTGGTCGCCCACCGCGCCTCGACCGTGCTGCTCGCCGACAAGGTGGCGCTGCTGCGCGGCGGCACGATCACCCATGTCGGCACCCACCAGGAGCTGCTCGCCGACGTGCCGGAGTACCGCGAGCTGCTGGCGCAGGACGCCGACCTGTCCGAGGAAGGGGCCCTGCGATGACGACCACCACCGACTGGCGCGGCGTCGCCTCGGAGAACAAGGACGACCTTCCCGAGAAGGTCTCCCTGCTGCTGCGCACCCGCTCGCGCAAGCTGCTGACCGACCTGCTCAGCCCGCACCGCAAGGCGATCGCGCTGCTCAGCGCGGTCATCGTCTGCTCGAGCGGCGCCGGCCTCGCCATCCCCTACCTGGTGAAGGTCGGCATCGACTCGGGCATCCCGCCGATGGCCAGGGGCGAGGGCTCAGGCACGCTGCTGACCGTGATCGCGGTCATCCTGGCCGCCGCCGTCACCCAGGCGCTGACCAGGCAGGCCTTCCTGAAGATGTCGGGCCGTATCGGCCAGGACATCCTGCTCGAACTGCGCCGCAGGGTCTTCGACCACTTCCAGCGGCTCTCACTGTCCTTCCACGAGAAGTACACCTCGGGCAGGGTCATCTCGCGGCTGACCTCCGACATCGAGGCGATCGCCGAGCTGCTGCAGTCGGGCTTCGACGGACTGGTCACCGCGGTGCTGACGATGTTCGGCACCGCGGCGCTGCTGCTGATCCTCGACGTGCACCTCGGTCTGGTGGCGCTGGTGCCGCTGCCGATCCTGCTGCTGTTCACCCGGTGGTTCCGCCGCCAGTCGGCTCTCACCTACCGGCGGACCAGGGAGACGGTCGCGCTGGTCATCGTCCACTTCGTGGAGTCGATGACCGGCATCAGGGCCGTGCAGGCCTTCCGCCGCGAGCCGCGCAACCAGGAGATCTTCGGCCAGCTCAACACCGACTACCGCGACGCCAACGCCCGCGCCATGCAGCTGATCGCGGTGTTCATGCCCGGCATCAAGCTCATCGGCAACCTCACGATCGCCGGGGTGCTGATCTACGGCGGCTGGCTGGCCTTCCACGAGGAGGTCACGGTCGGCGTGCTGGCTGCCTTCCTGCTCTACCTGCGCCAGTTCTACGAGCCGATGCAGGAGATCAGCCAGTTCTACAACACCCTGCAGTCGGCGGGCGCGGCGCTGGAGAAGCTGTCGGGCGTGCTGGAGGAGGAGCCCTCGGTCCCCGAGCCGCCGCGCGGCGCGGAGCTCGTCAGGGCGCGCGGCGAGGTCCGCTTCGAGGGCACCGCGTTCTCCTACGTGCCGGAGATGCCGATCCTGCCGCGCCTCGACCTGACCATCCCGGCGGGTCAGAGCGTGGCGCTGGTCGGGGCGACAGGCGCGGGCAAGACCACGCTGGCCAAGCTCATCGCCCGCTTCTACGACCCCACCGAGGGCAGGGTGCTGCTGGACGGCGTGGACCTGCGCGACCTCGACGAGACGACGCTGCGCGGAGCCGTGGTGATGGTGACGCAGGAGAACTTCCTGTTCTCGGGCACGGTCGCGGAGAACATCGGCTTCGGCCGTCCTGGCGCCTCCCGCAAGGAGATCGTCGAGGCGGCCAAGGCGATCGGCGCGCACGAGTTCATCTCGGCGCTGCCCGACGGCTACGACACCGAGGTCGGCAAGCGAGGCGGCCGCATGTCGGCCGGTCAGCGCCAGCTGGTCGCCTTCGCGCGCGCCTTCCTCGCCGACCCCTCCGTGCTCATCCTGGACGAGGCCACCTCCTCGCTCGACGTGCCGAGCGAGCGGCTGGTCCAGCGGGCGCTGCGCACGATCCTGGCCGACAGGACCGCGCTGATCATCGCGCACCGTCTGTCGACGGTGGAGATCGCCGACAGGGTGCTGGTGATGGACAAGGGCGTGATCGTCGAGGACGGCTCGCCCGAGCAGCTCGTCGCCTCGTCAGGCCGCTTCGCCGGCCTGCACCAGGCCTGGCTCGACAGCCTCGCCTGAGCGACGCGAGAGGGCGCGGCCCCGCCACGGCGGGGCCGCGCCGGTGCGTTCGCCACTACATGATCGGCGCCCGCCAGGTGAACTTCAGCGCCGTCTCCTGCGCGATCTCCCTGGGCGCCGGCACCACGGGCTCGGCCCTCTTGGCCAGGTAGCCCGAGGGGAACGTGGTGATCTGGACCGCCCCGCACTTCGGGCAGCTCCTGTCGGAGTTGGGCGGCTGGACCGACACGCCGGACCTCAGCCAGACCTCCACCTCGTTGCCGTGGTCGTCGGTGAGACGTCTGACGAGGTACTCCTCTTCCCAGACATGCCAGCAGCACTGGCACTCGAACGGCCACGTCTCCCTCGCGTCATAGCCTTCTCGCACGAGGATCACCTCCGCCTCTCTTCCGAGTGTCCGCCTCCATGCCCGGCGCTCGCAAGCCATTGACGAGGGAGAAAACGGCCCGTAGGTTCCCATACCGACCGGTTGGTTCACGAGCGAGGAGAGCGTCGATGGTCGATCCCCACGTGGCGAGGCGGGCATGGCGACGCCTCGAGCCGGTGCACGGCATGATCTACTTCGTCCCCGAGGCGAGCGAGCGCTACGCCGCGCTCGGCCTCACCGGACAGATGACGGGCTACTTCGCCTCCAGGGGCGCCGCCTTCGGCGAGGCGAGCGCCGAGGTGGTCATCGCGGCCTTCTTCAACTTCTACCCCGCCCTCGTACGGCGGGCGCTGCCCTCCGCGTGGGAGGTGACCACGCCCGCCAAGGTGCTCGAGGCCAGGATGGAGGCGGCCGAGGCGGCGCTGCGCAGGGGCGGCATCGACACGGCGGGCGCGCTCGAGGAGACGCTCGCGCTGGCCAGGAGGGCGGCGGAGGCGGCGGCCGAGCACCTTCACGGCAGGCCGTTGTTCGCCGCGCACACCACGCTGCCGTGGCCGGGTGAGCCGCTGCGCGACCTGTTCCACGCCCAGACCCTGCTGAGGGAGTTCAGGGGCGACGGCCACGTCGCGGTGCTGACCTCGGAGGGCCTGTCGCCCGTGGAGGCGCTCGCGATGCACGCGGCGGGCGGTGACGTGCCCGAGATCTTCCTGCGGGCGTCGCGCGGCTGGCCCGAGGAGGCCTGGGCGACGGCGGTCGCCTCGCTGCGCGCGAAGGGCCTGCTGGCCGGAGCCGCCGACGGGCTGGCCGCCGACGCCCCGCCCACCGGAGGCGGCTGGACCGCGGCGGGCCTGACCGAGGAGGGCAGGCGGCTGCGCGCCCATATCGAGGCGAGGACCGACGAGCTGGCCCTTCCCGCCTACGCCGCGCTCGGCGAGCAGGGATGCGCGCGCCTGGCCGAGCTCGCCCAGCCGTTCGGGCGGGCGGTGGTGAGCGCGGGGCTGCTCGCGGTGTAGGGGCTGCTCGGTGGAGCCACCCGAACCGAAGACGGCGGCCGTCCGCGCTGGAGGCGGGGCCGTCCGCGCTGGAGGCGGGGCCGTCCGCGCTGGAGGCGGGGCGGCCGTCAGAAGGTGGAGACGACCACGAAGCAGGCCGCGCCCACGACCACGCAGAGCGTGCCGATCCAGGCCAGCATGGCGTCCAGGCGGCCGTCGAGCGGGTCACCGCGATGCAGGGCGAGCTGAACGGCGCGGAAGCGGGCCGAGGTGCGCACGAGCAGGATCCCTCCGCACAGGGCGGCCAGCGCGAACCCGGCCACGAACACCGGGCCGAGACCGGTGCGCGCCGACAGGCCGGCCGCGGCGAGGCCGCCGGTGGACAGCGCGACCGCGGTGCGCACCCAGGCCAGGCGGGTGCGCTCGCTCTGCAGTCCGGGGTCCCAGATCTCGCTCGACATGGTCAGACGGTCATCAGGATGAGCACGAGGGCGACGACCGCCACCGCGGCCACGCCGTAGCCGAAGACGGCGGCCAGCGCCGGGGGCGGCAGCGGGGCCTGGTTGCGCAGCGCGCGCTGGATGTTGCGCCAGCGCGGGTAGGCCATGCCCGCGGCCAGCGCGGCGAGCGCGACGAGCATCACCGACAGGACGGTGCGCGCCCACGGGACGAAGACGTCGTCGGCCACCGCCGCCATGGCGACGCCGCCCGCGCACAGCGCCAGGGAGGTGCTCAGCCAGGTCAGGAACGTCCTCTCGTTGGCGAGGGTGAACCGGGGGTCGGGCTCGGTGCCGTTCATGTCTCCACGCTAGTTCGACCCCATTTCCCCTAGAGAAGCTGGGATAGGAGATCCTGGGAGCATGCGCATGGCGGAGATCGCGGCACAGTTCCTCGGCGGCCTCACCGACACCCAGCGGCAGGCCGCCGCCTACCCCTTCCACGACCCGCGGCGGCTGCGCTGGACGTACGTGCCCACGCCCAGGCCGGGGGTGTCGCTGCTCGGGCTGGACAGGCAGTCCCGCAAGGGGGCCCACAGACTGCTGGCCACCGCGCTGTCACGGCACGCCTTCGCCCAGGTGGTCACGATCATGGCGCTGGAGGAGGTGCTCGACCTCGACGAGGGAGGCGCCAGGGGCCGCCACAGCGACGACTACCACCTGGCCGTCTTCGGCACGCCGGGCGACGACGAGTGGGGCTGGCGCTTCGAGGGTCACCACGTGTCGGTCACGGCGACGGTCAGCGGCGGGCGGGTGGAGGTCGCGCCGCTGTTCCTCGGCGCCCATCCGGCGGGCGTCTGGTACGGCTCAGCCGCGGTGGTTCGCCCGCTGCCGCTGGAGGAGGAGCTGGCCAGGGCGCTGCTGGCCGAGCTGTCACCCGCCCTGCGCGGCCGGGCGATCGTCGCCGACGAGGCGCCGCCCGACATCCTGACCGGCACCTCGGAGGTGACCTCGGCGCTGGAGCCGCTGGGCGTGCGCGGCGACTCCATGGGCTCGGCCGAGCGCGACCTGCTGGCCGGGCTGACGGCCGTCTACCTGGACCGGCTGGCTCCCGAGCTGCGCGGCAGCCACGACGCGGCAGGGCTGTCGTTCGCGTGGGCCGGCCCCGCCACGCCCGGGGCCGGGCACTACTACCGCATCCAGGGGCAGGGCCTGCTGATCGAGTACGACAACACGGCGGACGCCGCCGACCACGCGCACACGGTCATCAGGCGGCCCGGCGCCGACTTCGGCGCGGCGATCCTGCCCGCGCATCTGACCGGCGAGCTGGGCCTGTCCTAGCTGCAGGCCTCCTTCAGCTTGGTCAGGTAGGCGGTGGTGTCGGTGCCGACCTTCTGGACCGCGTCGACCGCCTCGTTGGCGCTGGTGACGTTGAGCTTGCCGAGGCTGGTGGCCAGGTCGTCCGTCGCCTCCTTGAGCGTGGTGTTGGAGGCCTTGTCGGCCACCTCGCCGAGCTTCTGCGAGGCGGAGTTGAGCTCCTTCTCCATCGCCGCGGGGTCGTTGACCAGAGTGCCGATCTTGGTGACGGTCTCGGTGATGATCTTGGGGGCCTCCAGGCAGGCCTGCGCCTTGTCGACCGTCGCGTTGATCTCGCTGCACCCGGTGGCGAAGACGGCCACGGCGAAGGCGGCGAGGGGCACGAACCTGCTGGAAACGAGTCGCATACCGACGACCCTATCCAACGGCCGCGCCCCCCGCGATGATCAGGACAACTTGCTGAAACAGGGGCCGTCCATCGTGTGAGCCTGCGCGGTGGGCCCTGTGAAGAAGTCCTTCACCTCCGTGACCCCGGTCGGCGCCGACTCGTCCACCTTGTTGATCAGCGTCTGCCGGAACGTGGCCGCGTTCGCGTCGCCCGCGAAGTTGCCCGCCTCCGGGGGCAGCATGCCCTCGTAGTCGACGGTCGCCAGCGTCTTGACCGCCGCCAGCAGGCCCTTGCGGCTGACGTCGCCGCCGGCGACCATCTTCTCCAGCGCCGCCTTCAGCGGGTAGGACCACGCCCAGCCCGAGGTGTAGCCGTCGTTGGGCGTCACGCCTGGCAGGGCGTCACGCATGGCCTGGTGGCCGGGCGTGTCGGCTCCGTACGGCTTGCCGGGCGACGACTGCTCGTACAGCGCCTTCAGCGCGGGCGCGGCAGGCGACTTGAGCAGGGCGGGGTTCCACGTCGGGCCCGTGCCGATGAAGCGGCCCTTGTATCCCGCGGCGGCGGACTGCCCGATGATCGCGGCGGCGTCGGCGGGGCCCGTGGTGAGGATGACCAGGTCGGGCTTGTTCTTGGTGATCTCGGTGATCGCCCTGCCCTGTTCGGTGGCGCCCGAGGGGGTCTCCACCGCGGTGAACTCCAGCCCGTTCTTCTCCGCGGCGATCTTCGCGCCCGCCGCCGCGTCGGCGCCGTAGTCACCGGCCAGGTGGACGGCCATCACGGACTTGGGCTTGTAGGCCTCCATCGCGTAGTCCACCGAGTTCATGGCCTCGATGCAGTAGTTGGAGCCGGTCTCGATGATGACGTCCTCGAACTCCCACGCCGAGGTCCAGGAGGCGGGCGCGGCGACCACGCTGTTGGCCTTGAGGTCGTCGATGATCGCCGCGGTCGTCGGCGAGCCGAGCGTCTGGGCCAGGCCGAGCACCTTGTCCTTGATCTCGTTGTAGACCTGCCGGTGGGTCTCGGGGTTGTACTTGTTGTCCCTGACGTAGCTCTCGACGTCCACCTCGTACTTGCCGCCGATGCCGCCGGCGGTGTTGACCCGCTTCCAGAAGGCCTTCTGTGCGTCGGTGATGGGGACGGCCAGCGCCGCGAACGGCCCCTGGGTGAGGTCGGAGACGGTGCCGAGGTAGATGCACCCCTTCTTCTTGTCGATGGCCTTGGGACATGGTTCGTTGGTGACGCCCGTTGCCACGGCGCCGCCCTTGCTGCCCTCGTCGTCCCCCCGGATGACGCCACATGCGGACAGAAGGGCCACTACCGCGACCCCGGTCACGACATAGCGACTCTTCACGAAATTTCCTCTCTTAGTAGGAGAAGGGCCAGCTCTTCCAGTAGTTACGGACGCGGATCCAGACGCCGAACAGACCACGCGGCTCGAAGACCAGGAAGAGGATGATCAGCAGGCCGTACAGCACGGTCTCGACCTGGAAGACGTTGGGAGTGACCGTCGTGTCGGCGCTGACGAACGGCACCAGCGCCGGCAGCGACCTGGTCAGCGGCTGCAGCAGCGAGATGAACAGCGCGCCCGCGATCGCGCCGGACACGGTGGCCACCCCGCCGATCAGCACCATCGCGATGAACTGCACCGACAGCAGCAGGCTGAAGGAGCCGGGCTCCACGTAGCCGCTGATGCTGTAGAGCAGCGCGCCCGCGCAGCCGGCGTAGAAGGAGGAGATGCCGAAGGCCAGCACCTTGTACCTGGTCAGCGGCACCCCCATGACCTCGGCGGCGATGTCGCGGTCACGGATGGCCATGAACGCCCTGCCGATGCGCGAGCGCGCCAGGTTGCGCGCGGCGACGGCGAAGACGATGAGCAGGACCAGCATCAGCAGGTAGAGCAGCTGCTCCCGGGTGCCGAGCGGCCCGTCCTGGTCGAGACGCACGCCGAACAGCTGCGGCACCGCGGCCGAGCGGCCGACGCCTGGCCCTCCCGTCAGGGCGTCCCACTCCTTGAAGACGTGCTCGCCGAGGAAGACCAGGCCGAGCGTGACGACGGCGAGGTAGAGCCCGCGCAACCTGGTGGCCAGCGGCGCGACCAGCACGCCTGCCGCTGCGGCCATCAGCCCCGCGGCCGGCAGCCAGATCCAGATCTCCGCGACGCCGAACCCGAGCGTCCTGCCGCCGGGCGGCCCCGACAGCGCCGCGCCCGTGTAGGCGCCGATCGCAACGAAGAAGGCGTGGCCGAGCGAGACCTGGCCCGCGTAGCCGGTGACGATGTTGAGCCCGATCGCCCCGATCGCCAGCACGTACGCGCCGGCCAGCACCTCCAGCGAGCGGTCGGCCAGCACGACCGACAGCCCGAACGCCACCAGCACCAGCAGCCCGGTCCAGACCTTCTTGGCCCCGGTGTCGAGCAGCGCCATGTCCTGGCTGTAGGAGGTGTAGAGCAGCGGGCGCCCACGGGGTCTGCGAGACCGTCCGGTCGGTATGTCGGCGGCCCAGGCCATGGGCCGGCGCCCCTGCTTCCACGGGCGCCGTTCCTTCGTCGGCGATTCCCTGTCGCTCATACCCGCTCCACCTCTTTGGTGCCCCACAGGCCGTAGGGTCTGATGAGCAGCACCACCAGCATCACCACGTACGGCGTGACCACCGCGAAGTTCTGTCCCAGCCACGGCGCGAGCTGGCCCTGGTAGCTCTGGAACAGCGACTCGACCACGCCGATCGCGAGGCCGCCGACCACCGCTCCGCCGAGTGAGTCGAGCCCGCCGACGATGATCGCCGGCAGCGCCTTGAGCGCGATGATCCAGGTCAGCTGCTCCACGCCCTGACCCGTGCCGACGAACATGCCTGCGATCGCGGCCAGGAAGCCGGCCAGCCCCCATGACAGCGCGAACACCATGCCGACCGAGACCCCCTGGGCGAGCGCGGTCTCCTGGTCGAAGGCGGCCGCCCGCATGGCCAGGCCGTACCTGGTGTAGCGGAAGAAGGCGAACAGCAGGCCGACGAGCACGGCCGTGACCAGGAGCATGGCCAGCCACCTGGTCTGCACCACGAACGGGCCGAAGGAGACCTGCGTGAAGCCCCACGGGTCGCCCATCTGGCGCACGTCGCGCCCGATGAAGGCGTTCACGACCACCCGCACCACCACGTCGACGCCGAGCGTGATGATCGCGACCACGAAGAAGGGACGGCCCACCATGGGCCTGATCGCGACGCGCTCGATCACCAGCGCGACCCCCGCGATCAGCAGCCCCGCCAGGAGCACCGCCAGGTAGAACCCGGTGACCTCGGCCAGGTAGCTGACCGCGACGGCCCCCGCCAGCATCAGCGACGGCTGGGCGAAGCTGATCACCCTGGTCGCCTTGTAGATGATCACGAAACCGAGGGCGAGCAGCGCGTAGACCGAGCCGTTGCCCAGGCCCCTGATGACCGACTCCACCACGTCCGTCACCGGCGGTACATCCCTTCGACGAGCTCCTCGAACAGCTTGGCGATGGCCGAGCGCTTGACCTTCTGGGTGGCGGTGAGCTCGCCGTCCTCGTGGTCGAGCTCCTTGGGCAGGAAGGCGAAGCGCCTGACCTGCTCGACCCTGGCGAACCTCTGGTTGACCTCGTCGACGATGCCCTGCACCAGCTCACGCACCTCGCTCTTCTCCGACAGGTCCCTGTAGGTGGTGTAGGACAGGCCGCGCCTGCGCGCCCACTCCCCCACGGTGTCGAGCTCGATGCCGATCAGCGCCACCAGGTAGGGCCGCTGGTCGCCGATCACCACCGCCTCCTTGATGTACGGCGAGGCCTTCAGCGCGTTCTCCATCTCGCTGGGCGCGACGTTCTTGCCGCCGGCGGTGATGAGGATGTCCTTCATCCTGTCGGTGATGCGCACGTGCGTGCCCTCGACCCATTCGCCGACGTCGCCGGTGTGCAGCCAGCCGTCCTCGTCCAGCACGTCGGCGGTGGCGCGGGGATTGCGCCAGTATCCGGCGAAGGTGCCGGGGTGCCTGGTGAGGATCTCCCCCGTCAGCTCGTCGATCCTGAGCTCGACGCCCTCCTGGGGCTCGCCGACCGTGCCGAGCCTGATCCTGCCCGGACGGTTGCCCGTGGCGATCGCGGTGTTCTCGCTCATGCCGTACACCTCGTGCATGGCCACGCCGATGCCCATGTAGAACTTGAGCACGTCGGGCGCGATGGGCGCGGCGCCCGAGGCCGCGTAGCGGACGCGGCGCATGCCGAGGCGCTCGCGCAGCGAGCGGTAGCACATCAGCCAGCCCAGGCCGTAGAGCGCCCTGGTGCCCATGGTGTGCCTGCCGCCCGTGCGCACGAGGGTGTCGCCGATGCGGTCGGCCACGCGCAGCCAGAGGCGGGTGGTGAGCCGCTTCAGCGGGGAGGCCGAGTCGATCTTGATGTTGACCTGCGCGAGGATCTTCTCCCAGATGCGCGGCACGCCGAACAGGATGGTCGGCTGCACCTCTCGCAGGTTGGCCTGCACGGTGTCGATGGACTCGGCGAAGTTCACCTGCACGCCGGCGGCCGAGTTGAACCAGACCGTGAAGGCGCGCTCGGCGACGTGGCACAGCGGCAGGTAGGAGACGATCAGGTCGCGCTCCGAGGGCGGAGGCGAGGTGAAGCCGCCGTTCTCGACCAGGGTCCGCACCGCGAACTCCACGTTCGCCACGGTCAGCATGACCCCCTTGGGCGGGCCCGTGGTCCCCGAGGTGTAGATGAGCGTCATGACGTCGCCCGGTTCGGCGCCCGCCATCCGCTCCTCCAGGGGACCCGCCCGCTCGGCGCCCATGGCCAGCAGTTCCTCCCACGACATCAGCCGCGGGTCGTCGTAGCGCCCTCTGATGCCGCGCGGCTCCAGGTAGACGATGCGTTCGAGGTCGGGGCACTCGTCGATGACCGCCAAGGCCTTGTCGACCTGTTCCTGGTCCTCGGCGATGAGGATCTTCGCGCCCGAGTTCGACAGCAGGTAGGCCACCTCGGCGGGCGGGTTGGTCGGGTAGAGGCCGACCGTGATGCCCCTGATCGCGACGGTGGCCAGGTCGGCGTAGAGCCACTCGGGCCTGTTCTCCGAGTGGACGGCCACCCTGTCGCCTGGCTCCACCCCCAGCGCCATCAGGGCGTGCGCGACCAGCTCGACGTGCGTCCAGTAGGTGAGCCAGCCGACCTCCTTCCAGATGCCGAAGTCCTTGTAGCGCATCGCGACCGCGCCAGGGCTCTCCTCGGCCCTGCGGCGGACTCTGGTGGCGATGGTCTGCGTTCTCGTTGCCGTCATTGTCATGCGGCGCCTCCCAGGTACGCCTCGATGACCTTGGGGTCCTGCTGCACCCGCGCGGGCGTGCCGAGCGCGACCTGACGGCCGAAGTCGAGCACGAGCACCCGGTCGGCCAGGTCCATGACCAGGCCCATGTCGTGGTCGACGAGCACGATGGGGATGCCGAGCTCGTCGCGGATGTCCAGGACGAACCTGGCCATGTCCTCGGTCTCCTCCAGGTTCATCCCGGCCACGGGCTCGTCGAGCAGCAGCAGCTTGGGCTCCATCGCCAGGGCGCGGCCGAGCTCCACCCTCTTCTGCACCCCGTACGGCAGCAGCCGCACCGGGTGCCTGCGCCAGGCCTCCAGTTCGAGGAAGTCGACGATGTCCTCGATCCTGGCCCTCGCCTCGAGCTCCTCCCTGCGCGCCCTGCCGTACCAAAGGACGGCGGGCAGCGCGCCGTAGCGGAAGTGGCAGTGGCGGCCGAGCATCAGGTTGTCCAGGACGGTCAGGTTGTGGAACAGCTCGACGTTCTGGAAGGTGCGGGCCAGGCCCATGGCGGCGATCTCGTGCGGGCGCCTGCCGAGCAGGTCGGCGCCGAGGAAGGTGACACCGCCCTGCTGCGGACGGTAGACGCCGGACAGCACGTTGAAGATGGAGGTCTTGCCCGCGCCGTTGGGGCCGATCACGGCGAACAGCTCGGTGGGGCCGACGGTGAAGGAGACACCGTCGATCGCCTTCACACCGGCGAACGAGAGCCGCACGTCCCGCACGTCGAGGACGTCGGGCGCGCCGGGGGGTTCCGGGGCGGTCATGAGAGCCACCGCTTCCTTCTCTTGTAGTGCTTGACGTCCCTGAAGGACTTGGCGGCTCCCTCGGCGCCCAGGCCCAGGTAGAACTCCTTGATGTCCTCGTCGGCCAGCAACTCGGCCGCGGGCTTGTCCATGACGATCTTGCCGGTCTCCATCACGTAGCCGTGGGCGGCGATCGACAGCGCCATGGTGGCGTTCTGCTCGACCAGCAGGACGGTCGTGCCCTGCTTGTTGATCTCGATGATGAGGTCGCGGATCTGCGCGACCAGCGCGGGCGCGAGGCCGAGGCTCGGCTCGTCCATCAGCAGGTAGCGGGGGCCCGCCATGAGCGCCCTGCCGACAGCGAGCATCTGCTGCTCGCCGCCCGACAGGTAGCCAGACACGCTCCTGCGCCGCTGCTTGAGCACGGGGAACAGGCCGTAGACGCGGTCCAGGTGCGACTCGGTGGCGGTGTGTCCGCCGACCTTGAGGTTCTCCTCGACGGTGAGCTCGGCCAGGATGCGGCGGCCCTCCATGACCTGGCTGACGCCCCGCCTGACGATCTGGGCGGGTCTCAGGGTGTGGAGCGGCCTGCCGTCCAGGGTGACGGAGCCTTTGGTGATCTCTCCGTCGTGCACGTCGAGCAGGCCCGACAGGGCGCGCAGGAGAGTGGTCTTGCCCGCGCCGTTGGCGCCGAGCAGCGCGACGATCGAGCCGGGCGGCACGGTGAGACTGACGCCGCGCAGCACGAGCATCACATCGTCGTACACGACCTCGAGATTGCGAACCTCAAGCAAGCGGGCCTCCTAGGTGGCGACCCCCCGATGAGAGAAAGAGTCGCCTTCACCAAGCGCTCGATCAAGGGGTGCGACCAAATTGGAACCCTGTTCTGGTTCTAAGCTTCCTGTCATGGCAATTTGCGAGCATCTTTCCAAGGCAGGAGACCCTTCCCCGCGGACACCGGAGGGCTGCGAGGAGTGTCTGGCCACGGGGGGCCGCTGGGTGCACCTGCGGCGCTGCCTCGACTGCGGGCACATCGGCTGCTGCGACTCCTCGCCGGGCAAGCACGCCTCCAGCCACTTCCGCATGGTGGGTCATCCGGTCATGCAGTCGTTCGAGCCGGGCGAGGACTGGCGGTGGTGCTTCACCGACAACACCATGGGCTAGCGCTAGCGCTCGAGGATCGCCTCTTCGAAGTCGAGCTCCGCCGTCACCCGGCGGAGCACCTCGTCGTCCAGCCTTCGCTCGTCGCGCAGCCTGACGAGCACCTCGCGCTCGGCGGCGAGCATCTCCCTGCGCAGGCGCCGGTAGAGGCGGCTGGGCGTCTCCGCGCCGCCCTGACCGGTGCCGCCGCCCAGGCGCTCCCAGGCGGTGAGGGCGCGCCGCTCCGACTTCTGCCGCAGCATGTCGATGACCTCGCCGTGGATCTGGTCGCCGGGCTCCTCGCGCAACACCTCCTCCAGCCTGGCCAGGCCCGCCTCGACGGCGGCCTGCTGGGCGGCGGCCTCCGACAGGTTGTCCTCGTACTCCTCGCGCTCGCTCGAGACGCGCAGCTTCCTGATCAGCATGGGGAAGGTCAGGCCCTGCACCAGCAGGGTGAGGATGACGGTGCTGAAGGTCAGGAAGAGCAGCAGGTCGCGCTCGGGGAAGCCCTCGGGGATGGCGAAGGCGGCAGCCAGCGAGACCACGCCGCGCATGCCCGCCCAGCCGACGATGACCACGTGCTGCCACGGCGGCCTCGGCGCGCTCTTCAGCCACAGCAGCGGCAGGTAGGCCGAGGGGAAGACCCATACGAACCTGGCCAGCACGGTGACGGCGAAGATGGCAAGCACGTAGCCCGCCACCTCCCATGGGCTGCGGCCCGCCAGTCCGCTGAGCACCGGCACCAGCTGCAGGCCGATCAGCGCGAAGACGATCGACTCCAGCATGAAGTCGACGACCTTCCACACCGACGACAGCAGCACCCGGGTGCCCGCGCCGGTGCGGTGCATCCGGTAGCCGAGGTAGAGCCCGACGATCACCACCGCGATCACGCCTGAGGCGTGCACCGACTCGGCGCCCAGATAGGTGGCGAACGGGATCAGCAGCATCACGGTGTTCTCGACCAGCGCGTCGCGCGTCCTCCCCAGCAGCCAGCCGGACGCCAGCGCGACGGCGAGGCCGATCAGCACGCCGCCGACGGCGGTGTAGAGGAACTCGCCGACCCCCTCGATCAGGCTGATGCCGTGGCCCACGACCGCGCCGATGGCGACGCGGTAGACGGTCAGCGCCGTGGCGTCGTTGAACAGGCTCTCGCCGATGAGGATGGTCAGCGGCCTGCGCGGCAGGCCGAGCCTGCGCCCGACCGCGACGGCGGCGACGGCGTCGGGAGGTGCGATGATCGCGCCCAGCGCGAACGCGGCGGCCAGGGGCAGGTCGGGCAGCAGCAGATGCACCACGCCGCCGACGACCAGCGTGGTGAACAGCACCAGGCCGATCGAGAGCATGCCGATCGCCCGCTTGTTCTCGCGCAGGCTGAGGTAGGAGCTCTCCAGCGCCGCGGAGTAGAGCAGCGGCGGCAGGAACACGTAGAGGATGAGCTCGGGCTCCAGCTTGATGGAGGGCACGAGCGGCGAGACCACCAGCCCTGCCAGCACCAGCAGCAGCGGAGCGGGCCAGCCCCTTCGCCTGGCCACCCAGGCGACCGCGATCGCCCCGCCCGCCACGAGCAGCCAGTAGAGGCCGGTCGACGCTTCCACGCGCTCCCCCTGCTAGGCAGCGGACCAGGTCAGGCCCGCGGCACGATTCTCACTCGGCACGGGGACATCTTAGACAGGGGCCTGCCGATCACCACTCGCGGCGCTCGGTCCTGTCTTCCTGGTGCTGCTGCTCGGGGCGCAGGCGCTCGCCGGTGACGAACATCTGGTCGTTGACGTAGGGGCGGTGCATGCTCGGGTCGGGCTGCTGGTGCGGCGGCTGCGTCTGGTAGGCGCCAGGACCGAGGCCGAGCGGGTCGGCGGGGTTCAGCGGCGACTGCGGGTAGCCGGGCTGCTGGCCGTACTGCTCGGGTGGTGGGTACTGGCCGGGCTGGCCGTACTGGTCGGGCCCGCCGTACTGATCAGACTGGCCGTACTGGTCGGGCTGGCCGTACTGATCCGGCTTGCCGTACTGGTCGGGCTGGGCGTACCGCTCGGGCTGGGCGTACTGCTCGTGCTGGACGTACTGGTCCTGCGGGGTGTACGGCTCGGGCTGCGGGTAGGCCTCGGCGACGGGCCTGCGGCCCGCTCCTGGGATGCCGTGCATGGGCGTGCCGAGACCCGCCGCTCCCGGGACCGCCGGGGCGCTCTGCGCGCGCTGGGGCGGCGGCGAGAAGGGGTCGGTGTACGGCGCGGGGGCGGCCTGCTGCGGCGGCTGAGCGTAGGGGTCCTGGTGGACCGGAAGCTGCTGCGTGGCCGCCTGGTGAAGGGGCTGCTGCGCGGCGAACGGGTCGGAAGGGGTCTGCTGGTGGGCGCCGCCCTGCCCGGGGAAGCCGAACGGGTCGGTCGACTGGGGCGAGCGCTCGACGGGCATCTGGTAGTCGGGCATCTGGTAGCCGGGCCCGCCCAGCGGGTCGGCGGCCCTGGCCGCCTGCGGCTCGGCGGCGCGTGGCCTGCCGTCGGCGCCGATCACGGGCTCGCGCTGGTCCTGGTAGGCCGTGGCGACGAGCTTGTCCTGCTGCGGCGGCGCCCCCCTGGCCACGAGGACGTCGCTGGGCGCGAGCGTGGCCGTGGGCCTGTCGTCGTGCTGGGGGCGCTGCGGGTCGTGCTCGAAGGGCGGTGGCCGGTGGTAGGTGCCCGTCCCCGGATACTCGCCCACCTCCACGGGGGGCTCGACCACGACGGGCGGCTGCTCGCCGGTGGCCTCCGCGTAGCCGTCATCGAGGGTGTCGAGCAGCCGCCCGACGTCTTCCATCGGCATCCGGAAACTGCCGGTGCACATCTCCCCTCGCCACAGGCTGAGCACCAGGGTGCCCTCGTGCCACGTGACCCGGAGACACCGCTCCTGACCTCGTGCATCGAAGAACACTTCGCCGAACGACGGCAACGGGACAACTTCCGACATGGCAGACATACTGCTTTAACCAGCCTTTATTCGTCCACTCAACCTTCAGAAACCCTAGCGAAACGGGCCTTACGCCCCCACCTCGGGCCCCACACGCCACAGCAGGAAGATCTTCTTTGACCTGGCGGGTTATCTCCGCAAGTGTGCCACGGGGAACGGCCGACGGGGCCTGGAACGCCAGGATGCGTCCGCCCGATGACTGCGCGTTCTGTCACCGCGACCGGGTACGGTTTCTGCCGTGCCGGACTCCACTCTCCCTCCAGTCGAAGAGCTGCTATCCATCGCCGTGGGCGCCCTGGGAGGGAGCGACCGGCCTGGGCAGATCACCATGGTCAAGGCCGTGCAGAAGGCCATCGACGACGAGGAGCACCTCGCCGTCCAGGCCGGCACGGGCACCGGCAAGTCGCTGGCCTACCTGGTGCCGTCGATCAGGCACGCGATGGAGTCCGACTCCCCCGTGGTGGTCTCCACCGCCACGATCGCGCTGCAGCGCCAGCTCGTCGACCGCGACCTGCCGCGCCTGGCCGAGACCCTGGGCAAGGAGCTGCCGCACGAGCCGACCTTCGCCATCCTCAAGGGGCGGCGCAACTACCTGTGCCGCTACAAGGCGACGGCGGGGTGGCCCGAGGAGGAGGACCAGCTCTTCGATCCGCGCGAGGTGAGCGCGACGGGCCGGATGGTCCAGCGCATCCAGGAGTGGGCGGAGGAGACGACCACGGGCGACCGCGACGAGCTGGTCCCCGGCGTCAACGAGCAGGCCTGGCGGCAGTTCTCGGTGAGCGCCAAGGAGTGCCTGGGCGCCCAGCGCTGCCCGAGCGGCGCCGAGTGCTTCGCCGAGCTCGCCAAGGCGCGCGCGGGAGAGGTCGACGTGGTGGTCACCAACCACGCGCTGCTGGCGATCGACGCCATGGAGGGCATGGCGATCCTGCCCGAACACGAGGTGGTGGTCGTCGACGAGGCGCACGAGCTGGTCGACAGGGTCACCTCGGTGGTGACCGACGAGCTGTCGGAGGCGGCGATCGCGCTGGCCGTACGGCGGGTCGGCAGGCTCATCGAGCAGCCGATCGCCGACCAGCTCCTCGAGGCGGGCGAAGACCTCAAGGCGCTGCTGGAGGCGGCGCCGCCCGGCCGCATCGACGAGCTTCCCGAGGTGCTCGGTCTCACCCTGGCCCTCGTGCGCGACAGCTCCGCCAGATGTCTCACGGCGATGGGCTCGCGCGGCGCCGACAAGGACGACCCCGACAAGGCCGGCCAGCGCAAGGCGGCCTTCACCGCGCTCGACGAGGTGCACGACACCGCCGTGCGCATGCTCGAGGCCTACGGCCACGCCACCGAGGTCGACAGGGCGGAGGTGGTGTGGCTCGACGGCAGCACCGACCGGCGTCCGGCGACGCTGCGCGTGGCGCCGCTGAGCGTGGGCGGCATGCTGCGCGACAAGCTGTTCGGCGAGCGCACCGTGGTGCTCACCTCGGCCACTCTCGCGCTGGGCGGCACCTTCGACGGCCTGGCCAAGCAGTGGGGGCTCGGCGACCCGGAGGGAAGGGGCTCGAGCTCGGCAGGAGAGAGCGACAGCCGTAAGCGCGGGTGGACGGGCATCGACGTCGGCTCGCCCTTCGACCACCCACGCGCGGGCATCCTCTACGTCGCCAAGCACCTGCCCCAGCCGGGGCGCGACGGGCTGCCGCAGGCCTACCTCGACGAGATCGCCGAGCTGATCGAGGCGGCGGGCGGTCGCACGCTGGGGCTGTTCTCCTCCATGCGGGCGGCGAAGGCCGCCACCGAGGCGCTGCGCGACAGGCTCGAGGTCCCGCTGCTGTGCCAGGGCGACGACTCGACGATGCTGCTGGTCAAGCAGTTCGCCGAAGACGAGCCGACGTGCCTGTTCGGCACGCTGTCGCTGTGGCAGGGCGTGGACGTGCCCGGGCCGTCACTGCGGCTGGTGATCATCGACAGGGTGCCGTTCCCCAGGCCCGACGATCCGCTCACCTCCGCCAGGCAGCGGCACGTGGTCGCCAAGGGCGGCAACGGGTTCATGGCGGTGGCGGCCAACCACGCGGCGCTGCTGCTGGCGCAGGGGGCGGGGCGGCTGCTGAGGGCGCAGGACGACAAGGGGGTGGTGGCGGTGCTCGACCCCCGGCTGGCCACGGCGCGTTACAGCGGGTTCCTGCTGAACTCGCTGCCGCCGTTCTGGAGGACGAGCGACCCGGCGGTGGTCCGCACCGCCCTGAAACGCCTGACGGGCTGAGAGCTCCCGCCGGGTCGGAACCGGCCGCCCCACGGATCCCCTTCTATCCCGCGATCACGGGATCTCCCACCCGGATCTCGCCCACGTCCCGCGGAACGAGGCGGATGCCGAACCAGGTCTTGCCGTCCCACCTGCGGTGCGCGGCGAGCGTACGGAGAGGCTCCTTGCCCTTGCGGTAGGTGTGAGGGTCGATGGTGGTCACCGCGCACCGGTCGCACAGCTCGGAGACGCGGAAGGAGACCGTGCCGATGCGGACCTCGCGCCAGGTGTCCTCCTCGAACGGCTCGGCGCCCTCGACCATCACGCTGGGCCTGAAGCGCAGCGGCGAGAGCGGGCCCCCTGAGGCCTCACCGCGTTCGGCGGCGCCCTGCTCGATCCATTCGTCGAGCCTGCGCGAGGAGGCCGTGGTGATGAGCAGCAGTGGGGCGTCCCATGCGAAGCTCACCACCTCGCCGGGCAGTCCGCCGTGGGCGGGGTCGACGGAGCGGCGGGCGGGATCGTCGAGCCACACCAGCCTGGCGGGGACGCCGAGCAGCTCGGTGAACCACGCGTGCGCCTCGGGCGCGGCCAGCATGGCGTGGTCGAGGCCGGTGAAACCCACGGGCACGCTCGGGCCGTCCGCGGGCGGCACCCTGAGATCGGGCAGGCCCCGCGCGGACAGCAGCAGGCCGCCCGCAGGGAGCTCGGTGGCCGTGACGGCGAGCAGACGAGGGTACTCGCCGAGCCAGAGGTTGTCGCCGTCGGGGCCGACCACGGCCCAGCGGCGATCGCCTTCGAGGCCCCACGGGTGGACGTGGGCGCGGTCGACCGCCCATCCGGTCACCGATTTGATCGGGTAGACATGGATCTCCGAGAGAATCACGCCCTTTACTGTAGCTCTCGAGAGAGCGCTCTCTGGCGATCTGCGGGACCGTACTCCGGGCCGGGGCACGGGTTTTTGTCGGCACCAACCGCTACCTTCTGAGCAGGATGCGAACTCACGACGCGGGGCCGGAACTCATCGGCAGGGAGCACCCTGCCGAGCTGCTGCGCGCCGAGATCAGCAGGGTGACCGGCAGCCACGGCGGCCTGGTGCTCGTCACAGGTGAGGCGGGCATCGGCAAGACCACGCTCGTGACCAGCGCCGCCGAGCAGGCCAGACGGCAGGGCGCGCTCGTGCTGAGCGGCTCGTGCTGGCACTCCGACGCGGCCCCTGGCTACTGGCCGTGGGTGCAGGTCATCAGGGCGCTGCGGCGCAGCGGCGAGTGGCCCGCGATGGAGGAGGCGGCGGGCGGGAGCCTGTCCGCGCTGCTGGGCGACGGCGCGCGAGCGGAGGCGGCCGACGCCTTCGAGGTCTACGACGCGGTGACGACCGCGCTGGTGACGCTGTCGCAGTCACGTCCTGTGGTCGTGGTCCTCGACGACCTCCACTGGGCCGACGGCGCGTCGCTGAAGCTGCTCGAGTTCGCCGCGCAGCACACCTGGTTCGAGCGGCTGCTGCTGATCGGCACCTATCGCGACGTGGAGGTCGAGCAGGGCGAGCATCCGCTGGGTCCGCCGCTGTCCGCCCTGGCCGCGCGGGCCACGGTGATCGCGCTCACCGGCCTCGACCGCGCGCAGGTGGCGGCGCTGGTCACCCGCACGATCGGCCACCGGCCCGACGACGACGTCGTCCAGGAGATCCATCGCCGCACAGGGGGCAACCCGTTCTTCGTCGAGCAGACCGCCAGGCTGTGGCGCAGCGGCGGTTCGGTGGCTGCCATCCCTCCGGGTGTGCGCGACACTCTGTGGCGGCGGCTGTCGCTGCTGCCCGCTCCCGTGGTCAAACTGCTCACCGACGCGGCCGTGCTCGGGCGTGAGTTCCACCGCCAGGTGCTGGCCTCCGTCGCCGCCGAGCCCGCCGCCCAGGTCGACAGGCTCCTCGCCCAGGCGGCGGCGGCCCGGCTCGTCGGGTCGCAGGGCGGCGGGGTGTTCACCTTCGCCCACGATCTGGTCCGCGAGACGCTCTACGACTCCCTCGACCAGGCCGAGCTGCGCGCACGGCACGCGGCCGCCGTCCATGGCCTGCGCGACCTGCCCGCCGCGATGCCCGGAGAGCTGGCCCGCCACGCCTATCTGGCGGGCGGCGACGTCGACCCCGATCTCGCGACCGAGCTCCTGGTCACCGCCGCCAGACAGGCCAACCAGCGGCTGGCCATGGAGGAGTCGCGGCTCCACTGGCGCAGGGCGATGGAGCTGGCGGGCGCGGGCGACCCCAGACGGCTGGTCAAGATCGCCCTGGAGTTCGGCAGGCTCCTCCACCACGCGGGCGAGGCCGAGGAGTCGGCGCGGGCCTTCGACAGGGCGATCGCCGTCGTGCGCGAGCTCGACGACCCCGAGCTGCTGGCCAGAGTCGCACTCACCCTCTTCCAGACCTGCGGGGCCGAAGAGAGCGGCCGCGGCAGCGTCGCGCTCCTGCGCGAGGCCCACCGCAGCCTCGTCGGCGAGCTGCCCACCGTCAACCCGTCGCCCGACCGGCTCGCGCAGGACCTCGCCCTTCGGGTGAGCGTTCTGGCCAGGAACAGCTCAGACGACGAGGCGCTGACCTTCGCCCTGTGGGCGGTGCACGACACCATCTGGGGTCCTGGCACGGCCAGGCAGCGGGTCGAGCTGACCGAGGAGCTGCGCGGGCTCGCCCGGCGCAGGGGCGACGTCGAGATGGAGCACTTCACCTCAGCGCTGCACTGGGTGGCGCTGCTCGAGCTCGGCGACCCTCGCTTCCACGACCAGTTCCGCCTCTACGTCGCGATGGGCAAGGCCAGCGACCAGCTCAACATCGGGCTGTCCACCTCGATCGACCAGAGCATCATCGACACCCTCACGGGCAACTTCGCCAGGGCCGAGTCGCTCACACGCGAGGTGTCGGAGCTGGGCCACGGCCATGGCCACGCCCACTTCGGCTACATGCTCGAACACCACCGGTGGGCCACGCTGCTGGCGCAGGGGCGCTTCTCCGAGCTGGAGGAGGTCCACGAGCGCCTGCGCGCGAGCCGCCATCCATGTCCCGGGCTGCTCGAGGCGCTGTCGGAGTTCAGGCAGGGCAGGGGCGATCCCGCGCTGTTGCGCGCTGTGCCCGAGCCCGCCGACGACGGCGTGCGCCCCCTGTGGCTGCGGTTCCTTGCCGAGGCGGCGGCGTTCACCCGCGACCCCGACCTGTGCGCGCAGGCGCGCGAGGCACTGGAGCCCCATCTCGACGAGTGGGCCGTCTCCCTCTACGGCTGGGACGTCAGTGGGCCCGTCATCCTCTGGATGGGCGCCGTGGAGGCGGCCGAGGAACGGTGGGACGAGGCGATCGCCTCGTTCACCGCCGCCGCGCGCTCGGCCGACCTCCTGCGGGCGCGCCCGTGGTCGGTGGAGGCGAGGCTGCGGCTGGGCGCGGCGCTGACGGCCCGTGGGGGGCCTGGCGACGCGGAGGCCGGCGAGCGCCTCTGGGCACAGGTGGCGGCCGACGCCGCCGACCTCGGCGTCCGCGACATCTCCGACCGCCTCGATCGGGTACGGCAGGCGAACGCGAGGCGCGCCTCGGAGCTGGCGATCGAGCGTGACAGCGTGGGGCACGACGACCGTGCGGCGGACCGGCAGGAAGGCGGCACGGCCACAGGGCAGCCACGGGTCCCGTCCTGGGACCCACCCGGTGCCGCACGTCCCCCGAGCACGCCGGAGTCGTCGTCTCCGGTCGGCATGCCCGAGGGCTCGCCTGCCGCAGGCACCTCCTTCCCGGCTGGCCCTCCACTCACTGACACGCCCTCCGGCTCCCCTTCCGCCACCGGCTCGTTCGCGACGGGACCATCTGCCGTTGGCCCACCCGGAGGCTCGGGTAGCTCACGGGCTTCGGCGGGCTCGCCTACTTCGGGCGCGGGCAGACCGGTAGGTTCAGGCGACGCGCCTGGTCTGAGTGCGGGCGGCTCGTCTGGTTCGGGCACGCCAGCAGGCTCAGGGGGCACGTTCGCTCCAGGTGCGACGGGCTTGTCGGGTTCGGGTGGACAGGGGCCCGTGGGGAACGCGTTCAGGAGGGAGGGGGCCGTTTGGACGCTCTCCTTCGATGGGCGGACCGTTCACATGCCCGACGCCAAGGGCCTTCGCGACCTCCACACGCTGCTGAGCAGGCCAGGCGCGGAGCTGCCTGCCGTACAGCTGCTCTCTCCTGAAGGTGGCGACGTGGTGGTGGCCGCCCGGCGGATGGGCGGCGACCCCGTACTAGACGAAGAGGCCAAGGCCCGCTACCGCAGCCACCTGACACGGCTGGACGAGGAGACCGAACGCGCCCTGGAGCTGGGCGACGATAGGCAGGCGGCGGAGCTCGACAGGGAGCGCGAGGCACTGCTGTCGGAGCTGCGCCTGGCAGCGGGCCTCGGCGGGAGGGCACGCCGACTCGGCGACGAGGCGGAACGCGCCCGCAAGACGGTCACCGCACGCATCCGCGATGTGTTGCGCAAACTCGACAGCCTTCACCCCGCACTCGCCGCGCACCTCCGCGCCACCGTCTCCACAGGCGCCACCTGCCGCTACGACCCCCGCCCGACCACCAACTGGCACCTCTAGCCTCGTATTCCTCGGGCAACCGTCGTCCTACCGGTACCCTCCGCTGCCTGCGGTAGCCACTTTTTTGTGGGTACTTGTCGACCGGGCCAGGACGGCCTGAAGCTTGGACGTGCGGGCCAGAACGCCCTTGGATCCAGATAAGACGGGGAGGTTGGCGGTGTCTCAGGAGACCAGTTGGGACTCGGCCAGCTTCTCCAGACGGCGATGGCCCCAATCGGAAAGCGGTGCCAGCGCTTCGGAGAGCTCGCGACCGAACGCGGTCAGGGAGTACACGGTCTTCAGCGGCCGAACATCGTGTACCTCCCGGTGGATCAGTCCGTCGGCCTCCATCTCCCGCAGCGTCTGAGTCAGCACCTTCTCGGTGAGGCCCGGCAGGCGCCGGCGCAGCTCGCCCGGACGGTGCGGACCGGACTCCAAGGCCCACAGCAGAGTCGACTTCCACTTGCCGTCGATCACTGCGATCGCGGCGGTCACTCCGCAGACGTTCGGGTCCTGGGCACGGCTCCGCGTCACTTTCATCCCCATTCGTAATCGTTTTGCTTATTTTCGAGGAGTTAGGCATGACCTCGCACATTGAACAGTCTGCCGTCACCGTGCTCGGCCTGGGGCCGATGGGCCGGGCGCTGTCCAGTGCCTTTCTGGATGCCGGGCTGCGGACCACGGTCTGGAATCGGACGCCGGGCAAGGACCGGGAGCTGGTCGAGCGAGGCGCGGTCGGCGCCCGATCGCCCGAGGAGGCGGTCGCCGCAAGCAGGTTGACCGTGGTCTGCGTGGTGAACTACGACGCGGCGGACGCCGTCGTGCGGCGCGGTGCGGTGACCGACGCGCTCAAGGGGCGCACGGTCGTGAACCTGACCGCCGACACCCCCGATCGAGCCCGGGACACCGCGGCCTGGGCGGCCGAGCACGGCATCGGGTACCTGGACGGTGCGATCATGACGCCGACCACGACCATCGGCACACCGGCCGGAGTCTTCCTCCACAGCGGCCCTGAGGCGCTGTACCGCGAGCACCGGCCAGTGCTGGACGCCCTGGGCGGCACCCACACCCACCTCGGTGAGGACGTCGGCCGGGCCGCTGCGTACGACATCGCCTTGCTCGACATCTTCTGGACCGCGATGGCGGGTTACGCGCACGCGTTGGCGGTGGCCAGAGCCGAGGGGGTCAGCGCACGGGAGCTGGCACCGTTCGCCAAGGGCATCGGCGCGATCCTTCCGCCGATCTTCGAACTCGGCGCGGACGATGTGGACAGCGGGCGGTTCTCCGGTGAGGACAACCCGATCACGTCGGCGGTGTCGTCCATGGCCCATATCGTCCACACCTCCGAGGCTCACGGCATCGACGCGAGCGTGATGCGTGCGGCTGAAGGCTTGGCTCGCCGCGCCATCGGGCGTGGCCACGGCACCGACGGGTTCCTCCGGATCACCGAGATCATGAACCCCCGCTGAGAAGGCATTCCTGCACCGTCCCTTCAGGGACGCGGCCCGGGCCGGCTTACTGCGGTCACGCCCTTTCAAGCGCTCGCTTCGCCCGCTTGGGCCGAGTGAGCGCTTGTGGGCGCGCGGCGCAGTTGAATCGTGGCGTCGGCCAAGCCCGTACCCGAATCAAGGGGCACGGGCTTGGCGGTACGAGGGTTCGGCCGTTCGTGCGAGTCGCCGAGCCATGCGGCTGGCCGGCAGCCCAGATCCCTCGGGCGGTGGAGCCGGCGGTCCGGATTTCAGAACCGTCGGATCCTCCGGGCGGGGCCCGAGGGTTCGGGTTTCCGGGTGGGGCTACTTGCGGTTGTACAGGCGCATGGTCAGGGAGCCGAAGATCGCGATCAGCGCGACGCCCGCGACCAGGACCCAGCCGAGTTCGGCGACGTTCGGCTGGCCCGACATCAGCGAGCGGACCGAGGCCACCAGGTGGCTGATCGGGTTGATGTGCACCACGAAGACCTGCAGCCAGCCCGGCATCGTGCTCGGGTCGACGAAGACGTTGCTGAGGAAGGTCAGCGGGAACAGCACCATCATGCTCCACCCCATCACCGACTTCTCGCTGCGCAGGAGCAGGCCGAGCATGGTCCACAGCCAGGAGAAGGCGAAGGAGAAGCCGACCAGCACCGCGATGCCCGCCGCCGCCCCCGCGATGCCGCCCGCGGGGCGGAAGCCGAGGATCAGTCCGACGATGAGGATCACGACCGAGGCCATCACGTAGCGGAGCATGTCGCCCAGCAGGTAGCCGACCATGGGCGAGGGCCGCCAGATCGGCAGCGTGCGGAAGCGGTCGAACACGCCCCGCTCGATGTCCTTGTTGACCTCGATGCCGGTGTACATGGTGATCATCACGACGCTCTGGACCATGATGCCGGGCAGGACGAACTGGAGGTACTGCCCAGGCGAGCCCGCCAGCGCCCCGCCGAACAGGAAGGTGAACATCAACGTCATCATGATCGGGAAAGCGGTGACGTCGAAGAGCTGCTCGGGGACGTGCTTGATCTTGAGCATCGCCCGCCAGCCGAAGGTGACCGACGCCGACAGCGCGCTCGGGCGCGGCGGGCGGGAGGACGGGGCGAGGACGGTGCCGAGGGTCTCGGCCACCGGCACGTAGGCGGTGGTGGATGCTGAGGTGTCCGTGCTCATGCCGCGATCTCCTTCTCGGTTGCGGGGTGGTCGGTGAGGGCGAGGAAGACCTCGTCGAGGCTGGGCTGGCCGAGGGAGAAGTCGTCGACGACGATCCCCGCCCCTGCCAGCTCCGACAGGGCGAGGGCGGCCTGCTCGGCGGCGGCGGCGCCGTCGGCGGAGACACGGGCGGTCAGCGCCACGGGGTCGGCCTCCAGGTAGACGGGCGCGTCGAGCGCCTTGGTCAGCAGCCGCTCGGCCTCTGGCCGCTGGCCGGCATCGCGCAGCCGTACGTGGACGGCGCCCGCGCCGACGGAGGACTTGAGCTCGCCAGGAGTTCCTTCGGCGATGACCTTGCCCCTGTCGATGACGGCGATGCGGCCCGCCAGACGGTCGGCCTCCTCGAGGTACTGGGTGGTCAGCAGCACCGTGGTGCCGTGGGCGACGACGATGCGGATGATGTCCCAGACCTGGTTGCGGCTGCGGGGGTCGAGCCCGGTGGTGGGCTCGTCGAGGAAGAGCAGGTCGGGGGTGTTGAGGATGCTGGCGGCGATGTCGATCCTGCGCCGCATGCCGCCGGAGTAGGTCTTGACCAGCCGTCCGCCCGCGGCGGTGAGGCCGAAGGCCTCCAGCAGCTGGGCGGCCCGCTCCTTCGCGGCCGGCTTGCGGTGACCGAGCAGCCTCGAGAGCAGGACGAGGTTCTCCATGCCGGTGAGGTCCTCGTCGACCGAGGCGTACTGGCCGGTCAGGCTCACCCTGTTGCGCACGGGGTCGGCCTCGCGGGCGATGTCGTGGCCGAACACCCTGCCCTCGCCGCCGTCGGGGCGCAGGAGGGTCGCCAGCATCCTGACCGCGGTGGTCTTGCCCGCCCCGTTGGGGCCGAGCACGCCGTAGACCATGCCGGCGGGGACGGCCAGGTCGAGGCCGTCGACGGCGCGGGTGTCGCCGAAGGTTTTGATCAAACCTCTTGTCTCGATTGCCAGTTCTGTCATGAGATTTCGTCCTCTTCCTTGGTCGTCAGGAGGCGAAGGGCCGGGTGGCGCGGGCGGCGCGCAGCGCGAGGCCCCACCACAGGAGCTGGTCGAGCATGGTGGTCACGGCCAGCGAGCGTTCGTCGGTGTCGTACGGCGTGCCGCCGTCGTCCACTCCCCCGCCGAGCAGGTCGATGCCCACCCCGTCACGCACGGTGACGGTGTGCAGTCCGACGAAGACCGTGCGCAGCTGCTCGATCGCGTAGAAGCCGTCGGAGCCCGAGCCGTAGGACACGAAGCCGACCGGTTTGGCCTGCCACTCGTCGTAGGCGAAGTCGATCGCCTGCTTGAGCGAGGCGGGAAAGCTGCGGTTGTACTCGGGAGTGACCACGGCGAAGGCCTCGGCCCCCGCGACGGCGCGGGAGAAGGCGCGCATCGCGGGTGTGGCCACGGCGGGGAAACAGCAGGGGAAGGCGTAGTCGGCCAGGTCGAGCACCGAGACCGCGAGATCGTCGCGCAGCTCGGCACGGGCGGCGAACCATCGGCCGATGCTCTCGCCGACCCTGCCCTCGCGTGTGCTGCCGATGATCACCGCTGTCCGCAGCGGGCCCTTGGGCGTCATCTCGCACCTCCTCTCACCAAGGAGGCGCTAGATCGTCGCTAGATCGGATCTAGCGGAGTTCCCACGGCCTGAGGTCGGGCCGCTTGGGGTCGAGCCCGTCGCCCGAGGAGGTGCCGCGCAGGCGCCGGTTGACCCACGGCACCAGGAACTCCTTGACCCATCGGGCGTCCTCGCGCCGCTTCACCCTGGGGTCGACGGAGCGCGAGGGCCAGTCCTTGCGCCAGGTGTCGTCGCAGGGGACCTCCAGCACGTCGAGCACGCGGGCGGCGACCAGGCGGTGCCCCTCCTCGTTCATGTGCAGGCGGTCGTCGCTCCACGCCCTCCAGTCGCGGATGGCCTGCATCGACCACTGGTCGACGACGCGGCAGCCGTACAGGTCGGCGATGGAGCGCAGGTGCAGGTAGAAGATGGCGAACTTGCCGCGCATGCGCCGCATGAGCGGCGTGTCGCGCGGGTCGACGCCGGTGAACAGCAGCACCTCGGCGCCGGTGGCCCGCAGCTGCCGGACGGCCCCGGCCAGCTTCTTGGCCATCTGGTCGGGATCGCTGCCCGGCCTGAGCAGGTCGTTGCCGCCCGCGCAGAAGCTGACCAGGTCGGGCTTCATCGCGACCGCCGTGGGGACCTGCTCGGCCACGATCTGGTCGATGAGCTTGCCCCGCACGGCCAGGTTCGCGTACTGGAAGGAGGGCTCCTTGGTGGCCAGCACCTCGGCGACCCTGTCGGCCCAGCCGCGGAAGTGGCCGTCGACGCCGGGGTCGTTGAGTCCTTCGGTGAAGCTGTCGCCGAGGGCGACGAACGAACGGTAGTGCGTCATCTGATCAGGTCGGCCATCGCTCGCAGGGCAAGGACGTAGGACTGCAGGCCGAAGCCCGCGATCGTACCCGTGGCCACGCCCGCCACGACGGAGGTGTGGCGGAACTCCTCGCGAGCGGCGGGGTTGGAGATGTGCACCTCGATCAGCGGCGCCGTCCGCATGGCGACGGCGTCGCGCACGGCGTAGGAGTAGTGGGTGAAGGCGGCGGGGTTGAGCACGACGGGGATGCGCCGGTCGGCGGCCTCGTGCAGCCAGGAGAGGAGTTCGCCCTCGAAGTCGCTCTGCCTGACCTCGACCTCGAGGCCCAGCTCCTTGCCTGTGGACACGCACAGCTCGACGAGGTCGGCGTAGGTGTCGGCCCCGTAGATCTCGGGCTCGCGAGTGCCCAGGCGCCCCAGGTTGGGCCCGTTCAGCACGTAGATCATCGCGCCACCTCGCGGTAGGCGGCCTCCAGCAGTTCCTCAGGCGGGTCCTCGAGGCGGCCGGGCTTGGCCAGGCCATCGAGGACGACGAAGCGCTGCTTGGCGCCGCGGTTCTTCTTGTCGAGCCGCATGTGGTCGCGCAGCTCGGGCCAGGCGTCCTTGCGGTAGGAGGTGGGCAGGCCCACCGACGTCAGGATGGTGCGGGTGCGCTCGACCAGGTCGGCCCTGCCGGCCAGCTTCGACAGCTCGGCGGCGTAGACCATGCCGATCGCGACGGCCTCGCCGTGCCTGATCTGGTAGTGCTCGGCGCGCTCGATGGCGTGGGCGAGCGTGTGACCGTAGTTGAGGATCTCGCGCAGGCCCGCCTCACGCAGGTCGGCGCCGACCACGTCGGCCTTGACCTGGATCTTGCGCTCGATGAGCGCGCGGGTGTGCTCGCCCTCCGGCGTGGTGGCGGCGGCGGGGTCGTCCTCGACCAGCATGAGGATGGTCGGGTCGGCGATGAAGCCGCCCTTGATGATCTCGGCCAGCCCCGCGACGTAGTCGTCGCGCGGCATCGAGGGCAGTGTGGCCAGGTCGCAGAGCACGCCCGCCGGAGGCAGGAAGGTGCCGACGAGGTTCTTGCCCTCGGGGGTGTCGATGCCGTTCTTGCCGCCCACCGCGGCGTCGACCATCGCCAGCAGCGTGGTCGGCACCAGGACGACCTTGACGCCGCGCAGCCAGGTGCCGGCGACGAAGCCCGCCAGGTCGGTGGTCGCGCCGCCGCCCACGCCGACGACGGCGTCGGAGCGGCTGATGCCGTACCTGCCGAAGGCCGACCACAGCTGGGCGGCCACCTCGACGGACTTGGCCGCCTCGCCGTCGGGGACCGGCAGGGAGACGACGTCGTAGCCGGCCGCCTCCAGCGCCCCGCACACCGGGCGGGAGATCTCGGGCAGCGTGGCGGGATGGACGACGGCGACCGTGCGGACGCCCTCGCCCAGCAGGCCGGGCAGCTCGGCGAGCACGCCGGTGCCGATGACCACGTCGTAGGGGCTCTCGCCGCGTACCGTGATGCGGGTGGCGCTCATGCGGGCAGCCCCTTCACGATCTCCTCCACCAGTTCCTCGGGGTCGCGCTTGTCGGTGACCACTCTGAGGACGGCCAGGCGCTCGTAGATCGGGCGGCGCTCGTCCATGAGCTTCTTCAGCTGGCTGCGCGGGTTGAGCACCAGCAGCGGACGGGCCGAGCCGAGGCCGACCCGCTGGACGGCGTCGGCCAGGCCGACCTCGAGGTAGACCACGGGGTGGCCGCCGAGCAGCTCCTGGGTCTTCTCGTGCAGGATCGCGCCGCCGCCGAGGGACAGGACGCCGTCGTGCTCGGCCAGCGCCGCGCGGACCGCCTCGTGCTCCAGCTCGCGGAAGCGCTCCTCGCCGTCCTCGATGAAGATCTCGCTCACGGCCTTGCCCGCGACCGCCTCGACGTCGGAGTCGGTGTCGCGGAAGGTGAGGCCGAGCCGCTGCGCCAGCAGACGGCCCAGTGTCGTCTTGCCCGACCCTGGCGGGCCGATGAGCACGACCTTGGTCATTTGATCACCATCGAGGAGAGGTAGCCGGACAGGTTGCGGGCGACTTCCTCCACGGAGTCGCCACCGAACTTCTCGAGGGCCGCGTCGGCCAGCACCAGGGCGACCATCGCCTCGGCGACGATGCCCGCCGCGGGGACGGCGCAGACGTCGGAGCGCTCGTGGTGGGCCTTGGCCGCCTCGCCGGTCTTGACATCGATCGTGGCCAGGGCCCTCGGGACGGTCGAGATCGGCTTCATCGCGGCGCTGACGCGCAGCACCTCGCCGTTGGTCATGCCGCCCTCGACGCCGCCCGCGCGGTTGGTGACGCGCCTGACGCCGTCCTCGGTGGTGTACTCGATCTCGTCGTGCGCCCGCGAGCCGGGCCTGCGCGCGGTCTCGAAGCCGTCGCCGACCGCGACGCCCTTGATGGCCTGGATGCCCATGAGGGCGCCGGCCAGGCGGGAGTCGAGGCGGCGGTCCCAGTGGGTGTAGCTGCCGAGGCCGGGCGGCAGGCCGTAGGCCAGGACCTCGACGACGCCGCCGAGGGTGTCGCCGTCCTTGTGCGCCCTGTCGATCTCGGCCACCATCGCGGCGCTGCCCTCGGGGTCGGCGCAGCGGACGGGGTCGGCGTCGATCGCCTCGAGGTCGGCGGGGACGGGGAAGACGTTGCCCGGCGACTGCGCGGCGCCGATCGACACCACGTGGCTGAACAGCTCGACGCCGAGGGCCTGCCTGAGGAAGCGCTTGGCGACCTCGCCGAGCGCGACGCGGGCGGCGGTCTCGCGGGCGGAGGCCCTGTCGAGGACGGGCCTGGCGTCGTCGAAGCCGTACTTCTGCATGCCCGCCAGGTCGGCGTGGCCGGGGCGGGGGCGCGAGCGGGGCGCGTTGCGCGCCATGCCCTCGAGCTCGGCGGGGTCGACGGGGTCGGCCGCCATGACCTTCTCCCACTTGGGCCACTCGGTGTTGCCGACGCGGATGGCGACGGGGCTGCCCAGCGTGCGGCCGTGGCGCAGGCCACCGACGATGGAGACCTTGTCCTCCTCGAACTTCATCCGGGCGCCGCGGCCGTAGCCGAGGCGGCGACGGCGCAGCGCCTCGTCGATCGCGGCCGTGGTCACCTCCACCCCCGCGGGCAGGCCTTCCAGGATGGCGACGAGTTCGGGGCCGTGGGACTCTCCGGCGGTCAACCAACGCAACATGCTCACAAGTCTTCCATGTGCGGAGCGGTGAGATGGACACCGCTCACCAGGCGAGACAGAGCGCGCCGGCCAGCATGAAAGGACCGAAGGGAAACTCCGCCGACCTGTCGGCCCTTCTCAGGACGAGCAGGGCGATGGCGTACAGGGCGCCGAGCAGCTGTCCCGCCAGCGCCGCGGCGACCCAGGCGTTCCAGCCGACCGCGCCCGCTGCCATGCCGATCAGCCCGGCCAGCTTGACGTCGCCAAGACCCATGGCCGTCGGCCTGACGAACCACAGCACGCCGTACAGCAGCAGCAGCGCGGCGCCGCCCAGCAGCGCGTCGGTGAGGCGTCCCGTGGGGAGCAGCAGGAGGGCGAGGATCGGATAGGAGGGCAGCGTGAGGACGTCGGGCAGCCGCTGGGTGCGCCAGTCGATCACGGCGAGGGCGCTCCCGACGGCCGCGGCGTACAGCAGCGCGGGCAGGTAGACCGGCTCCATCCGCCAGGCCAGCAGCGCGAACACGGCCGCGGTCGCCGGCTCGATCACCGGCTTGGCCAGGCGCACCCTGCCCGCCAGGCCGGCGAACACCCGCCTGGCCTCGGCACGGGGGTCGACGGGGTCGGGCTCGAACCCGTCGGCCAGCGCGCGCACCAGGACACCCACGACGAACCCCGTCAGCGCCGCCGCCCAGACCATCCCGCCATCCTCCCCGTGCTCCGGGGGCTCTGTCAGGGCTTTCCGTACGGCTCCCGCACGGAGCGGCCACCGCGGTCACCGGCGGGCGTGCCTCCATCAAGCCGCTCCGGCGGCGCGGGCGGCCCGCCGTGACGCCGGGCTCCTCGAGCGATCGGGTGGTCAGCGGCGGCGCGACCAGGGGAAGCGGCGCCGCCTCGGCTCGGTGCTCTCGGCGAATCGCGCCACGGTGACCGAGGGGCCGACCTGGTCGAGCGTGCCCGACTCCACCGCGGCCATCGCCTCGAGCACGCCGCCTTCGATGACGAAGGGCACCGGGCCCGCCACGTCCACCACCACGGCCGCCGCGCCCTCGTGCACGGCCGCCTGGCACACCTGCAGCGTGGTCGCCTGGATGGGCCGGGCGTCCTGACGCCATCGGGTGAGCGCCTCGACGCCGGTGAAGGCGATCACCGCCTGCCTGCCGTCCTTGCCGATGAGCTTGGGGAGAGCCATCTCGCTCTCCTTCTCCTGCCTGAGCCCGTGCTCGCCCACCTCGGACTCGGTCAGCAGCGCCACGACCGGCACCAGCAGCCTGGACGTGCTCAGCGCCGACAGGACGGCGGTGGCGTCGGCCGTACCTGAGGAGAAGGCGGTCAGCGCGGCGGCGACGGCGTCGTCGGCGCTCCCGTCGTCACCTGGGACAAGGGGCTGCGGAATGCTCGGCACAACGTCCGAGACTACCCGGCCCTGCGGGCCGGTCCGCGACGTCCCGGTCCGGCCTCAGCCGGCCTCGGCCGGCCTCACGTCCCGGCGGGGGCCACCCACTCCACGAGCTGGATCACGACGCCGTTGGGGTCGGTGAGCTGCAGCAGCTTCTCCCCCCACGGCTCCTGGCGCAGCTCCATGGTGATGTTGGCGCCCTCGCGAACCAGCCTGTCGGACTCCGCCGCGATGTCGGTCACCGTGAAGGCGACAATGACGCCCGCCGGCCGCTGGTGGCGCAGGTTCTCGGGCAGCACCTCGCTGCCCCGCCGCAACAGCACGACGTCGGCGGCCGCGTCGTCGCGGGTGAGCGAGGCGAACCCCTCGTCGGCCAGCGCCTCGCGGAAGCCCAGGTGCGTGGTGAAGAACCCGCTGGACGCCTCGACGTCGTCCACGGTCAGCGACACGGTGGTGGTGGTGATGTTCACATGCCCTCCAGATATGTCCGCCCGATATGGGCTTTTTCAGGTGCCTCAATGGTGGGAGGGCGGGGCGCGGGGAACAACGCCGAGTCTCGCTACGATCCCATTACCCGGACTAATGACCACGAAAGGGCCGAGGTGGAGCTCAGAGACCTCGAGATCTTCCTGACCCTGGCCGAGGAGCTGCACTTCGGAAGGACCGCCGAGCGGCTGCGTCTCACGCAGGGCCGGGTCAGCCAGGCGATCAAGAAGCAGGAGCGCCTCATCGGCGCCGAGCTGTTCGAGCGCTCCAGCCGCAAGGTGACGCTGACCGCCATCGGCAGGCAGCTCTTCGAGGACCTCGAGCCCGTACGGCGAGGCCTGCACGAGAGCATGGAGCGCGCCAAACTCGCCGCCCGAGGCAAGACCGACGTCATGCGCGTCGGCATGATCGGTTACAACTTCCAGGAGCTGCGCCCCTACTTCGACGCGTTCGCGACCCGCCACCCCGGCTGCGACGTGCGCCACCGCCACCTCGACTTCGGCAACCCCTTCGGCCGGCTGCGCACGGGCGAGGACGACCTGGCGATCGTGTGGCTGCCCGTCGAGGAGCGCGACCTGACCGTCGGCCCCGTCGTCTTCACCGAGCCCGTCGTGCTCGCCATGTCGGCGGCCCACCCGCTGGCCGCCAGGGAGTCGGTCTCCCTCGAAGATCTCGGCGACCAGACGGTGATGGGCGGCGCCTCTCCCGGCTACTGGCGCGAGGCGCTCGTCCCCACCCGTACGCCTGGAGGGCGCCCGATCAGGGTCGGGCCGACGGCCACCAGCTGGAGCGAGATGCTTCCCATCCTGTCCAGCGGCGAGGCCGTGTCACCCGTGCACGCTCACGGCACGCGCTACGCCGCGCGGCCCGACATCGCCTTCGTGCCCATCCACGACGCCGCCCCCGCCCGCTGGGCTCTCGTCTGGCGCTCGGCCGCGGAGACCGGCCTCATCCGCGACTTCGCCGAGATCGTCCACGACCTGGGACCCCTGGCCCTCTGAGCGGCGTCAGGTTCTCCCGTCTCAGTAGAGTGGTCGGTATGGGCATGATCGGTACCGTTGGGCTGGTGTTGCATCCTCGGCGTGACTCCGAGACGGCGATCGAGACGATCGTCTCGTGGGCCACCGCCAGAGGCGTCACGGTGCTGGGCCTGCCCGACGAGGTGGACCGCATCCACTGCAGCGCCGTCGCGGTGGAGCCCGAGGTCCTGTGCGAGCGCGCCGACCTGCTCGTCAGCCTCGGCGGCGACGGCACGATGCTGCGCACCATGCGGCTCATCGCGGGGCTCAAGACGCCCATCCTCGGCGTGAACCTGGGCAAGCTCGGCTTCCTCGCCGAGATCGACGTCGACGAGCTGCCCGAGGCGCTGTCGGCGATCGACGAGCACCGCTACACCGTGGAGCCGCGCATGGCGGTGCGCGCGGCGCTGGGCGACGGCCAGGAGGTAACCGCGTTCAACGACATCGCGCTGGTGCGGGTGCCCGGCGACGGCATCGCGGCGGTGTCGGTGGCCGTGCAGGGCCATCCGTTCGTGCGTTACGCGGCCGACGCGGTCATCATGGCGACCTCGACGGGCTCGACGGCCTACAGCTTCTCCGCGGGAGGCCCGATCGTCTCGCCGCTGGTCGAGGGGTTCCTGGTGGTGCCCGCCGCGGCGCACTCGTCGTTCAACAGGGCGGTCATGCTGTCGGCCGACGAGGAGGTCACACTGGAGCTGCTACCGACCAGCGGCACGCTGGCCGTCGAGGTGGACGGCGCGGTGATGGGCACGCTGGCCCCCGGCGACCGGCTGAACGTGACCGCCGTGCTGGGCGCCTCCTGGGTCGTACGGCTGGGCACGACGACCTTCTACGAGCGCGCCCGCCGCAAGCTGCGGGTCAACGGGAGCGCGGAGGTCGACTGAGCCATGCGGATCGCGGTGGCCGCCGACAGCCTCGACGGCGTGGCCGCGCGGATCGTCGGCGAGCTGCGCGAGCGGGGGCACGAGGTGGTGACGCACGGCGCGCTGAACGAGGCCGAGCGCGACGACTGGGCCTGGGCCTGCGAGGCGGCGGCGCGCGACGTGGCCGAGGGCAGGGCAGAGCAGGCTGTCGTGTGCTGCTGGACGGGCACGGGCGCCTCCATCGCGGCCAACAAGGTGCGGGGCGTGCGCGCCGCGCTGTGCGCCGACGGCTACACCGCCGACGGCGCGCGCAGGTGGAACGACGCGAACGTGCTGGCGCTGAGCCTGCGTGTGGTCTCCGAGCCGCTGCTGAAGGAGATCCTCGACGCGTGGTTCGCGGGCACGGCCAGCACGGACCCCGCCGACGTGGCCAACGTGGAGCACCTCGAGACATGACGGCGCCCGGCCGCGGCCGCGCCGGGGGCGTGCAGGACGGGCGGCCACCGATGAAGCGCGGTGGCCGCGCCCGTGCGCGCCGTGACGGCCTGGCCTGAGGTCAGGACAGGTCGGCGATGGCGGCCACAGGACCACCGCCCGAGGGCCCCTGGTGGACGGCGGCCACGGAGACGAACACGGCGGGATCGCCCGTGACGGAGGCGGCCACGCCGCCGACGGTGGCCTTGATCTGACGGTGCCAGTGCACGTCGGAGTCGTCGAGCATGATGTTGCGCCGTCCCCGCACCCGTCCCGAGGGGTCGGCCTCGCACTTCATGAACACGTTGACCAGGCGTCCGCCGAGGTCGGAGTGGTGCGGACGCTCGGGAAGCTCCAGGCCCGAGTCGCGGATGGCCTCCCAGATGCCGTCGGCGTCGAGGGCGTCCTTCATGACGCTGTGCCCGATGCGGTAGCGCCCGCCGATGCCTCTGACGTTGCCGACGACGACGATCTGGGCGCGGTCCAGCTCGACGCCGCTGGAGCAGGAGGCGACGCTGCTGTAGAGCGACAGGTCGCGGTGGATCTGGTCGGCCGAGGGCATCTCGATCTCGCCGAGGGCGACGGCGACGCCGAGGGCGGTGGTGGAGTTCGACAGGTCCATGGAGGGGCCGGTCTCCTCGATGGCGGTGTCCTTGCCCCTGCTCTTGGCGTCGGTGATGGTGGCCAGGGTGAGCAGCGGGGTCTTGGTCTGCACGTAGTGGACGTCGCGCGGGTCGTCGATGCCGGCGACCTTCATCGCCTCTCGCACGCCCGCGGCGACCTTCTCCACCATGGCGGGGCGGCCGATGTCCTCGGGCAGGATCACCTCGCTCATGGCCACGCCGACCGAGATCCTGGGCTCGTCGGAGGCGGGGGCGTCGGCGGTGGTGGCGAAGATCGTGGCGTGCGGGCTCAGCACGCCGTCGGTGCCGCCCGACCACACCAGCGGCACGCTCTCGGGCGCGGGATGGCCCTTCCTGGCCAGCACCCCGCGGAAGGCGGTGTCGGCCAGGATGCGGGTGTAGTCGTTGACGCCGCCGTTGCCCTCGGTCTTGCCGACCACCGCGAGCACCCGGTGCGCCTCGATCACCCCGTCGTCGATGAGCTTCTCGAGCCCTGAGGCGTCGGTCACGCTCTCGATGGCGACCTTGCGCACTTCGATCGGTTCGGGCATCTATCTCTCCACTCTCGTTCCTGCGCCTGGATCGGCGATGTGCTCCAGCGAGGTGATCACGGCCCGCTCGCCGCCTGCCGCGACGAACCGCAGGACCGCCTCCACCTTCGGTCCCATGCTCCCCCCGGCGAAGTGCCCAGCGGCGTGCAGGACACGCAGCTCACCGGCGGAGATCTGACCGATCGGCCTCGGGTCCCGCCCGCCGTAGCCGACGACGGCCTGCGGCACGTCGGTCGCGATGACCAGGATCCGCGCCCCGACGGCCCGCGCCAGCACCGCCGCCGCGAGGTCCTTGTCGACGACCGCCTCCACGCCCGTCAGCGAGCCGTCCCGCTGCCGCACCACGGGGACCCCGCCGCCGCCCGCGGCCACCACCGTGAAGCCCGCGGCCATCAGCGCGGTCGCGGCGGGCGCGTCGAGGATCTCCAGCGGCTCGGGTGAGGCGACCACGCGCCGCCAGCCGCGTTCGAAGCGCCGCCAGCTCTGGCCGAGCTTTTCGAACCTGCGCGCCTCCGCCTCGGTGAAGTAGCGTCCGATCGGCTTGACCGGATCGGCGAACGCGGGGTCGCCCGCGTCGACCAGCGTGCGGGTGACGACCGTGGCGGCGGGGCGGCCGAGCGCGTTGAGGATCAGCGTGCCGATCGTGGCCTGTGTCTGCGCGCCGCACCAGTCGAGCGGCACGGGCGGCACGACGGCGGCAGCGAGCTGGTTCTTCAGCAGCAGGTTGCCCACCTGCGGCCCGTTGCCGTGGGTGAGCACCACCTGGTGCCCGGCGTCTATCAGCGCCCTGACCTGCCGCATCGCCGCCTCGATCGCGTTCAGCTGAGCCTGCGGCGAGGCGCTGCCGTCAGGACCTGTCATGGCGTTGCCACCCAGCGCGACGAGTACCCGTTCACCCACCCTCGCGACGCTACCCACGCTGGACAAGGCGTTCATTGGCAACCTTTGCCCATGATGTGAGGGACGGCATGGCGGACGCCGTCCGACGGTCATCTCGGGACAAAGGTAGCCTCACGGACGTGATTCGCACCGCACACGTCAACGGCGTCGACCTCTCCTACAGGGAGGAGGGCGACCCCGCGGCCCCCACGCTGGTCCTGCTGCACGGGCGCACCGCCGACCACAACAACTGGAACCCGTTCATCCGCCGCTTCGCCGAACGTTTCCACGTGATCGCGCCCGACCTGCGGGGACACGGCGCCAGCGAGCGCCCCGACCGCTACGAACTGCCCGACATGGCCGAGGACGTCGTGGCCCTGCTCGGCGCGCTCGGCGTGGACCAGGCCATCCTGATCGGCCACTCCCTCGGCGGCGTGGTCGCCTACCACCTGGCCATGAACCACCCCGAGCGGGTCTCGCTGCTGGTGCTGGAGGACCCGCCCGCGCCGGTGCCGCACGAGCGGCCCGCGCTGGAGGACGACTCCCCCATGATGGTCGAGACCGAGCGTCAGATCGTCTCCCCCGACCCCGCGTGGGCCGAGGGGCTGAAGCGCGTCACGGCTCCCACGCTGGTGCTGGCAGGCGGACCCGCCAGCCATGTCATCGCCGAGCCGCTGGCCGACCTCATTCCCGGCGCGAAGCTGGTCACCATCGGCGTGGGGCACCTGATCCACGCCGACGCGCCCGAGGAGTTCTGGGCGGCCGTCGGGCGGTTCCTGGAATAGCTCAGCCGAGGCAGGCGCGGAAGACCCGCGTGAGACGGTCGACGACCGCCTCACGCCGCCACTCGCCGGCCGGGCCGAAGACCCTGCGCAACTGGGCGCTGCCCATGATGAGGGCGGTGGCGAGGGAGGCGCGCATCTCGGCGTCGTCGCCCGGCAGCCGGTCGCTCAGCGGCTCGAGTATCGCGGTGCGGATGCGCTCGCGGATGATCTCCTGGATCTCCGAGGTCGGCGTGGAACGCGCCAGCGTGGCCACCAGCACGCTGTCGCCCGGCGAGGTCAGCCGGTCGGCGACGTACTCTGCCAGCGCCCTCGGCAGGTCGCCGCCCGCCTCGTCGAACACGCCGGGGAAGCGGCCCTGTTCGGCGATCACCTCGGCGAACAGGTCACGCTTGCTGCCGAAGTAGCGGTTGATCAGCGAGAGGTTCGCCTCCGCCCTCGCCGCGATGAGGCGCATCGTCACCTGGTCGTAGCCGTGTTCGGCGAACAGCTCTCTGGCCGCCTCCATGATGCGCAGCCTGGTGGCGTGCCTGTCGCGCAGCCGTACCTCTTCCACACCTGGATCCTCCCACCTGGGAGCGCGTGCGGAGACGCGAAAGGGCGCTCCCTTGGGCAAGGGAGCGCCCGTCGTGCTTCTGGTGGAGGTCAGACCGTGACGAGGGCGGCCTCGGCCTCGAGGGTCGCGGCCGTCGCGTTGATCACCGCGGCGATCCGCAGCGCCTCCTGGATCTGCTCGCGCGGCATGCCCGCGCCGCGCAGCACCTGCTCGTGCGACTCCAGGCAGCGGCCGCAGCCGTTGACCGCCGAGACCGCGAGGCACCACAGCTCGAAGTCGACCTTGTCGACGCCGGGGTTGCCGATGACGGTCATGCGGAGCTTGGCCGGCATCGTGCTGTACTGCTCGTCGCCGATGAGGTGCGTGGCCCGGTAGTAGACGTTGTTCATCGCCATGATCGAGGCGGCGGCCTTGGCGGCCTTGAACGCCTCGGCCGACAGGTTGCCGGCGGCCTCGCCCGCGACCTCGGCGATGACCTGCGCCGACCTGGTGGCCATCGCGCACGCCAGCGCCGCGCCCCACAGCTGCTGGTCGGTCAGCGACGACGTCGTCGTGACCGAGCCCAGGTTGAGCTTGGTGTCCTTGGCGTAGTCGGGCAGAGCGGCCTTCAGGTTGTCGATGCTCATGCGCCCTCCTTCGTCGGTCGCACAAGCATCAGATGGCTGTGTTCCCTGCGCTCGCTTCGCTCGCTCATGCGCCCAGCAGCGCCTTCGCGTCGAGGCCCTTCTCGCCCTTGTTCCAGTTGCACGGGCACAGCTCGTCGGACTGCAGCGCGTCGAGGACCCGCAGGACCTCCTTGACGTTGCGGCCGACCGAGCCCGCGGTGACCATGGCGAACTGGATCTCGTTGTTGGGGTCCACGATGAAGGTGGCGCGCTGGGCGACGCCGTCCTCGCCGAGGACGCCGAGCGCCGACGACAGCTCGCGCTTGATGTCGCTCAGCATCGGGAAGGGCAGGTCGCGCAGGTCCTCGTGGTCCTTGCGCCAGGCGTGGTGGACGTACTCCGAGTCGACGGAGACACCGAGCACCTGGGCGTCGCGGTCGGCGAAGTCCTCGTTGAGCCGGCCGAACTCGGCGATCTCGGTGGGACACACGAAGGTGAAGTCCTTCGGCCAGAAGAACACCACGCGCCACTTGCCCTCGTAGGACTTGTGGTTGATCTCCGCGAACGCCTTGTCGGGGTCGAGGTCGACACAGGCGGTGAGTTCGTACTCGGGGAACTTGTCACCAACGGTGAGCACGTGAATATCTCCTTGAGTAAGACGTCGTTGTCAGGGCTTCAGGGTGCCTCACCTAGCATTGATCCGAGAAATCGAGCAGTCGGACGAATCTGAGAGGTGATTCCTATCAGTGAGCCCTCGCCCACCCTCGCTCAGCTGCGCGCATTCCTCGCCGTAGCCGACCATCTCCACTTCAGGGAGGCGGCCACGGCGCTGCGGATGAGCCAGCCGGCGCTGTCGGCGTCGGTCTCCGCGCTGGAGGAGATCCTCGACACCCAGCTGCTGGAGCGGACCACCCGCAGGGTGCTGCTCACCCCTGCGGGCGAGCGGGTGGCCGTGCACGCGACCAGGGTCCTCGCCGCGGTCGACGACCTCATCGGCGAGGTCGACAGGAACCGCGAGCCGTTCAGCGGGCCCGCGCACCTCGGGGTGATCCCGACCGTCGCGCCGTACGTGCTGCCCGCGCTGCTGCCGATGTTCGCCAGACGCTTCCCTCACCTGAAGCTGACGGTGCACGAGGCCAAGACCGAGACGATCGTGGAGGAGGTGCGCGAGGGCAGGCTCGACCTGGTGCTGCTGGCGCTGCCGACCGAGACGAGCGGGCTGGTGGAGGAGCCGCTCTACGACGAGGACTTCCTGCTGGCGCTGCCCGAGGGGCACCCCCTGGCCGCCGACGACGCGCCGCTGAGCAGGTCGGCGCTGAAGGGTCTCGACATCGTGCTGCTCAACCAGGGCCACTGCCTGCGCGAGCAGGCGATAGACGTGTGCAGGGAGGTGGGGGCGCGGGCCACCGCGACCACCTACGCCACCAGTCTGCCGACGCTGGTGCAACTGGTGGCGGGCGGGCTCGGGGTGACCCTGCTGCCGGAGTCGGCGGTGCCGGTGGAGACGGGCAAGAGGGTACGGCTGGCGCTGCGCCGCTTCGCCCATCCCGCGCCGGGGCGGACGATCGGCCTGGCCTACAGGGCGAGCTCGGCGCGGGCGGCGGAGTACGCGCAGCTGGCCAAGGCGGTGCGAGGGGCGGTCAGGCAGCGGAAGCTGCCGGTGAAGGTGATCTCCTGAGGCGTCCCCGCGCGCCGGCCTCCCTCCGGATCAGTCGCCGAACGGCCAGCCGGTGACCGGCGGGCGAGGCGCCCTGGCGGGGGCCAGGCCCAGCACGCCCAGCGACTCGGCCAGCTTGACCGCTGCGCTCACGCCGTCCACGACGACGCGCCCCGTGGCCGACGCGACGTCGGCGGCCATGCCCGCCATGCCGCCGCAGCCCAGCACGACGACCTCGGTCGCGGCCAGCGCCGCGACGCCCGCCACCGCCTCCAGCGCCCGCTCCCGCCGCTCGACCAGGTCGGGCACGCTCTGCCCCGAGGCCAGTACGGCGGCGCAGGCCGCGTCGAGACGCAGCGCCCTGAGGCGGTCCTCGACGATCGGCACCGCCGCGGCGGTGGAGGTGACGATCGTGTAGGAGGCTCCGAGCGTGCGGGCCAGCAGCGGGCCGCACTCGGTGATGTCGAGCACGGGCGCGGCGGTCAGCTCCTGCGCGGCCTCCTTGCCAGGCTCGCCGAAGCCCGCCATGACCACGGCGTCGGCGGGCGTGCGCGCGATGACCTCCAGCACGCCGACCGCGCTGAACAGCACCTCCGACTGCCCCGTCAGCTCGAAGGGGCCGCGCCCCGGCGCGAGCGTGGTGACGGTGGTGCCCGGCGCGGCGGCGGCGCGGGCCGCCGCGTGGATCAGGCGGGTGCAGCCGTCGACGCGGTTGGGGTTGACCACCAGGATCTCCATGCAGCGTAACGGTATACCAGTATTAGCCGAGTCGCTTGAGCCTGGTCACCGCCTCGTCGATGACCTCGTCCTTCTTGCAGAAGGCGAACCTGACGAAGTGCCTTCCGCGCTCGGGGTGGTCGTAGAAGACCTGCGTCGGGATGGCCACCACGCCTGCCAGCTCGGGCAGGCGCCTGGTCAGCTCGAGCCCGTCGGTGAAGCCCAGCGGCCTGATGTCGGTCTGCACGAAGTAGGTGCCCGACGGCTTCAGCACCTCGAAGCCCGCGCCCGACAACCCGCTCATGAGCCTGTCGCGCTTGCTCTGCAGCGCCGCCCGCAGCTCGGCCACCCAGCCCAGCTCCTCGCGCAGGCCGTGCGCCACGGCCAGCTGCCAGGGCCCGCCCACGGTGAAGGTGAGGAACTGTTTGACCGTCTGCGCCGCCCGCGTCAGCTCGGGCGGCGCGCACACCCAGCCCGTCTTCCAGCCCGTGACGGAGAACGTCTTGCCCGCGGAGGAGATCATCACGGTCCTCTCACGCATGCCGGGCAGCGTGGCGAGCGGGACGTGCGCGACGCCGTCGAAGGTTAGGTGCTCGTAGACCTCGTCGGTGATCGCGATCAGGTCGCGCTCCTGGCACACCTCGGCGATGACGGCCAGTTCCCCGGGGGTGAAGACCGTGCCCGTCGGGTTGTGCGGGGAGTTGACGAGGATCGCCCTGGTGCGCGGTGTGACGGCGGCGCGCAGCTCGTCGGGGTCGAAGGTGAAACGGCCCTGCTTCGGGCGCAACGTGACCGCGGCCAGCCTCGCGCCGGCCAGCGCGATGGAGGCGGCGTAGGAGTCGTAGTAGGGCTCGAAGGCGATCACCTCGTCACCCTGCTCGCACAGGGCCAGCACCGTCGCCGCGATGGCCTCGGTCGCCCCCACGGTGACCAGCACCTCGCCGTCGGGGTCGTAGTCGAGACCGTAGTGCAGCCTCCTGTGCTCCGACACCGCCTGCCGCAGCTGCGGCAGGCCCGGCCCCGGCGGGTACTGGTTGACGCCCGACCTGATGGCCTCCACCGCGCGGTCGAGCATCGAGGCGGGGCCGTCGGTGTCGGGGAAGCCCTGCCCCAGATTGATCGACCCGGTCCTGACGGCCAGCGCGCTCATCTCGGCGAAGATGGTGGTCCCGAACCGTCGCATGCGGGAAACAAGGGGATCGCTCACAGAGCCAGACTATTAGTCTCGAGGGGTGATCACCCGGGTCGTCCTCGCCCTCACGCTCGTGTCCGGCCCTCTGACCGCCGCTCCCGTCCCCCTGGAGGCCAGGGCGTGTCCCGTCGCGATGCCCGAGGGAACACGGTGCGGCTTCCTGGTGGTGCCCGAGCGCCGCGACGCCCCCGGCACGACGATCAGGGTGGGCTACGCCGTCCACCGGTCGGACGCCCCCTCGGGCGATCCGGTGGTCTACATGAGCGGCGGCCCCGGCTCGGCCTCCATCCAGCTCACCGGCTACCTGGCGGCGCTCTTTCCCGACCGCGACGTCGTGACCGTCGAACAGCGCGGCAGCAGGTTCTCCAAGCCCACCCTCGGCTGCCCCGAGACCGTGGCGGCGATGCTCGACCGGCTGCGCGCCCCCGGCGCCGACGTGGCCAGGGGCGCGCGCGACTGCCGCAGGCGCCACCAGGAGGCGGGCGTCGACCTGCGCGGGTACACCACCAAGGAGATCGCCGCCGACGTCGTGGACCTGCGCAAGGCGCTCGGCTTCGAGAAGTGGAACCTGTTCGGCGTCAGCTACTCCACCAGGGTGATGGTGGACGCGGCCGCCGCCGACCCCGGCGGGACCGCCGCCGTCGTGCTCGACTCCTTCCTGCCGCAGGACGTCTCCTGGTACGGCGACGCCGACCGCAACCTGGACGACACGGTGGCCGCGCTCGGCATCGACGAGGATTTCGAGGTGATGACCGGGCGGCTCAACGACGACCCCGCCCTGGTGCCGACCACCGACCCGCTGACCGGCAGGGCGTTCACCGCCAGGCTGACGGGCGACGACGTGGCGACCGTGCTGGCCGAGGGGCTGCACGACACGAGCGTGATCGCCGCGGCCCCCGCGCTGGTCGGCGCGCTCGCCCAGGGGCACGACGAGCTGCTGCGCCCGCTGGCCGACCAGACGGGCCCCGGCCTGGCCTCCCACGAGTTCGGGCTCTACCACGCCGTCCAGTGCCAGGACGAGGCCACCTTCCCCGACAGGTCGCGCCTGTTCACGGTGAACGTGGACAGGGCGGTGTGCGCGGAGTGGCGGCTGCCGGCCTCGAAGCCGACGAAGGCGAGCACGAAGGCGCCCGTCCTGGTGCTGGCAGGACAGTACGACCCCACCACGCCCCCGAGGACCGCCAGACCCGCCGCCGAGCGGCTGCCTCACGCCCGCTTCGTCGAGTTCGCGGGGGTGGGACACGCGGTGTTCCTCTCCGACCGGTGCGGCGCACGCACCATCGCCGCCTTCATGGCCGATCCCGAGGGCTGGAAGCAGCCCTGCGACCCCTCCGTGCGCGGCCTTCCCCCCGTGCGGCCCGGCGACCTGCACGTCACAGGCGCCCCCTACCAGGCGATGACCGCTCCGTGGCTGGCCGCGCCGCCGGCGCTGTTCGTGCTGGCCAGCCTGGCCCAGCTGGTCACGGGCGCGATCAGGGGCAGGGCGCTGACCGCCTTCGCGGGCCTGACGGGCCTGGCGTTCACCGGCCTGGCCGCCGACGCGGTGTGGGGGCTGACGAAGGTGAACGAGACGGCGCTGGCCGTGGGGGTGCCGCGCGTGCTGGAGTTGTACGGGTGGATCGCGGCGGGTTCGGCGGTGCTCACCGTCGCGGCGCTGGCTCGCGCCCGTACAATCCCCAACAGCCTGGCCGCGACCGTCGCGGCGGGGTTCCTCGTATGGTGGTGGTCCTGGTTCCTTTGACGCGCATCAGAGAGCTCGACGCGCTCCGCGGCTTCGCGGTGTGCGGGATCATGCTGGTCAACACCTGGCAGCACCACGAGGGGCCCAAGGGCGAGTGGTGGGTCGAGACCTTCTTCCAGGGCCGCTTCTACCCGATCTTCTCGCTGCTGTTCGGCATCAGCTTCGTGCTGGTGCTGCGCGGCGCCTCCCGATGGGTGCTGCTGCGCAGGCTGCTGTGGCTGCTGCTGTTCGGGCTGATCCAGCACACCTGGTACGAGGGCGAGGTGCTGACCGACTACGCGCTGTTCGGGCTCGGTGTGCTGCTACCCGTCTCGTTCCTGTCGGCCGGATGGCCGATCCTGGTGCTCGGCGTCGCGGCGCTCGGGTGGGGCACGTGGATGGGCGGCGGGATCCTGATCATCCCTGGGCTCTTCCTGATCGGCATGACGCTGATGGAGTGGCGGCCAGGGCGTCGCTGGCTGCTGCCGGGCTTCGGGGTGTCCGCGGCCGTCTCGGCGGTGTTCACGTGGCTCTATCCGATCGCCGGGCAGTGGTGGATCTACGTGGTCGCCGGGCTGGCGGGGGCGGCGGCCTACTCCACCGCGATCCTGTACCTGCGGCCGCGCTGGCTGGAGCCCCTGGGCAGGATGGCGCTGACCAACTACGTCACCGGCACCGTGGTCATCGTGCTGACCGGCCCCACCCGCTGGCCGGTGCTGGCGGTGACGGGGGTGACGCTGCTGGCGCAGCTGCTGTTCAGCTGGTGGTGGCTGTCCAGGTTCAGGTACGGCCCGCTCGAGTGGGCGTGGCGGGCGCTCACCTGGTGGAAGCCGGTAGGTAACAGGCTCGTCTCTTCTGACCGTTGACGGCGCCCCCGCCCCCGGATACACGAGTAGCGGAAGGACGTGCGCTGGATGCGGATGATGCTGGCACGCGGCTGGCGGCGGCGAGGTAGGCGGGCACACCCGCCTCCTCGAAGGGCAGCAGGACGACCTGGCCCCGCCTTGCCGAGCAGCAGGTCGTAGGTGCGGCGGGCCGCCGCGGGCAAGCCCGTCCGGGTGATCTGGCCGCCCGGTTCCATGCGGGCATAGTCTCGGAGGCGTGACGAGAATCGCCCTGTGCCAGCTGCCGGTCTCCCCCGATCCCGCCGCCAACCTCAAGCGGGCCACGGAGGCCCTGGCCAGGGCGCAGGGCGCCGACCTGGCGATCTTCCCCGAGGCCACCCTGACCAGGTTCGGCAGGAGCGTCAGCGACCTGGCCGAGCCGCTCGACGGGCCCTTCGTCACCGGTCTGGCCGCGGCGGCCCGCGAGCACGGCGTCGCGGTGATCGCAGGGGTGTTCGAGCCCGCCGAGGGCAAGGTCCACAACACCGCCGTCGCGATCGACGCCTCGGGCGCGGTCGTGGCCGCCTACAGGAAGATCCACCTGTTCGACTCCTTCGGCTTCCGCGAGTCAGAGCTGGTCGCCCCGGGCTCCGAGCCGACCGTGGTCGAGCTGGCCGGGCTCAGGATCGGCCTGCTCACCTGCTACGACATCCGCTTCCCCGAGCTGGCCAGGGCGCTGGTCGACAGGGGAGCCGACCTGTTCGCGGTGATCGCCGCCTGGGGTTCGGGCCCGCTCAAGGAGGACCACTGGATCACGCTGGTGCGCGCCAGGGCACTGGAGAACACGATGTGGACGGCCGCCGTCGGCCAGGCGCCCAACCCCTCCGAGTCGGGCGACGGATTCGGCATCGGGCGCAGCATGCTGGTCGACCCGCTGGGCGTGGTCCGCGCCGACCTGGGTAGCGGACCCGCCGTGCAGGTGGTCGAGGTCGATCCCGAGGCGACCGCTTCGGCTCGCGCGGCCCTGCCCTGCCTCGAACACAGAGTGCTGTAGGCCAAGAGATCGTAAAGTGGTGTCGTGAACGAGCGTAGGACGCAGATGCAGAAGGTGGTGCCGCCTCGGCTGCTCGTGCCCTACCTCTCGGGCAAGCGCACGGTCATCTCCGGCTACGTCTACAGAGTCCAGGACTGCGCGCGGCTGACCACGCCGCGCACCCTGTTCCTGGGGCTCGACCTGTCGTTCGAAGGATCGGAGCTGAGCGCGGAGGTGCCCGAGCTGTACGTCATGCGGTGGTACGCACGAGACGTCGACACCTACGCGGTGCCGTACGGGCCGCACATGGGCGGCGATTGGAGCGACGCGCCGCCGTTCGCGGGGAACGGGTTCACCACCTCGCGCGAGCACGTGGTCCCCCAGTTCCACACCGCGCCGATGCCGATCCCCGCGGGGGCCGAGATCGTGCACGTGAGCGACAGGGGCGAGCGGCCCTTCGCCCTCTACGACGGGCTCACCTGGCGGCCCTCCGCATGAGCGACGAGATCGTTCCCGTGGCCTCGGGGTTCGTCGCCCGCCACAGGGGACACACCCATCCGGCGGCGATCGGCCCCGACAGCGACGAGGTCGTGCTGTTCAGCGAGGAGGAGCTCGAGGGCTTCGAGGCCGCCTCCGGCTACTGGCGGCGCACCGTGGACCGCTCCGACCTGGAGTGGCTCGTGCTGGTGCGCACGGTCGGCGCCTTCGGCGGCGAGCCGTGCGTCATCCTCGACGAGGACGACGACGGCCTGCACATCGCCTACACCGGCCACAGCGGCATGAAGGCCGAGGCCCTCGGCTACTGGATGGTCGACCACGGCGCCTACGAGGTCGTCGTGCCACGCGAAGAGGTCTTCTCGATCAGGGTCGAGCGCCTGCCCGTCACGTAGAAGAATCTCGGCGCCGCCGTCAACCGGCCGCCCCTTCAGGGGTCTCTCAGACGTGATGGAAACACCCACCATGACGCCCGCGCCCCCGGGCCACGCGGAGCTGTTCGCCGCCCACTACGGGTCGCTCGTACGGCTGGCGGGTCTGCTGGGCGCGGACGACCCCGAGGACATCGCCCAGGAGGCGTTCGCCAGGCTGCACACCCGCCGCCTGCGTGACGAGGGGGCCGCACTCGGCTACCTGCGCTCGACCGTCTGCAACCTGACCCGCAACCGGCTGCGGCACCTGCGCATCACGCGGCTGCGCCGTCCCGAGCCGCCCGAGCACGCCCGCAGCAGCGAGCACGCCGTCCTGGTGGCGGAGGAGCACCGCGAGCTGCTGGCCGCCCTCGACGCGCTGCCGCGCCGTCAGCGCGAGGCGCTGATCCTGCGCTACTGGCTCGACCTGTCCGAACGAGAGATCGCCGAGGCCATGGGCGTGACGCCCGGCTCGGTGAAGACACACGCCAGCCGCGGCCTCGCCGCCCTGAGGGAGAAGCTGTGAACGACCTCGAAGAGCGCCTGCGCGCCGCCCTCGACGCCAGGGCCCAGACCTACGAGACCAGCCCGACCGCCTGGCTGCGCGTGCAGGAGCGCAGGCGCGGGCCGCTGCGCCGGTGGGGAGTGGTCCTGGTCGCGCTGCCCGTCGCGCTGGTCGCCCTGCTCGTGCCCGTCCTGCTCGGCGGGTTCCAGGGGGGTCAGGTGATGACGGGACCGCCACCCGAGCCGGCCCCCGTCGGCCAGGCGCTGGTCATCGACAACCCGGCCGAGAACCGGCCGATGCGGCTCTGGTTCGCCACCGACCATAAGGGTCTGCTCGTCTTCTGCCGGGCCGTGCAGTACGCAGGCGAAGCCCCCCACACCGTGTGCGGCGGCGACGTCGGGGCCCAGGCGATGGAGAGCGTCGGCTGGTTCGAGGGGACGACGCAGTCCGTCCCTCCGCGCGAGAACGTGCTCGACTACGGCGCCGCACGCCTGGACGTCGCCACGGTGACGGCGGTGACCAAGAAGGGGACGCGCGTCGCCGGAGCCGTCCACCGGCCTTCTGGCGCACCCTTCAAGATCTGGACGGTCGACTTCCCTGACACGGACCAGGTCACCGCCTACGAGTTCACCGCCACCGACGGCAGGCTCCTGTCGCGGGTGGCCAGACCCTTCGCGATGCCGCCTGAGGCCGAGCAGGGCGAGCCCGCGGGCGACGCGACGAAGGTCGCCGGGCTGAGCGTGCGGCCTTACAAGACGCCCGACAGGACGCTCATCTGGAGCCTCGACGGCCGCGAGCTGGGGCTGAACCACAGCGCCAAGGAGCTGTTGCGCAACATGGGCGGCAAGCCGATGGACGTCGACCTGCAGGTCAACGGGGGTCGCTGGTTCGGCATCGCCCGCCCGGCCACCGCGAAGGTCGAGCTGGTCCGCAAGGACGGCAAGGTGCTCAGGGCGGCGGTCAAGCAGGACCCGTGGAAGTTCGGCGTACGGCTGTTCGCCGGTGAGGAGCCCGTCTCCGGCGACCTCTACCTGGAGGGCTTCACCCTCGTCGGCTACGATTCCGGCGGCAAGGAGCTGTGGCGCGAGGACCACCCCGCCGACAAGCCGGCCTGGGACCCGCACCCGCCGATCGGCGAGGTCGTCACCCTCGGGGAGGCGAAGGTGTGGTTCAGCAAGGTGACGCTCGCCGACGGCAGAACCTGGGACGGTCTGTGCCGCTCGATGCCCGGCAAGAAGACCACCTGCGACGCCTTCGAGCCGGTCGCCACCCACTACGCCCGCCGCCTGCCCGACCTCGGCACGATCGCGATCGGTGTGGCGGGGACCGGCATCACCCAGGTGACGGCGCAGAAGTCCGAGACCAAGGGGACGATCCACGCCCCCGCGGGCGCGCCGCTGAAGATCTGGACCGTCCCCTACCCGGGCGGTACGGAGACGTTCGACCTGCGCGACGCCAGGGGTGAACTCGGCATGGCGATCGGCGGCGAGGCGCCCTCAGGCTGCTCGGTCTCCCCTCCGGTCGGCAGGGCCGCCACGCTGGCGGGCGGGGTCACCGTCACCCACCAGGACGGCTGCCTGATCATGTGGCGGGATGGGCAGCAGTTCACCGTCGAGATGCGGGACTTCGAGGACGCCACCTACACCTACGGCGACGAGATCTTCACCGGCATCGCGATCAAGGGCACGGCCCGGGTCGAGATGGTCTACGACGACGGATCCCGTCTGGTCGCGGCGGCGACCACGCCCGACCCGTGGGGCCTCGGCCTCGTGCTGTTCTCCACGCCGGCCAAGAAGGCCGAGGGGGGAGCTCTCGTGATCGGCTACGATGCCGCCGGCAAGGAGCTCTGGCGACTGGACTAGATCCCGAGAGAGCGGTAGCGCGCGAGGCGGGCAGGCAACCTGTCCGCCTTCGGCGTCTCCAGCAGTCGCGTGATCTCGAACTCCAGCGCCCTGGCCACCCGCTCGCAGAAGGCCCTCGGCTCGTAGGCGGCGTCGGGCTCCTCGGGGATGATCCTGTCCACGATGCCGTCACGCCGCAGGTCGGTGGCGCGCACCCCCTGCGCCTGAGCGATCTCGGGGGCGAAGTCCACGCTGCGGTAGAGGATCGCCGAGGCGCCCTCCGGCGGGAGCGGCGACAGCCAGGCGTGCTGGGCGGCCAGCACCCTGTCGGCCGGCAGCAGGGCCAGCGCCCCTCCGCCCGCGCCCTCGCCGAGCAGCAGGCAGACGGTCGGGGCGTCGAGCATGACGAGGTCGGCGAGGGAGCGGGCGATCTCGGCGGCCAGACCGCCCTCCTCCGCCGCTTTCGACATCGCGGCCCCTGCCGTGTCGATCACGGTGACGAGCGGGAGGCCCAGCTCGGCGGCCAGCCGCATGCCGCGTCTGGCCACCCGGAGCCCGGCGGGGCCGAGCGGAGCTATCGCGCGCTGCCTGCGCCGGTCCTGGCCGAGCACGACGGCGGGCGCGGCGCCGAACCTGGCCAGCGCGAGCAGCAGCCCTGGATCGGCCTCGCCCTCGCCGGTGCCGTTCAGCGGGGTGACATCGGTGGCGGCGAGCTTGAGCAGGGTCCTGATGCCCGGCCTGTCGTCGCGGCGCGAGCGGGTGATGGCGTCCCACGCCTCGACGGGGCGCAGCGCCTCCTCCGGCGCCTGCCCGGCGACCAGGCCCTCCTTCTCGGCCGCGAGGACGGTCAGCGCCCTGATCGCCACCTCGCGGGCGTCCTCGGCCGAGACGACGGCGTCGACCAGGCCGTGCGCGAACAGGTTCTCCGCCACCTGGACGCCCTCGGGGAAGGCGTAGCCGTGCAGCGACTCGAACACCCTGGGCCCGAGGAAGCCGATCAGCGCGCCCGGCTCGGCCGCGGTCACATGGCCCAGCGAACCCCAGCTGGCGAAGACGCCGCCGGTCGTGGGATGGCGCAGGTAGACGATGTACGGCAGGCCCGCGTCGCGGTGCCGCTGCACCGCGACCGTGATCTTGACCATCTGCGCGAAGGCGAGCGCGCCCTCCTGCATGCGCGTGCCTCCCGAGGCGGGCGAGGCCAGCAGCGGCAGCCTCTCGCGGGTGGCGCGCTCGACCGCCAGCACCAGCCGCTCGGCCGCGGCGACGCCGATGGAGCCGGCCATGAAGGCGAACTCGCAGGCCACGATGGCCACCCTGCGACCGCCGAGGAAGCCCTCACCGGTGATCACCGACTCGTCGAACCCGGTCTTGGCGCGCGCGGCGGCCAGCTCGTCGGCGTAGGAGGAGCCGGACACGGCGGGGTCGGCGGGCGGCGTGTCCCATGACTTCCACGACCCCTTGTCGAGGACCGTCTCGATGAGAGTGCGCGCATCCGGCCGGCTCACCACTGCTCCCCTGCTGTCGACGAGTGCTGCAATGTTGACGCGCGGATCACCGTTCCCGTTCCGCCAACCACGAAAGCACGGCCTCGCCGTCCTGGCCGAGGGCCGGAGGGGCGGTGTGCCGCGCCTGCGGGGCGCCGTCGAAGCGCAGGGGCGGTCCCGGCAGCTCGATCGTGCCGAGCACGGGGTGCTCCACCTCCACGACCAGCCCCTGGGAACGGGTCTGCTCCCATGTGTACACCTCATCCAGCGTGCGGATGGCGCCCGCGGGCACGCCCAGGTCGGCCAGCGCGGTCAGCCAGTCCTCCCTGTCGCGACGGGCGAGCGACTTCTCCATCTGTGCGATCAGCTCGTCCCTGTGCGCGAGTCTCTGCCTGTTCGTCGCATACTTCGCGTCATCGGGGTCGATGTCCAGCAAGGTGGCCACCTTGCGCCACTGGCCGTCGTTGGCGGCGGCGATCTGCAGCATGCCGTCGGCGCAGCGGAAGGCGCCGTAGGGGGCGATGGAGGCGTGGTGGTTGCCGCCCGCGACCGGGACCGTGCCGCCGACCGTCCAGGCCGTGCCGTGGTAGGAGTGCACGCCCGCCACCGCGGCCAGCAGGGAGGTGCGCACGACCTCTCCCCTGCCGGTGCGCTCGCGCGCGTAGAGGGCGGCGACCACGCCGTAGGCGCCGTGGATGCCGGCCAGCAGGTCGGCGATGGAGGCGCCCACCCGGTACGGCTCGTCCTTGGAGGGCCCCGTGAGCGACATGAGCCCCGCCTCGCCCTGGGCGATCTGGTCGTAGCCCGGCCTGCCGCCCTCGGGGCCGTCGTGGCCGAAGCCGGTGATGGACAGGATCACCAGGCGCGGGTTGAGCTCGTGCAGCCGCTCGACGGGGAAGCCCAGGCGGTCGAGCACGCCGGTGCGGAAATTTTCGATCAGGACGTCGCTCTGCCGTACCAGCCGCTCGACGAGCCGTCTGCCCTCGTCCGACTTCAGGTCGACGGCGATGGACTGCTTGTTGCGGTTGGCCGCCAGGAAGTAGGTGGAGATGTCGTGGTCAGGGCCGACGAAGGGCGGGCCCCACCCTCGCGACTCGTCGCCACCGCCCGGATGCTCGACCTTGATCACCTGGGCGCCCAGGTCGCCGAGCATCTGGGCGGCGTGCGGCCCGGCCAGGGCCCTGGACAGGTCGAGGACGACGATGTCGCCGAGGGGTCCGCGCAAGATCAACCTCCTGTGATGGTCGCCGAGCCTACGGCTTTCTAGCCTTTCAGGCGAGAGCCCCCACTCGACAGTCAGGTCCCCGTTCCGGCGTGGCAGGATCTGGTGCGTGGACCACCTGGTGAAACGCGTCATGGACCGGCCGCCCTCCTGCGGCGGGACCAGGGTGGTCGCCGTCGACGGGCCGGCGGGTTCGGGCAAGACCACGTTCGCGGCGCGGCTGGGGCGGGCGCTCGGCGCGCAGGTCGTGCACAGCGACGACTTCCCCGTGCCGTGGCAGGAGGGCCCTGGGCCCTGGTTCACCGCGCTGGAGGAGCAGGTGCTGCGCCCCCTCTCCTCGGGCAGGGCGGGCGCCTTCCGCCGCTACGACTGGGCGCGCGGGGCCTACGCCGAGCTCGTGAGCGTGCCCGTCGCGCCCGTGCTCGTCATCGAGGGCGTCGGGACCGCCCGCCGTAGCCCGCTGGTGACCTTCAGGGTGTGGGTGGAGGCGCCGAGGCCCGTGCGCCTGGCCAGGGTGCTGGAGCGGGACGGGCCCGAGCTGGAGCGGCGGTGGCTGGCGTGGTTCGAGGCGGAGGAGCGGTGGTTCGCCGAGGACGGCACCAGGCAGGGGGCCGATGCCGTCCTCGACGGCACGCGCGGGATCACTGGCGGGCGAGGCGGATGACGTTCCAGGAGACGGCGGGCAGCGTGATCTCGAGCTTGCCGTCGGTCAGGCGGGCGTCGGGGTTGGCGCGCGGCGCCACCGCGTCAGGGGTGTCGGCGCTGTTGCGGGCGTAGGGGTCGGGGCCCGACAGAGTGGTGACCTCCTCCAGCCGGAGCGCGCCGAGGGAGCGCAGGTCGGCGGTGAGGGTCAGCGGCTGGTCCACCGAGCGGTTGACCGCGAACACGGTGGTGAACTCGCCGTCGTGGGTGGCGACGGCGTCCAGCGCGGCGACCTCGCCGAACCTGCTGGTCTCGTGGACGGGCGAGGTGGTCTCGACCCGCAGGACGTCGCCCTTGGCGTGGGCGGCGGCCTGGGCGAAGGGGTGGAAGGTGGTCTGCTTCCACGCGCGCCCGCCCGGCTCGGTCATGATCGGGGCGATCACGTTGACGAGCTGGGCCAGGCAGGCGGAGGTGACGCGGTCGCTGTGGCGCAGCAACGAGATCAGCAGACCGCCGAGCGTCACCGCGTCGGCCAGGTGGTAGTGGTCCTCGAGCAGCGGAGGGGCGACCGGCCATCCGGTCATGGGCTCGGCGTTCTGGTAGCGCGACAGGTACCAGACGTTCCACTCGTCGAAGGAGATGTTGATCTTCTTCTTGCTCTTGAGCCTGGCGCCGACGCTGTCGGCGGTGGCCACCACGGAGTCAATGAAGTGGTCCATGTCCATGGCCGAGGCCAGGAAGCTGGCCAGATCGCCGTCGTGCTCCTCGTAGTAGGCGTGACAGGAGATGAAGTCGACGACGTCGTAGGTCTCCTCCAGCACGGTGGCCTCCCACGCGCCGAAGGTCGGCATGCTGGAGCCCGAGCTGCCGCAGGCCACCAGTTCGAGGCCAGGGTCGAGCATGCGCATCGCCCTGCCGGTCTCGGCGGCGAGCCTGCCGTACTCCCTGGCGCTCTTGTGGCCGATCTGCCAGGGGCCGTCCATCTCGTTGCCGAGACACCACATGCGGACGGCGTGCGGCTCCTTGGCGCCGTTGGCGACCCGCAGGTCCGACAGGTGCGTGCCCGCGTCGATGTTGCAGTACTCCAGCAGGTCGAGGGCGGACTCGATGCCCCTGGTGCCGAGGTTGACCGCCATCATCGGCTCGACGCCCGCCTTGCGGCACCAGGTCATGAACTCGTCCAGGCCGAACTCGTTGGTCTCGGTGGAGTGCCAGGCGAGGTCCAGCCTGGTGGGACGCTGCTCGCGCGGGCCCGTGCCGTCCTCCCACCGGTAGCCGGAGACGAAGTTGCCACCGGGATAGCGGACGCTCGTCGCCCCCAGCTGCCTGGTCAGGTCGAGCACGTCCTGGCGGAAGCCGTCCTGGTCGGCGGTCGGGTGCGTCGGCTCGTAGATCCCCGTGTAGACACAGCGGCCGAGGTGCTCGACGAAGGTGCCGAAGGTGCGGCGGTGCACGGGGGCCACCCGGAAGGCGGGATCCAGAGTGAGGTGCGCGGTCAGCACTGAGCTTCTCCTAGATGAACGTGTGTTAGCGCTAACATTTCGTACTGTTAACGCTCACTTGGAGACGAGTGTTGATGCTGTGTCCTCGTGGGTCAACCCCTCTGTTCAGTCGAGGTGGCCGACCTCGTTGAACGACACCAGCTCGAGGCGCCCGTCCGGCGCGGCCCACGTCGAGACCGAGGCGTTCCTGATCGGGGCGTGGACGTCGACGGCCGCCAGGTCGGTGTCGTGCGCCTGCTCGATGACGTGGCGCAGGACCAGCACCACCGAGTCGTGGGCGACGATCAGCACGCGCCGCCCCTCGGCCTTCGAGGCCAGGTCGGCCAGGAAGTCCCTTAGCCTGACCGCCACGTCGCCGAACGACTCGCCGCCGGGCGGGCGGTAGCCGTACTCCCCTTGGGCCAGCATCCGCGCCACCTCGTCGGGGAAGCGCTGCTCCAGCGCGGCCAGGTTGTAGTAGCGCAGCTCGCCCCACTCCCTGTCGCGCAGCCGCGCGTCGACGCTGACGGGAAGCGAGGGGGCGCCCCATGCCCGCTGGGCGAGCCTCCAGGTCTCCTTGGCCCGCAGGTACGGCGAGCACCACACGACCTCAGGCGCCTCCTGCGGGGGAAGCGCCGCCAGGTGCCTGCCCAGGGCCGCGGCCTGCGCGCGCCCCAGCGCGGTCAGCGCGATCTCGTCGTCGCCAGGCTCGTAGAACAGCGGGACGCCGATCGCCTCCTGGAAGGCGAGGTTGGCCTCGCTCTGGCCGTGTCGTACCGCGATGATCCGCCTGGGCCCGGTCATATGATCATTCTGCCCCCGCCGGCACCCGCACACCCGAAAAGCGGTGAAAGCAGTTCAATTCGCCGAGCGCCGCCCGGGGCCCGAAGCCGACCGGCGAGACGCCGAACACACGGGTGAGCGTTCCCTGCGCGGGAGTGCGCGAGTTACCCCGGCCCCCTCGAGGAGAGGGGAGCTTCCGTGGCAGGGAGGGAGCTGGCAGAATTACGGCCATGACCGTATCTTGGCGGGCGGCGGCTCTGGCCCTCTTACTCGCCCTCACCCCCGCAGTCCCGGCCCAGGCCGAAACCTCCGCCGCACCGCCCACCGGGTGCGGTTTCAAGAACCTCGGCACGATGCCGCTCACCGGCGCCACCACGGCGGGCACCGCGCTCGACGCGACCCACCCCGACGGCCCTCGCGTCTACTCGGTGACCTCCAGCGCCTCGGGCCCCGCGATGCTCGGCATCAGGAAGGCGGGCGACGGCAGCCTCATCGCCGAGCGCCCCCTCCCCCTCGCCCTCGGCTCATGGGCGGTGACCGTCGCCCCCGACCACGCCGTCTACGTCGGCAGCTACAACGCCACGGCCGGCGCGATGGGCCGGCTGTTCCGCTACGACCCCGCCGCCGACCAGGTCAGAGAGCTCGGCATGGCCGCGCAGGGCGAGTCGTTCGTGTGGACCGTCGCGGCCTCCCCCGACGGCAGGTCCGTCTACGCGGGAACCTCGCCCAACGGCAAGCTCGTCCGCTACGACACCGCGACGGGCCAGATCACCGACCTGGGCAGCCCGGTCCCCGGCGAGCAGTACCTCAGGGACCTGGCCGTCGCCGAGGACGGCACGGTCTACGCCGGCGTCGGCGCGCAGAACATGAAGGTCGCCGTCATCGGCCAGGACGGCACCACCCTGCGCGTCATCGACCCGCCCATCGAGGGCCACGGCTACGCCTACGACGTGGACGTCATCGGCCGCCACCTGCTCGTGAGGTTCTCCACCTCCACCAACACCAACCCGATGGGCGTCTACGACCTGGAGACCGGCGCCTGGAAGGACGTCGTCGAGGACGTCGACAGCCTCACCGTCGGCGGCGGCAGACACGGCCGCCAGGTCTACCTCTTCCAGAACGAGGAGCTCGTCGCCTACGACCTGACATCGGGCCAGATCGTCACCAGGACCGGGTTCACCGACTACGGCGGCGGCGCGGCCAGGCCCCTCGGCTGGATCGGCCACACGCTGGTGGGCACCGGCTCCACCGGGCGGATCTGGCACTACGACCGCAGGAGCGGCAAGGGCGAGCTGCTGGAGGGCACCCTCACGGGGCAGCCGGTCAGCGTCCGATCGATGGCCGTCGGCCCCGACGGCCGCGTCTACGGCGGCGGCTTCTTCACCGGCGGGCTGGCCTCCTACGACCCCCGCACCGGCCAGTCGCAGTTCTGGCCCAACGTCGGCCAGAGCGAGGGCATGGTCACCCACCAGGGCAAGCTCTACCTCGGCGTCTACCCGTGGGCAAGGATCTACGAGTGGACGGGCAGCGAGCCCAAGCCCCTGCTCAACCTCGCCGAGCACGAGCAGGACCGCCCCTTCGCGATGATCTCGGCAGGCGACTGGCTGGCGTTCGGCACCGTCCCGAAGGCGGGCACGGTCGGCGGCGCGCTCGGCCTGTACGACCCGGCCACCGGCAGGAGCGTCATCAGGCGCAACCTCATCCCCGGCCACAGCATCATCGGACTGGCCTACCGCGACGGCGTCGTCTACGGCACGACCTCCGCCTTCGGCGGCATCAGCACCCCGCAGGACGACGCTGCCGTCGCCTTCGCCTACGACATCGCCACCGACTCGCTGAAGTGGCGGACCAAGCCCGTGCCGGGCGACCTGGCGCTCGGCTCGATCACCTTCGACGGCGACGGCAGGCTGTGGGGCCTGTCCCCCGACGCCCTCTACGAGCTCGACCCCGCCACTGGCGCGACCCTGCGCTCGGTCAAGCACCAGACCTACCCGTGGGCCACCGCCACCCAGGTCTGGCTCGACACCAACATCGAGCTCGGCTCCGACGGCAGGCTGTACGGCAAGGCGCAGGGCAAGGCCTACCGCATCGACAGGGCGACGATGGCGCTGACCCTCATCGCCCGCCCGATCTCGATCCTGCTCAAGGGGCCCGACGGGCACATGTACCTGTCGCGCTTCGAGAACTTCTACACCTACAGGATCTGCTGAGTCATCCCGCCACCCGCTCCAGGTAGCGCCCTGAGTGGAACACCAGCGGCTCGCCGCCCGTGCGGTCGAACTGCTCCACCGCGCCGACGAAGATCAGGTGGTCGCCGCCCTCGTGCACGGTCACCGTACGGCACGCGAAGCTGGCCAGCGTGCCCTCCAGGACGGGCAGCCCGCCCGCCGCCGAGCTGGTCGCCACCCCCGCGAACTTGTCCTCCGCGGGGGTGGCGAACCGGCGCGACAGCTCGTCCTGACCCGCGGCCAGCACGTTCACCACGAACCTGCCCGCCCGCAGGAACAGGTCCGCACTGGGCGCCCGCCTCGACAGGCACCACAGCACCAGCGGCGGGTCGAGGGAGACGGAGGTGAAGGAGTTGACCGTCACTCCCGCCCTGCGCCCGTCCTCCAGCGCGGTGGTCACCACCGCCACCCCCGTGGCGTACATGCCGAGCGCCTCCCTCAGCGACCTCATGACAGCGCCGCCAGGTAGGCGTGGGCCTTGGCCGGGTCCATGAACCACTCGGCGAAGTCGGAGGGGTCGTCGAAGCCGTTAACGAAGCGGGAGGCCACCTGCGGCAGAGCGCCCGCCGCGCCCAGCAGTTCGAGCACGTGCGGCGGCGGGGGCGCCAGCAGCGCGTTGGTCCAGGCGGTCGCGTGGCCTGCGACCTGCCAGTAACGCTCGAAGGCGGCCGTCATCCACGCCGCGTCGAAGGGCCTGGCGCCGTGCTCCAGCACGCTGTCGAGGTAGGAGGCGGCGCACTTGGCCGCGTTGTTGGCGCCCTGCCCGGTGATCGGGTCGTTGAGCACCACCACGTCGGCCACGCCGAGCACCCGCGCGCCGGAGGGCAGGGTCGCCACGGGCCGCCGCACCACGGGGGCGAAGCGGCCCGACAGCACGCCGAGGTCGTCGGTCAGCTCCACCTCCGCGCACCGCTCGGCCTCCCACGGCAGGAAGGTCTCCAGCACCCACCGGCTCCTGGCCAGGTGCTCGGCGGGGGTGCGCACGTCGGCCCAGCAGTCCATGGGCCCGCCTGGCACGCCCTCGAAAACCATGATCTCGCACGGCCCCGACAGGGTCAGCGCGGGGAAGACGAAGTACTCCCCGACCCCCGGGACGAGGTTGAAGCAGACCGCCGAATGATCGGGCCGCGGCGCGAGCCCGTGCACGTAGGTGAGCGCCAGCGCCCGCTGCGGCCTGTCGTACGGCGAGCGTGACGCGTCACGCTCGAACAGCGAGGCGATCGCCCCCTTGCCCGCGGCCACCATCACCAGGTCGTACTGCGCGGCGTAGGTCTCCAGGTCGGCGACCGTCGCCTCGTGCACGACGAGCTTGCCGCCCAGCCGCTCGAACTCGGCCATCCACGCGGGCATCTTGACCCGCTGGTCGACCGAGCGAGCCGCCACGTCCAGCCTGGCGGCCCAGTCGATCACGGGAGCCTCAGGGCCCGGCACGGTGAAGGAGATGCCCTCGATCGGCGGGCAGGACCCGGCCCACAGGTCGAGGCCGAGGTCGCGCTCATGGCCGAGGGCGGTTCCGAACATGGCCTGGCTGGAGGTCACCCGCCCGTCGCGGATCTCCTCCGGCGAGCGATCGGTGACGACGGTGACGTCGTAGCCGTTCTTCAGCAGTCCGACGGCCAGATGGAGTCCGGCCTGCCCGGCGCCGACGATCAGGATTCCGCGCATGGTGAGGCTTCCCTTCGGGGGATGGAGTGGGATGAGGGTGGATCGGTCAGGCGCCTGGTGAAACCGTACGGGCGAGAGGCACGCTCGGGCCATCCGCTCAGCGCGGATCCCGTCCGCCTGGCGCACGATCTCCGCGCAACGTGGCCGACGGCGGCTGCCCGAAGCGCTGCCTGTAGGCCGCGGCGAATCTCCCCTGATGGGTGAAGCCCCAGCCGGCGGCCACCGCCGTGACCGTACGGCGCGCCGGGTCACAGGCGAGCAGTTCCTCGTGCACCCTGACCAGCCGCACCTCTCGCAGGTACGACATGGGGGTGTGGCCAAGGTGGCGGCGGAAGCCTTCCTGCAGCGAACGCCCGCTGACGGCCACGGCGCGCGCCACCTGCTGGGTCGTCAGCGGCTCGTGGGCGTGCTCCCTGATGAACTGCGCCGCCCTTCCCACCACCTTGGGCAGCGCGGGCGGGCAGGGGGCGAGCAGCCGTTCCCTGTAGGTGGAGGGCTGCATGGTCAGCAGCGAGGTGAGCATGGCGCTCTCGAGGTGCGCGACGGCCAGCGGCTGGGCGGCCAGGCCGTCGTCGTGCTCGGCCTCGGTGACGATCAGGTCCACCATGCCGCGCCAGGCCCGCGCCCAGCCCGCCGTCAGGTCGAGGCCGAGGTCGAAGACGAGCGGCCGGTCCATCGGCGCGCCGAGCAGCTGCTCCAGCGCCTTCTCCACCGCGGCCCGCTCGAACTTGACGATGAGCTGCGGGCAGCCCGCCGCCCACCGCATGTCCAGGTACTCCGTCGGCGAGGGCAGCGAGGCCAGCGCGGGCGTGGAGACGATCTCCTGGCCGCCGCAGCGGATGAGGCTGCGGCCCGCGAGCGGGATCTGGACCAGGAAGAACGACTCCAGCTCGCCCGGCTCGATCCGCACGTCCGCGGCGTAGTCGAGGTAGCTGATCCGCACCGCGCCCAGCTGCGCCGAGTTGAACCTGGCGTTCAGCAGGGCCACGTCGCCCGTCAGGTCGAGGCGATGCGGGCAGAACACCCGCGCCACCTGCTCGCGCACCTCGTCCAGGTCGGCGCTGGCGAACAGCGGCCTGTTTCCCAGCAGGACCTTCTCCCGCATCTGTGACGCTCCCGCGCTCCGGTACCGGTGTCGCGGCGATCATGACGGCAGGCGCGGGAGGTGGTCCACGTACTTGTGCACACAGGCGGCGCGGACGCCTTTACAAAGTAAGTCTCACCCTTGCAGCACCTTGGCGAGGGCCTCGGCGATGTCGCTCGCGCGGGCGGGGTCGTCCATGAGCATCGACTGGCGGACCCAGACGACGCTCTCCGAGGCCGCCCGCGTGGCGGGGCACGGCTCGGCGCGGGCACCCGCCTCGGTGAGGGCGCTCATCGTGCCGAGGGGCGGGTAGCCGGAGTCGAGCGGGACGCCCTCCGCGGCCATGGCCGACAGCACGAACGACCTGTCGATCGGGGTGTCGAAGCGGAGCATCAGCAGGTGGCGGGAGTCACGGGTGGTGCCCGGTGGCTGCGGGACCAAGCCGACCGGCAGCCCGGCCGCCGCCAGCTCGCGCTCCAGCGCGGCGCAGAAGGCCTCGCGCCGGTCGAGCTCGGCCTCCAGCCGGTCGAGCCAGGGCAGCAGCAGGGCGGCCTGGATCTCGGTGAGGCGCAGGTTCCAGCCGACGGTCGGGTGGCCGTACCACTGGCCACCGAGCTTGCGGCCGAGGTTGCAGACCGACCAGATCGCCTCGTGGGCCGACTCCTCGCGGCAGACGATGAGGCCGCCCTCCCCCGCGGTCATCGCCTTGCTGGCCTGGAAGCTGTAGACGCCCGCGTCGCCGAGGCCGCCGATGGGACGGCCGCGGTAGGTGGCGCCGTGGGCCTGCGCGGCGTCCTCGACGACGACCAGGCCGTAGTCGGCGGCCAGGTCGTTGATCGGGTCCATGTCGGCGGGGCTGCCCGCCAGGTGGACGGGCATGACGGCGGTGGTCCTCGAGGTGATCGCCGCTTCCACCGCGGCCGTGGACAGGTGCAGGTCCACGGGGTCGACGTCGACGATGACGGGGGTGGCGCCGGTGAGCAGGACCGAGGTGGCCGAGGCGACGAAGGTGTAGGCGGGGATGACGACCTCGTCGCCGGGGCCCACGCCGAGGCCGCGCAGGGCGGCGAAGAGGCCGAGCGTGGCGTTGCCCACCGCCACGCCGTACGGCACGCCGGACAGTGCCGCGAAGGCGGCGGTCAGGTCGGAGACGACGCTGCCGCCCTGGGTGGCGCCCCACAGGCCGCTCTCCAGCACGTCGGTGACGAGCTTGCGCTGGGCGTCGTCGACGGGCGGCGGCCAGGAGGGCCAGGGGGCGGTGCGGACGGGCGCGCCGCCGTGGATGGCGAGGGTCACGCTTGACCTCCAAGGATTCGGGCCAGGTTGCCGCCCTGGATGAGCGCCCTGTCGGCCTCGACGAGCGGCGCAAGGGCGATGCGGCCGTAGCCGACGCGCAGGTCCAGGAAGCAGGAGTCGGAGCCGAACAGCACCCGGTCGGCGCCGGCCAGCTCGGCCAGGCGGGCGATCCAGCGGCCCGTCATCTTCGAGCCGCAGGTCTCCAGGTAGAGGTTCGGGTGGTCGGCCGCCAGGCGGGCGGCGCTGGCGAAGCCGTAGGGCCACAGGCCGGTGTGACCCATGAGCAGCGGCACATCGGGGTGGCGGGCGGCGACGACGGCGAACCGGGCGGGGTCGCTCCACGGCGAGTCGGTCTGCCCGTGGGCCAGGACCGGCAGGCCGAGCTCCCACACCGGGTCGTAGCGTGGGTCGTCGAGCGGGCACTGGTGGACGTCGGGGTGGATCTTGACGCCCCAGACGCCCTCGGTGACGAGCCGGTTGCGGTGGTGGGGGTTGTAGACCTGCCAGACGCCGAACCTGCCCGGGTGCCGTTCGGCGGCCTCGAAGGCCAGGCGGTTGCCGCCCTCCGCGTCGGGACCGACGCCGAGCAGGTGGCTGATGCCCATGGCGTCGATGCCGAGCCTGTCCATGAGGCTGACCAGGCCGTCGGCGGTCGGGTCGGGGATGAGGAAGTCGGGCCATGAGCCGACGTGGCCGTGCGCGTCGAGGATCACAGCAGGTCGCCTCCCGTGGCGATGAGCTCGACGTCCTTCTCGGGCAGCTCCAGGTGGTCGAGCAGGAAGCGGGGCCCGCAGTCGTCGAGGACGGGCGCGCCGGTGCCCCAGACCAGCCGGCGGGCGCCGAACCTCTCGGCCAGCCACTCCACCGCGCGCTGGGTGTTGACGGTGCCGATCTCCAGCCAGATGTTCGGCGCCTCCGACATGAGCTCGGCGATCGCGCGCAGCCTGCGGTAGCCGGGGTTGAGCAGCAGGACCCTGAGCTCCGGCAGCCGCGTGGTGAGCGCGAGCAGCTGGGCGGGCGAGGTCTCCTCCAGGTCGACGGCGACGACGGCGTCCATGGCGGCCAGCCAGCGCAGGGCGACGGGTCCCGTGAGGTCGAACCTGTGCCGTTCGGGGCACAGCCGCACCATCGCGACCTGCCACGAGGGGATCGGCGCGAACGCCTCGGGGACCACGACGGGGACGGGGATCAGCCTCGGGTCGTCGAGCGCGAAGAGCGCCTGGTTGCCCGCGTGGGCGTCGGAGTAGAGGCTCAGCGTGTGGGTCACGTAGGCTCGCTCGACGCCCAGGCGGTCCATCTCGGGCCGCGGGTCCTCCGGCAGATCGTCGAAGGGCACGGGCCCGATCAGGCGGTGCGCGTCAATCAATTTCGGCACAGACCGAAACCTAACTCTGTGGGCACCTGGGGTCAAGCCCGATTCTTGCCAGCTCCCTGCCCGACAGCGCCCAGGCCTTCCACGAGCCCGGCTCGAAGTGCAGCTGGGGGTTGGTGTACCACTCGTCGCCCAGCCCCGTGGCCAGCAGCTTGGCCTCGGTGCCCAGCTCGTAGGCGTTGCCGCCGCCGAAGAAGACCGAGGCGAAGACCCTGCCCCTGTGCACGGTCAGCTCGCCGTAGCCGGACAGGGCGCCCTGGTGCCTGACGGTCCTGGTGGCCAGGTCCAGGGCGATCCAGGCGCCGGAGTTGCGCTTGTAGACCCCGTAGAGCAGGCCGTCGTGGACCTTGATGTCCTGGAAGGTGCGGTTGCCCTGCACCGGGTCCACCTGCCAGAGCACGGTGCGCGTCTTCAGGTCGAAGGCGGCCACCGAGGCGGAGGTCCTGACCGGCGGGGTGCCGCCGCCGCCCAGCACGTCGCCGCCGAGGTAGACGACGCCCGCCGCCGGGTCGAGCGAGAGGCTCATCAGGCTCTGGTCGGGGATGACGCCCTCGTAGACGTCCATCTGCCCGGTGTCGGGGTCGACGACCGACAGGGCCCCGTCGAGCCTGGCGCCCAGCGGGGCGCTGGCGACCAGGAGCTTGTCGGTGCGGGGGTCGTACTCCAGGTCCCACGGGCGCTGCTGGCCGTGGCCGAGGAAGCCGAGGCTGGTGACCTCGTCGGTCCTCATGTCGATGGCGATGATCTGGCCGCTGGGGTAGATGGCCGCGTAGATCTTGTCGCCGCGCCGGACCAGGTCCTTGGGCTCGCCGGGGACGCGGAAGCGGCGGTGCTCGCCGGTGCGCAGGTCGCGCACGTCCATGGAGAAGTGGCCGCCGATGTAGACGGCCCTGTTGGGCACCAGGAGCATGCTCTGCGGGCGTTCGGCCCCGCTGGGCAGTCCCGCCTCGATCAGGTCGACGAACTCGGCCTTCGCGCTCGGCAGGTCGAGCGTCCACATGCCGCCGCTGCCCGAGAAGCCGACGAGGGCGCCCTCGCCGGTGAGCGCGAGGCGCCTGGTCTCGTCGCCGGGCGAGGGCGCGTCGGCGATCCTGGTGAGAGCCTCGTCGCCGGTGCGGTAGCGGTGGACGGCGCCGTCGGGGCGCGTCGTGCCGTACACGGTGCCGTCGGGGGTGGAGACGATCGCGTCGAGGCTGCCCGCGCCCGTCGGCACCCGCCTGAGGTCGGTGCCGTCCTTGCGGACGTCGATCAGGGTCGTGCCGCTGACGGCCAGCACCCTGTCGCCGTGCTCGGCCACCACGCCGATGCCGCCGGGGCCCTGGGCCAGCTCGCGCACGGCCCCGCTCGCGCGGTCGATCGCCACGAGCTTGCCCTTGTCGAGCAGGCCCGCGTAGACGTTGTCCGCGTCGGCCGCGACGGCCCTGACGTAGCGCTCCCCCGCGGCCAGCACGCCGAAGTTGCGCACCGCGCCGGTGTCGGGCCTGTACTCCCACACCCTGCCGTCGGGGTAGGTGCCGGCGTAGAGCGTGCCGTCGGGGGCGGCCGCCAGGCTCCAGACGAAGCCGCCGTTCCTGCCGAAGGAGCGCAGGTGCTTCACCTCGCCGGTGGCCAGGTCGAAGCTGTAGAGGTCGGGGACGGGGTAGGTGCCGGCGTAAACCTTGCCGCCGGAGACGGCGGTCGCCCACGCGCCCTCCGGCTCGCCGGTCGCCGGGGCGTCCGGCAGCGTGACGCTCCTGACGACCTTGCGGGTGGACAGGTCGAGCTCGGCGAGCACGGGCGGCTTCTGGCCCCTGGTCACCACGTAGGCCTTGCCCTCGTGGACGGAGGCGCCGACGATGGCGCCGGTCACCGAGGCGGGGCCGAACCTCTCCACGGTGGGGGGCTCGCAGGTGGCCGCCTGCGCGGGGGCGGTGGTCAGGAGCACGGTGGCAAGCACGGCGGCCAGTGCCGCCAAGGGTGTCTTCATGGTGTCGCTTTCGGGCAGCGGGGGTCGAGTCTGATCGTGGCGAGGTCTCTGCCGACGAGGGCCCAGGCCTTCCACGAGCCCGGCTCGAAGTGGAGTTCGGGGACGTTGAACCACTCCTCGCCCAGTCCTGTGGCCAGGTGCCTGGTCTCGGGACCGAGCAGGTAGGCGTTGCCGCCCTCCCTGTAGGTCGAGGCGAAGACCCTGCCCCTGTGGACGGTCATCGTGCCGTGGAAGGTGACGGTGAGGGGGTCGTAGCCGATGTCGGCGGGGCGCTGCTGGTCGTGGCCGAGGAAGCCGAGGCTCGTGACCTCGTCGGTCCTGTGCGTCGCAGGTGGCGGCGTGCGCGGGTGTGGCGAGGAAGACTGTCGGGACCAGCAGAAGGGCTAAGAGCAGTCTCGGCACGGCCGGGCCTCCACCTGGTTGCTCGATTTTGGCCCAGACCGTAATCTGCTGAACGCGAATAGTCAATGGAGGCGGTTGTGACGGCGTTCGACGCGCGTGGCTTGATCGGCGAGCTCACGGTGACGCTTGATGTGGACGTGCTGGTGGGAGCGTACGCCGACAGGGACGGCCCGCCGGGCGACCCGTCGTCGGTGCTGGCCGCGCTGGGCGAGAACAGGATCGGCGTGGGCGCGGTGGCCTCGCTGCGGGCCGCCCTGTTCGACCTGCGCTCCGGCAACGACGAGGTGCTCGCCCTGCCAGGTGTCGTCCCCGTGGGCGCGCTCGACCTGCGCGACCCGATCGGCTCGGTGCGCGAGATGGAGCGGCTGGCCGCGCGCGGGGTGAAGGCGGTCAGGCTCTTCCCCGACGAGCAGGGCGTCGAGGCGGGCTTCCCCTCCGTGCGGCACGTGGCGAGGAGGGCGGCGGCGCTCGGGCTGGTGGTGCTCACCGGCGGGGACGTGCGCCGCTTCTGGCAGCCGTTCTCCGGCCTCGAGGCCAAGGTCGTCTTCCTGGACACCCACTTCTACCACCTGGGCGACTTCCTGGTCGTCGCCGCCGACGAGCCCGGCTTCCACACTTCGACGCGGCTGCTCAACTCGCCCGACGCGCTGGAGACCGTACCCGCCGACCGGCTGCTGTACGGCTCCCGCACCCCCCACTACGAACCGCTGGTCCCGCTGCTGCGGCTGGCGACCAGCGGGCTGAAGCCCGAAGAGATCGCCGCCGTCGCGGGCGGCAACGCGAGGAGGCTGCTCGGATGATCGTCGACGTGCACGCGCACTGGGGGCCGTGGTTCTTCACCATGGACGTGGCCGAGCTCAACCTGGCCACCATGGACCGCTACGGCATCGGCGTGTCGATCGTGTCGGCCACCGAGGCGGTCATCTACGACGCCTCCGCGGGCAACAGGGCGCTGGACGGCTGGCTGGCCACCACCGAGCGCCACTACGGCTACGTCACGGTCAACCCGCGCAGGCTGGCCGAGGCCGAGCGGGACCTCGACGAGTACCTGCCGAAGGGGCGCTTCGTCGGCGTCAAGATCCACACCGACTACACGGGCTCGCCCGTCACCTCTCCGCAAATGCGTGAGGCTCTCGCGCTGGTGGCCTCGCGCGGCGTGCCCGCCCTCGTCCACACCTGGGGCGCCTCCGTGCTCGACCTGGCCCAGGCCGTCATGGACACCCCCGGCCTGCGCGCGATCGCGGGCCACATGGGCGCGGACGGCCATCGCTACGCCGTCGAGGCCGCGCGCTCCTGCGACAGGCTCTGGCTGGAGCCCTGCTACTCCCACGCACCGGCGGGCAGGATCGCGCAGGTGGTGGCAGGCGTCGATCCAGGAAGGCTGCTGTTCGGCACCGACTCCACGCTCATCGACCCCGCCTCGGCCTTCGGCGCCGTCGCGGCGGCCGACCTCTCCCCCGGCGTCGCCGAGCTGATCGCTTGGCGCAATGCCGTCCAGCTCTTTGGTCTGGACATTACGGCCTAGGCCGTTATAGCGTCCGGCAGATGATCCCGCGTCGCCGTTTCCTCCAGGTAGCAGCCGCCGCGTCCGCCGCCGCTGTCACCCTTCCGGCCACCCCCTCCCTCGCCGTCGCCCGCGAGCCCGAAGGCACGCTCACCGACCTCGGCCCCGCCAGCGTCGCCAGCCCGCTGGGCAACGGCGAGTTCGTCGGCAACGTGCTCTACATGGGCTCGCGCGGCCTGTCGCCCAACGTCGTGGGAGCGTGGGACCTCGGCGCCGACAAGGTCACCACCCACTTCGAGATCCCCACGGGTGTGGGCATCTGGGCCATGTGCAAGGTGGGCACCGACCTGTACGTCGGCACCCACTCCAGGTCCGACCTGTACAAGATCGACACGGTGACGGGGACGACGACCAAGCTCGCCGAATATCCCGACCACTTCATCTGGACCATGGCCTCCTCACCCGACGGCAAGATCTACATGGGCATGTCCGAGCCCGGCAGGGTCGTGGAGTACGACCCCGCCACCGGCGTCAGCCGCGACCTCGGCCAGCCCGTGGCGGGCGAGTCGTACGTGCGCAGCATCCAGGCCGACGCCACCCACGTCTACGCCGGCATCGGCACCAACGCCCACCTCATCGCGATCGACAGGAAGACCGGCGAGAAGCGCGACCTGCTGCCCGCCGAGCTGGCCGACCGCGACTGGGTGTCGAGCATGTCGAGCTCCGACACGCACGTGGCGGGCGGCGTGCTGTCGCTGGCCGAACTGGTCGTGGTCGAGAAGGCCGACCCGGCCAACTACAAGATCGTCAAGGCGACCGCGCCGGGCGAGAAGTACGTGGTCGCGGTGCTGATCCACGACGGCTGGGTCTACTTCGCAGGGCGGCCCTCCGGCACCCTGTACCGCTACCACATCGCCACGGACAGGCTCGAGGTCCTCGGCGTGCCGTTCTTCGAGGCGGCGACCGGCAGGATCCTGGAGCACGAGGGCCGCATCTACGGCATCCAGGACCCCGGCGTCTTCGTCTACGACCCCGCCACCGGCAAGCTCGACTACCTCAGCCACGTGCAGCGCGGCTACCGGGCCGCCGCCGAGGCGCCCATGTCGGTGCACTCCGACGGCGAGTACGTCTACGTCGGCGGCAAGAGCGGCGCCGACCTGCACGAACTGGCCACCGGCAAGGTCACCAGGCTCTCCATCCCCGGCGAGCCGAAGACCATGATCACCGTCAGGGACACCACCTACCTCGGCGTCTACACCCAGGCGGCGCTCTACTCCCACCGCATCGGCGACCCCGAGGCCAAGCTGCTGTTCCGCACGGGACACAACCAGGACCGCCCGCGCGACCTGGCCTACGACAGGCGCACCCGCCTGATCGTCATGCCGACCCAGTCCGAGCCTGGGCACCCCAACGGCGCGCTCGACGTCTACGACCCGCGCAGCGGCAAGGTCGACACCTACCGCCCGATCGTGGAACGCCAGACCGTCGCCTCGGTGACCGCGCTGCGGGGCATCGCCTACCTGGGCACCAGCACCCAGGAGGGGCTCGGCTCTCCCCCTGTGACGCCCACGGCCCGGCTGGCCGCCTTCGACCTGCGCTCGCGCAAGCTGCTGTGGGAGATCGAGCCGCTGCAGGGCGTCGCCTCCATCACCGGCGTGAAGCACACCGCCACGGCGGTGTACGGCCTGACCAACACCGGCGTGCTGTTCGAGTACGACCTGCGGCTGCGCAAGGTGACGCGGACGCTCAAGGTCAACAACAGGGGCGGCGACCTGGTGATCGCCGGCTTCACGGCCTACACCAGCGACGTGGACGGGGTCTACCGGATCGACCTGGTGCCGTTCACGGCCAAGAAGATCGTGACGGGGCTGGCCAGCGACTGGTTCGGCGGCGGCTCCAAGCTGAACATCGACCCGTCGGAGCGGGCGCTGTACGGCATCAAGGGCCGCAACCTCGTGCGCATCGCCATCTCCCCCCGCTGACCCTCACTCGCCGAGCCCGGCCCCTTGGGCTCTCCCGCAGGGCCGCCCCCGCCGCAGCGGGGCGGCCCTGCCGCGTCGTGCGGGGCCGGCGCGAGAAGGTCCAGCGCACGAAGGTTCAGCTTCAGCGCACAGGGGTTCAACGCACAGGGGTTCGAGCGCACGAGGGCTCGAGCTCACGAAGGTTCGAGCTCACGGGGGTTCAGCGCACAGGGGTTCAGCGCACAGGGGTCAGGCGGAGGACGGCCTTGCCGCTCGACAGCGAGAGCACGCGCACCCCGATGCCGTTGACCGACCCCGTCGTGCCCTCGCCCAGCAGCGCCTGCGAGGTCACGCCAGGCCCCGTGCCCTTCACCCTGACGGAGTGGCCGGTGAAGGAGATGGCCAGCCTGGTGATGCCGAACCTGGAGCTGACCCTGAAGGAGACAGACTTCCTGAGGGTGAGACTGCACCTGCCGTCATGGCAGGCCCGCAGGTTGGGAGCCGTGGCCGCCGCGGGCACGGCCGAGGCGCCGGCGCCCGCCGCCGCGCCGGGCACGGGCACGGAGGCGGGCAGGCCGGTAAGGGCCGTGGCGAGCAGCACGGAAGCGGCGATCATCACAGGCATGTCCGTCCATTCGTCGCTCTCACAGGGGGATGTGCCGACGCGCTCAACCCTTTGTCAACGACGCCGTGATGTCCACCGGTTCGGCGAAATCCCCTTCCGAGGCCCCAAGGACGAGCGGTTCGGCACATCCCCCTCCGCGGCCCTCATGACGAGGCGGCGAGGACGTCGGCGCGCTCGGCCTCGGCAAGGCCCGGGCCGAAGGGGTCGTGGGCGTGGGATTCGGGGATGAGGCCCTCGGCGGCGGCCAGCCACAGCATGCGCTGGACATAGCCCTCCATCGGCGCGGTGAACGTGGCGGCGGCGAGCCTGTCCAGCCTGGCCGAGGCCTTCTCGAAGGCGCGCAGGTCGTCGCCATGAAAGGCGCGCATCACCGCGCCCGTCGCCTCCACCGAGGCCGCGGCGATGCCGACCAGGGCCGCTTCGGCGCCCCACAGCAGGGAGGGGCCGAACATGCGGTCCTCCCCCGTGATCGCCAGCCTGCCCGACGCGCGGGTGAGGGCGATCGTCTCCTGGCAGCCCATGGCGTCCGACAGCAGCGCGGTCTTGAGCCCCGCCACGCCGGGATGGCCGAGGATCTCGCGCATGACGGCCGGCGGGCACGGCGAGGTGTAGAGGTCGAAGGCGATCATCGGCAGCCCCGCGGCCCGCCACACCGCGTCGTGCAGCGCGACGCGGTCGCCCTCCGAGGGGAACAGCAGGAGGCCGTCGGCGCCGAGCTCGGCGGCCGTCATGGCGTCGGCCACCGTCCGCTCGACCACCCCCGTGCCCTCGGCGGCCGTCACCCCGGTGGGTGCCTCCCGGCCGGGAGGCGTCGCGGCGCTCCGGGCGTGGACGGCGTGCGGGGCCGCACCGCCCGAGCCGCCGACGCCCACGATGACGGGGACGCCCGCGCGCCTGGCGCGCACGATCAGGCCGCGCCGCACGTCGGCGGACAGGAAGGGGCCGCGGCCCGTGTGGGCGAGCACGGCCAGGGCGTCGGCGCCCGAGGCGACGAGCCGGTGGAAGTAGCTCTCGGCGAGGTCGAGGTCCACCTCGCCGGAGCGGGTCATCGGGGTCGCCGCCGCGGCCACCAGCGCGCCGCGCAGGCGGTCGCGCAGGCGGGCGGCGCGCGTGTCGATTGCCGTGCTCATGATCGCTCCCTCACCGGACGTTTCGGGGCGTCCAGCGTAGGACGTCCCGTCACGAAGCGGTACGCCCGCCTTCCCGATGAGCCGGGGCCGGTCACCCCCCGGCGCGCGGGAGCCCCGTCACTTGAGGCCGGTCATCGCGATGCTGTTGACGAGGTAGCGCTGCAGCAGGAAGAAGACCAGCAGGCACGGCACCGCCGAGATCGCCGCCGACGACATCACCATGGACCACTGGAGCTCCTCGGTCCTCAGGATCGTGAGGCCGACCGTCAGCGTCCTGGTCGCGTCGCTCTGGGACAGCACCAGCGGCCACAGGAAGTCGTTCCAGTGCCACAGGAAGACGAACACGCCCAGCGTCGCCATGATCGGCTTGGTCAGCGGCACCACGATCGTCCAGTAGACCCGCAGCTCCGAGGCCCCGTCCACCTTCGCGGCGTCGAACAGCTCGTCGGGCAGCCCGAGGATGAACTGGCGCATCAGGAAGACGGCCTGCGAGTTGGCCAGCGTCGGGACGATCAGGCCCCAGAAGGTGTCGACCCCGTTCAGGTTCGAGATGAGCACGAAGACGGGGATCAGCGTCGCCTGGAACGGCACCATCATCGTGGCGAGGAACGTCCAGAGCATGGCGTCGCGGCCGGGGAAGCGCTTCTTGGCGAAGGCGTATCCGGCCATGGAGGCCGTGATCAGGATGACGACGACGGACACCGCCGAGTAGATCAGCGAGTTGAGCGTCCACTGGGCGAAGCCCGACGCCGACAGCACCTGCGTGATGTTGTCGAGGGTCAGCGACTCCGGCCACTGGACCGGCACCGTGGGCTTGCCCCTGGGGCTGAGCGCCACGATGATCATCGCGGCGAACGGCGCGACCGTCAGCAGCGACATCAGCGCCAGCAGCGCGAACAGCCACCACCTGCCGCGCGGACGGCGGGGCCTGGTCGTGGCGCGGGCGCTGGTGGCCGCGGGACGGGTGGCGGTGAGCGTCACGTGTTCCCCCTCCCGAGGAAGCGGCGCTGGATCAGCGAGATGGCCAGCACGATGGCGAAGAGCACCATCCCCCACGTGGCCGCGTAGCCGAACTCGAAGAAGCGGAAGCCGCGCTCGTAGATGCCGTAGATGAGCGTGTAGCTGGCCTTGGCGGGGCCGCCGCCGGTCATCACGTAGATGGTGTCGAAGACCTGGAACGAGCTGATCGTCTCGATCACCAGCACGAAGAAGAGCGCGGGCTTGAGCAGCGGCAGCGTGATGCTGCGGAAGCGCTGCCAGGCGCTGGCGCCGTCGACGCGGGCGGCCTCCATGTACGAGCCGGGGATCGCCTTCAGCCCGGCCAGCAGGATCAGCATCGAGTAGCCGAACCCCTTCCAGCAGGAGACGACCGCCAGCGCGGGCAGCACCAGCGAGGAGCTCTCCAGCACCTGGACGGGGCCGAGGTCGACCTTGGTGAGCAGGCCGTTGAGCAGGCCGTCGAACTCGTAGATCCAGCGCCAGATGATGCCGGCGAAGACGAAGCTCGTGACGTAGGGCAGGAACAGCATGCTGCGGAACAGCCCCCGCATGAAGATCACCGCGTTGAGCAGCAGCGCGGTGCCCAGCGAGACGAGCACCGTCAGCGGCACGAAGATCGCCGCGTACACCAGGGTGACGCGCAGACTGGCCCAGAAGTTCGGGTCGTTCCACAGCCGGACGTAGTTGTCGGCCCCGACGACGTCCCACTCCCCGCCGATGTTCCAGTTGGTCAGGCTCATGCCCGCCGCACCCAGCGTGGGGAAGATCCGGAAGATCAGGAAAAGGACGAGCACGGGCAGGACGAACAGCAGTCCAGTGACCGGATCACGCAGGCGATGACGCACCGGGGTTCACACCTTTCCAGAAAAACAGGGCCTTCCCTCGGGAAGGCCCCAATCGTGTCAGCTGCCGCTGGACAGCAGCTCGTTGGCCTCCTTCGCCGCGGCGTCGAGGGCGGTCTTGGCGTCCTCCTTGCCGAGCAGCGCCGCCTGGATGTGCGACGCGATCATCGCCATCACCTGACGGGCCTTCGGGTGGGTGTCGCCGGGGAAGGCGAACTCCAGGGACTTGGCGAACTCCTTGGAGGCGGCCGACTGCCCGGGGATGGTGACGTCGGTCCTGGCCGAGAAGAAGCCGGACTCCTTGGCCAGCTCGGCCGCCACGGTGGTGGAGGCGAGGTAGCCGGCGAACTTCTTGGCCGCGTCCTTGTCGGCGGCGTGCTTGGCCAGCACGAGCCCGCCCGGGATGCCGAAGGCGACCCGCTTCGTGCCCTCGAGCGGCAGGCCGACGCCCACGTTCTCCTCGCCGATCGCGGCGGCGAGCTGCTCGACCATGCCCGCGGTGGCGGCGTGGTACATCGCGGACTTGCCGCCCGCCAGCGGGCCGCCCTCGATGTCGTTGCCCTTGCTCGCGGTGTTCTCCGGCAGGCCGCCCGCGGCCTTCAGGTCGAGCAGGTACTGCAGGCTCTGCACGCCCTCGGGGCCGTTGAAGGCGACGCTCTTGCCGTCGGGGGCGAAGACGGTGCCGCCGTTGGCCCAGAGGATCGGGTAGAAGCTCTGGTTGAGCGAGACCTCGGGCTTGCCGGGGTAGTCGAGCACCGCCACCTTCTTCGCGGCCAGCTTCGGCGCCGCCGCCTTCAGCTCCTCCAGGGTGTCGGGCACCTCCGTGACGCCCGCCTCGGCGAACAGCTTCTTGTTGAAGATCGGGGCGGTGATCGTCTGGTAGATCGGAACACCGTAGAGCTTGCCGTCGACCGTCAGCGCGGTCAGCGCGTTGGGCAGGTAGGCGGCCTTGTCCTTGGCGATCACGTCGTCGAGCTGCTCGAGGGTGCCCTGCTGGGCGTACTGCGGGATCTGGTCGGGCCCGAGGACGACGAGGTCGAAGCCCTTCCTCGAGGCGAGGGCCGTCGTGACCTTCTCCTGCCGGCCGTCCCACGGCTGCTGGTCGATCTTGACGTCGATCGTGGGGTTGGCGGTCTCGAAGTCCTTCTCGACCTTGCCCCAGAAGGCCTGGTTCTTGGCCTGGTCGGCGATCACGGGATACATCCAGAGGGTCACAGTGCTCTTGTCGGATCCTGAGCCACCGGACCCGCACCCGGCGATCACGACGCTCATGGCGGCCGCGATTCCGGCTGCCGCTACCTTCCTCATCGGCGGCTTCCTTTCATGAATACCGGTCCTGACCGAAACCTAGTGAGCGGGGAGACGGTCGGTCAATGCCCGATACACGAACGTAACTACGGCCTGTTCCTGATTCGCTCCGCGATGAGCTCGACGTGCTCGTCGGTGTAGTGCTCGTTCCAGTCGATGACCAGCAGCGTCTCTGCCACCAGCCGCTCCGCCTCCGGGCAGGCCGCGGGCGTGTAGCCCTCCAGCGGGTAGCGGGAGCCGCCGTAGAGGGGCCCCTTCCACACCGGCGCCCTGTTCAGCGGCTCCCCGAGGTAACCGGCCCGCGCCGGAATCCCGGCGGCTCCCAGGTGGGCGGCCAGCTCGCCGGCCCCGCCGTCCAGAAGGACGAGGGGGAACAGCCACCATGCGTGCCCCTCGGGGCGCGGCAGCCGCAGCCCCTGCAGCCCTTCCAGGGCCTTCAGCAGGTGGGCGGCGGTGCGCCGCCTGGCGGCCAGCACGCCGTCCAGCTTGGCCAGCTGGGCGCGGGCGACGGCGGCCTGGAGCTCGGTCATGCGGTAGTTGAGGCCCAGACTGGCGTGCGACCGCCCGGCGGCGCGGTCCCATCCCTTGTCGGAGAACAGGCGCATCCTGCGGGCCAGCTCGTCGTCCTGGGTGATGACCACTCCGCCGTCGCCGCAGGTGATGTGCTTCCACTGCTGGAGGCTGAAGGTGCCGACGTCGCCCACGATGCCCGCGAGCCTGCCGCCCCCCACGCCCCGCGCACCGCCCCCGAGCTCCTCCCCCGACCCCTGAGCGGGAACCCCCGACCCCTGAGCGGGAACCCCCGACCCCTCGGCGGGAAGCCCCGGCCCCCGGGCGGGGAGCTCGGTGAGCCAGGCCTGGGCGCAGTCCTCGATCAACGCCAGCCCGTGCCTGTCGGCCAGCGCCCTGAGCTCGTCGATGCGCGCGGCCGCGCCGAACAGGTGGACCGCCATGATCGCCCGCGTCCTCGGCCCGATGAGGGCCTCGACCGCGGAAGGATCGAGATTGCCGTCGGAGGGGTCCACATCCGCGAAGACAGGAACGGCGTTCTGCGCCAAGATGGGGGCCACAGTCCCGAAGTCCGTGATCGGCGTCGTGATGATCTCGTCTCCGGGGTCCGGCGCAGCCGCCACGACCGACAGATGGAGAGCCGCGGTGCCGGAGCTGCACGCGATCGCGTGGCGGGAGCCGTACAGCTGCGCCATCTCGCGTTCGAGCGCCTTGGCCTCGGTTCCCCACACGGAGTTGAGCATGCCCGAGCGGATCACCCGCTCCAGGGCGGCCACCTCCTCGTCGCCGAGCGTGCGGCCCTCGGGATCGGCCATGGTTGGAAAGTTCAGAGTCACGAGTTACCCTTTCGGTCTTGACCGTAATATGCAAGAGGGAGGCGTGGGTGGGAATCGTCATCGGGGTCGTCGGCCCGCACGATCTGGTCGACGACGTCGCGGCCACCTGCGAGGAGCAGCCGGGCGTCACCGCGCTGCGGCTCGACTACGACCACGAGTCGCAGGCTCCCGCGATCGTCGAAGCGCACTCCTCCACCGTGGAGGGCTGGCTGTTCACCGGCATCGTGCCGTACATGCTGGCCAGTGACGCCGAGGCGCTCACCCGCCCGGCGGCGTTCGTCGACTACTCCGGGGCGACGCTGCTGACCGCTCTGGTACGGCTGCAGCACGAGGGCCAGGACATCACCCGCCTGTCCATCGACACGATCTCGGCCGCCGACGTCCACGCCACCTTCGAGGAGGCGGGCCTGCCCACCGAGCAGGTGCGCACGCTGCCCTACCGGCCCGAGATGACTTCCAAGAAGGCGGTCTCCTTCCACCGGCGCGGCGGCGACCACGCGGTGATCACCTGCCTCAGCTCGGTGCACGAGGCGCTGCGCGACGACATGCACGTGCTGCGCCTCGCGCCTTCGGTGCACTCGGTGCGGGTGGCGCTGCGCCAGCTGCTGCTCACCGCCGAGGGTCAGGCGCAGGAGGACGCGCAGATCGCGCTCGGGCTGATCGAGGTCGACAGCGAGGAGGGCCTGCTGCGCGAGGCGGCGGCCCTCGGTGGCACGCTGGCCGCCTTCAGGGGCGGCACGCATCTGCTGGTCACGACCAGGGGCCCGCTGGCCGACGCCACGGGCGGCTTCTCCTGCCTGCCGATGCTGTCGCGGCTGACCGTGACGAGCCAGGTGGTCAGGGTGGGCTTCGGGCTCGGCCGCAGCGCGGCGGAGGCCGAGAGCCTGGCGCGCAGGGCGCTGGCCAGGGCCAGGCGCATCGGCGACGTCGCCGCGGTGCTGTCGCTGCGCGCCGACACCGACATCGTGCTGGAGTCGGTCGGCGCGACACCAGCCGGCGAGCAGAACCTGTCGGTGATCGCCCGCAGGGTCGGCCTGTCGGTGCCCACGCTGGAGAAGCTGCTGGAGGCCCGCGAGGCGGCCGGCGGCGAGCCGCTGACCACCAGGGAGATCGCCGAGCGGCTCGCGGTGCAGCAGCGCACGGCCCGCCGCATGCTGCACCGCCTGGAGCTGGCCGGGCTCGCCGAGCGCACCGGCAACCTGACCAGCGGGACCAGTGGCCGCCCGCTGACCCTCTACCGGCTGACCCTCTAGCCCGCACACCTGGGCCGGCCGGCACCCCGTCCCGGGGTCCGGCTCGCCCCGTGGCCGGCACGCCTTCCGCGGATCCGGCGTGTCCGCTAGGCCAGCCACCGGTCGAGGCCCTCGGCGACGAACTCGTCGTCGCGCAGCCACGGGTAGGCGGCCCACACGCGGTCGATCTCGGCGAGCTGTCCTGGAGACAGCTCCTCGGCGGGGTCCAGGCACCAGCGCCCGGCCAGCAGCCCCTGGCGGCGCAGGATCTCGTGGATGCCGGGGATGCAGCCGTGGAAGCCGTTGGCCGAGTCGAAGATGGCGGCGTTGGCGTCGGTGAGGTGACCGTCGAGCCCGAGCAGCCTGCGCACGGCCGCGTCGTCGCCCGCACGGGCCAGCTTGGCCTCCTCCAGCAGCTCGACCGCCTTCTTGACCCAGACCGCCCACTGGCCGAGCAGGCCGCCGACGAACTCGACCTCGACCTCGCGGCCGTCCACGATCACCCGGTGGGTGGTGATCAGGTCGGCCAGGATGTGGTCGTCGTTGCCGGTGTAGAGCGCCACCTCGTCGGCGCGCCCCGCCCTGACCACCCCGTGCAGCACGTCGAGCGTGCGGTAGCGGTCGAACGGCGCCACCTTGATGCCGACGACCGACTCGATCGAGGCCAGCCTCGTCCAGAAGCTCCTGGACAGCGTGCGACCGCCGACGGCGGGCTGCAGGTAGAAGCCGATGACCGGCAGCACCTCGCCGACCGCGCGCGCCCGCTCGATCAGCTGGTCCTCGTTCAGCTCCCTGTGGGGGCTGAGCAGCACCATGTGGTAGCCGAGCGACCTGGCGAGCTCCGCCTCGGCCACGGCCTGCTCGGTCGGGCCGGTCGCGCCCGCCACCATGACGATCTCGCGGCCCGCCTCGCGGGCGGTCTCCGCCGCCAGCTCGAGCACCGGCGGCAGCAGCTCGGTGCCGTGGATGGCGAACTGCGTGGTGTGGACACCCACGGCCAGGCCGCCCGCGCCGGCCTCGACGTAATAGCGGGTCAGCGCCCGCTGGCGGCGCTCGTCCAGCTTGCGTCCCGCGTCGAGCGCCAGCGGGTGCGCGGGGATGACCAGGCCACGCCTGAACAGGTCGCGGACGGACGTCTGAGCCTCTGGAGCCGTGCTGAGCACGTCACTTCCCCCTCGATCGATGAGCATGCTGATCAGAACCGGCCGTCGCGGCGCTCGAACTTGGTCGGCTTGCCGAGCAGCGGGCCGCCGTCTGCGACCCAGCGCGCGGTGAGCTCGATCAGCTCGGCGGGCGCCAGCTCCGGGTAGCCGAAGAGCCTGTGACACCTGGCGGCGTTCGACAGCAGGGCCGTGTTCGCCTCCTCGCCCACGAAGGAGGGCTCCTTGCCCATGACCCTGCCGAGGTCGGTCGCGGCCTGCCGTACCGAGATCAGCTCGGGGCCCGTCAGGTTGAGCGTGAACGGCGGAGCCTGCGCGTGCAGCAGCGCGCGGAGCGTGACCTCGTTGGCGTATCCCTGCCAGACCACGTTGGCCATGCCCGTCGAGACGTCGATGGGCTCGCCCGCGTGGACCTTCTGCGCCAGGTCGACCAGCACGCCGTAGCGCATCTCGACGGCGTAGTTGAGCCTGATGAGGGCCAGGCGGGTGCCGTACTTCTCGCTGAAGTGCGACATCACCCGCTCCCTGCCCAGGCAGCTCATCGCGTACTCGCCCATGGGGTCGGCGGGGGTCTCCTCGGTCGCGCCGCCGCTGGTCACGGGGACGAGCGGGTAGACGTTGCCGGTCGACAGCGCCGCGATCCTGCTGTCCCTGAACCGGTCGGCGACCCGTCCCGGCAGGTAGGAGTTGGTGAACCAGGTGGCGTGCTCGGCGCCCTGGGTGCCGAACTTGGCGCCGACCAGGAAGACCACGTTCTCCACGTCGGGCAGGTCGCGCAGGGCCTGCTCGTCGGCCACGTCGGCGCTGACGACCGTGGCGCCCTCACGCGCGAGGTCCTCGGCCAGGCCCGGCTCGGAGAACCTGGAGACGGCCACGACCCGCCTGCTCCCCTTCGTGGCGTTGAGGGCGAGCCTGACCAGGCTCGGTCCGAGCTTCCCTCCCGCACCAAGGATCATGATGTCGCCGTCGAGCCTGGCCAGGTCGTCGACGAGACCGTCGCTGGGTCTGGCCAGCCGTTCCTCGAGCTCTGCTACCGTCCGCACCCCGAACTCCTCTCATTTACGGTCCAGACCGTAACTTCGCGAGTGTTTTCCTGTCAATGGGGCGCCGTTTTTATCGAGCCGGAACGGCCTCGCGGGCATCCACCAGAACGCCCAGAATCGCCCTGGTCTCGGCCCACGGCACGGGGCTCGGCGCCCCGCCGACCATGGTGAGGAAGGCCTCGACCGTTCCCTCGTAACCCAGGCCCTTCAGGACGTCGTCGCCGCTGTCGATGACGATGTCGCGCGAGCCCTGCCGGGTGTGCACGGTGACGGTGTACGCCTCGGAGTCCGAGACGCCGATGATCTCGACCGTGCCCGTGACTCCGCTGTCCCACCGCAGCGCCATGACGCCGGTGTCCTCCGAGCGCAGGCCCTCGTAGTGGCGGACCGAGCCGGCCGCGCCCGCCAGCCGTACGGCGGGGCCGAGCAGCGCCACGAGCAGCTCCACCCCGTGGATGCCCATCGTGACCATGGTGCCGCCGCCCTCGCCCGGCGTGTCCTGCCACGGGTTGTAGCCGGTGGCCCAGAGCCCGACGTCGTGCCTGACGGTGGCGCGCACGGACAGCACCTCGGCGGGGTCGATCCGCGCGGCGGTGAAGGCGGGCGCGAACCTCAGCACGGAGCTGGACAGCACCCGATCGGTGATCTCCAGCCGGTCGAGGGCGTCGAGCTGGGCCCTGGTCGCGGCGGCGGGCTTGTTCATGAACACCGGCGCGCCCGTCTCCAGCACCGCGCGCAGGGCGTCGGGCGCCTGGGGGTTCGGCACGGTGAGCACGACGCCGTCGGGCTCGGTGGCGAGCAGCTCGGCCAGGCCGGCCGCGACCTTCGCCCCCGGATGCTCGTCGGTGAAGCGCCGCAGCCTCTCGGCGTCCTGCTCCCACACGACGAGCTCGGCGTGGCGGGCCAGCGTACGGGCGTCGGTGTAGGGGTGACTGGTGGCCAACCCGGCCAAGGCAATGCGCACAGCGTCCTCCAGATCCGGAATGTGCGCCATCATGACACCCTCGCCCCCGGCCGAGGCGAGCCAGTCTCCCGGCTCCGCACGGCTACCGCTCGTCCACCTCGGCGTGGGTCCTGCCGTCGGCGAGCCTCGGATAGCCGGGTCCCCTGTCGAAGAAGCTGACGGGCTCCTCGGCCAGCCTGGCGCGCAGGGCGGCCGTGGCGGGCACGTCCACCCTGCCCCCCTCCGGCCCTGCGCCCTCCTCGAAGACCACCCCGTAGTCGGTCCTGGCGCCCTCGACCGAGACCTTCCCGTCGCGCACGTCGGCGGCCACCTTCTCCGGATCGCGCTCGTACGGCGAGCCCCAGCCGCCCCCTCCCGTGGTGCGGATGCGGATGACCTCGCCCGCCCGCACCGGATGGTCGTCGACCAGCCCCTCCATCTCCTGCCCCGCCACCGACACCGTGAAGGGACGCCCCGCCCTGCCCCCGTTGACGCCCCAGCACGACAGAATCGACCGGTCGGCGATCGACATGTACGAGGCGTCCCTGAGCATCCTGATGTGCTTGTCGTAGCCGAGCCCGCCCCTGAACAGCCCGGGACCCCCCGAGTCGACCGCGAGCCCGAGCCGCTCCACCCTGAAGGGCCAGCGCGCCTCGGCGAACTCCACGGGGATGTTGCGGGAGTCGGGCACCACGTGGATCGTGTCCTCCCCGTCTGCGTACCACCGGCCGCCCGAGCCGCCGCCCAGGACCTCTCTCATGAGGTACGGCACGCCGCCGCCGTCCTCGCCGTACACGCCGGTGTAGCGGATGGTCTCCTGGTCGGCGGGCATCCGCCCGTTCGTCGCCTTGGCCAGCACCCCCGCCAGCACCCCGAGCAGCCGCAGGATGACGAAGGTCCTGGCGTTGGTGGGCGCGGGGAAGATCGGCGTCAGCAGCGTCCCCTTCTCGGGGAAGCGCATCTCGATGAGCGGGACCACGCCCTCGTTGACGTCCAGCTCGGCCATCCGCTCGGGCGTGTCGGCCAGGTTGCGCAGGATCGGGGCCAGCCACTTCTTCAGGAACACCCCGTCGGCGTAGTCCCCCGCGTGGTTGATGGGGCCCTTGGCCTGCGGCGAGGTGCCGGTGAAGTCGATGACGAGCCTGTCGTCCACGCGCGTGAGCGTGATGCGCTGGGCGTGCAGGCGCGGCTCGTCCACACCGTCGTGCTCGGCGTAGTCCTCCCAGACGTAGGTGCCCTCGGGGATCTTCGACAGCAGCTCTCTGCGGAAGGTCTCGGTGGTCTTGTCGATGATGGCGTCGAAGCACCGCTCGACCTCGGCCCTGCCGTAGCGGTCGAACAGCTCGGCCAGGCGGCGCGCCCCCATCAGGCAGGCCGAGCACTCGGCGTCGAGGTCACCGGCGAGCGAGTCGGGCATGCGGGAGTTGCGCGTCATGATGCGCAGGGCGGCCTCGTTGGGCACGCCGCGCTCCCACAACCTGATCGGCGGGACCATCAGGCCCTCCTCGAAGACCGAGCGGGCGTGGGAGGGCATGCTGCCCGGCACCGATCCGCCGATGTCGTCGTGGTGGCCGAAGGCCTGCACGAAGGCCACCACCTCGCCCCGGTGGAAGACGGGCACGGTGACGCAGAGGTCGGGCAGGTGGCCGATGCCGCCCTCGGAGAGGTAGACGTCGTTGTGGAAGAAGACGTCGCCGGGGTTCATCGTCTCCGCCGGGAAGTCGCGCACGACGGGCTGGACCAGGGCGGAGTAGGAGCGGCCTGTCAGCTTGCGCAGCCTGATGTCGTGGATGCCCGCGCGGAAGTCGTGGGCGTCGCGGATCATCGGGGAGCGGGCGGTGCGGGCGATCGCGGTCTCGACCTCCTTCTCCACGGAGGCGAGCGTCCCTTCCACGATCTCGACGAGGATCGGGTCGACGGCGGTCACCGGCTCTGTCCCTTCTCGGTCGTGCTCGTGCCCGGTTCGCCCGCGCCGTGCCTGCGGATGACGAGGTTGCCGTGCGCGTCGCACTCGGCGGTGAAACCGGGGTGCAGCGGCAGGGTGGAGCCGTACTCCTCGATCACGGCAGGGCCGCTGACCACGTCGCCCCTGCGCAGGTCGGCGCGCTGGTGGACGGGGCGCTCGGTCCAGCCCTCGCGCTCGTCGAAGCAGACGGGCCGCCCGCCCCGCGCGGTGAGGGCGGCTTCGGCGCGTCCGGGGCGCTCGGGGATGGCGGGCCGGGTGATGGGGCCGATGCCCGACACCCTCAGGTTGACCCACTCCACGGCGTGGCGGGGATCGTCGCGGTAGGCGTAGCCGTAGAGCCGCTCGTGCGCCTCGTGGAAGCGGGCGAGCACCTCGGCGCGCCACTCCTCGCCGAGCGGGCCTGGCGGCGCCGCGACGCGCACCTCGTAGGCCTGGCCGTAGTAGCGCAGGTCGGCGCTTCGCCGGCAGACGGGCGAGGTGAAGCCTTCGCGCTTGAGCGCGGCGACCGCCTGCCCCTCCAGCTCGGCGAAGATCCCCGCCAGCACCCCCAGGTCCGGATTTTTCGTGACATGGGTGCGGACGTAGTCGTTCTTGACGTCCACGGTGAGCAGGCCGAACGCCGACACGTTGCCGGGGTCGGGCGGCACGATCACCGCGGGCAGCCCGAGGATGTCGATGAGGCGGCAGGCCAGCAGCGGCCCCGAGCCTCCGAAGGTCACCAGCGGGAAGTCGCGCACGTCCAGGCCGCGTTTGACGGTGATCTGCCTGATCGCGTTGCACTGGTTGAACGCGCTGATCTCCAGGATCCCCGTCGCGGTGCGCTCAGGGGTGAGGCCGAGCTTGGCCGCCAGCGCCTCGACGCCCTCCCTTGCCGCCTGCCCGTCCAGCGGGATCTCCCCGCCGAGCAGGTGCGGAGGGATCCTGCCGAGGAAGACGTGCGCGTCGGTGACCGTGACGTCCCCGCCGCCCTTGCCGTAACACAGTGGCCCTGGATCGGCGCCCGCCGACCTGGGACCGACCTTCAGCGTGCCCTCGGGCGAGATCCACGCGATCGAGCCGCCGCCCGCGCCCACGGTCACGATGTCGATCATCGGGATCTTGCAGGGGTAGCGGCCGATCGACCCCTCGGTGGTGAGGGAGGGCTCGCCGTCCACGACCACCGCCACGTCCGTGGAGGTGCCGCCGCCGTCCAGCGTGATGACCGAGGGGTGCCCCGCGGTGGAGGCGATCAGCGCCGCTCCCAGCGCCCCTGCCGCCGGTCCCGACAGCACCGTGGTGATCGGCTGGTGCACCACCTCGGCGGCGCTGAGGATGCCGCCGTTCGACTTCATCACCGAGTACGGCATGCGCAGCCGCTCGGACAGGTTGGCGATGTAGCGCCGCATCGTCGGCTTGACCGCCGCGTCGACCAGCGTCGTGACCGAGCGCTCGTACTCCCTGTACTCCCTCAGCACGTCGCTCGAGAGCGAGACCACGGCCTCGGGATGCTCCCTCTCGAGCACCCGCCTCATGCGCTCCTCGTGCTCGGGGTTGGCGTAGGAGTGCAGGAAGCACACCCCGATCGCCGTGATGCCGCGCTCCCTGAACCACCGCGCGACCCGCGCCGCCTCCTCCTCGTCGAAGGGCCTGACCTCGGCGCCGAGGTGGTCGAGGCGCCCGCCGACCGTCTTCACCCTGTGCACGGGCACGATCCTGGGCGGCTTCACCCAGAAGTAGGAGTTGCCGTAGCCGTCGGGCACGCTCTGCCTGGCGATCTCCAGGATGAACTCGAACCCCTCGGTGGTCACGAACCCGAGGTCCTCGATCCTGTCCTCGAGCAGCTGGTTGGTGGCCACCGTGGTGCCGTGCACCAGCCCGGTGACCTCCGCTCCCGCCTTCGCGGCGCCGACCTTCCCGAGGCCCGCCATGAACCCGTCGGCCGGGTTGGCGGGCGTCGAGGGGGTCTTGGTGGTGAAGATCTCGCCGGTCCGCTCGTCGACCGCCACCACGTCGGTGAACGTGCCGCCGGTGTCCACTCCGATACGCATGGCTTCAGTCTCCACCCGTGGACCTGCCTGGGGGGATCAGCGAAACCTGCCGAACAAGCGGCGTTTCTTCAGCGTCTCCTGCTGCCGAGCACGTCGTCGATCACCTTCGGGGCGTGCTCGGTGCCGACGTAGGCGGCCAGCCGTACGGCCAGCTCGTGGGCCTTGGTCAGCTCCATCTCCACGCGTGCCTTGCCCGACTGGCCGGCCTGGATGCCGAAATAGGCGCCGATGATGGTGCCGATCACGCCGCACACCCCCGCGAACATGGTCGCGAACTCCTTGGTGGCGAACACCGCGGCCCCGAACGCGACGAGGATCACGATGATGCCGGTCAGGACCACGAAGAAGCCGTAGCGCCAGCGTGCGGCGTCGGCCTGGGCGGCGGTCAGGTCGTCGGGGGTCATCAACGCGTCGAGCGCCGCGGGGTTGTCCGTGGCCACAGTTGCCTCCTGATAGCGATGGGACCATAGGTGATGCCCAGTAAGCTAGCGGCCTGTGACCGAAATGTCCGCGCTCTCTGCCGTGCCAGCCGCCGCCCGCGACGCCGTGCTGAAGTTCTACTTCGGCCCCATGGACTGCGGTAAGTCCACGCTGGCGCTCCAGATGAACTACAACCACGGACGGCAGGGCAGGCGCGGGCTGGTGCTGACCAAGCATGACAGGTCGGGAGGGCCGAAGGTCACCAGCAGGATAGGGCTCGGGCTCGACGCCATCGAGGTGGACGACTCCCTCGACCTGGTGGAGCTGGTGCGGGGTCACGACAGGATCGACTACCTCATCTGCGACGAGGCGTGCTTCTACACCATGGAGCAGATCGAGCAGCTGGCCGACCTGGTCGACGGGCACGGGGTGGACGTCTACGCCTTCGGCCTGGCCTCCGACTTCAGGTCGCGGATGTTCCCCGCCGCGCAGCGCCTGTTCGAGCTGGCGGACGAGGTGTGCAGGCTGCAGGTCGAGGTGCTGTGCTGGTGCGGGCGGCCAGGGCTGCTGAACGCCCGCGTCGTCGGGGGCGCGATGGCGCGCAGCGGCGAGCAGGTCGTGATCGGCGACACCGACGCCTCGCCCGTCCGCTACCAGGTGCTGTGCCGCCGTCATCACCGCAGCGGCCAGCTGGCGATGCCTGCCGCGGACCAGGCGGGGCCCGCCGAGGGCGCGGCGGTGCCGCCGGCCGACGGGGCGATGCCTGGAGGGAGCGGGGCGGCCAGAACGCAGGAGAGCCTGACCGCCTCCGCCTGAGGGTCAGCGCGCCCGCGGCGCGGCACGCCGGCCGGTGCGCTCGGCGACCTCCTCGAGCGCGGCGAGGAAGGTCTCCTCCGGCTGCGCGCCCGAGACGCCGAACTCCCCCTCGAACAGGAAGAACGGCACGCCGGTTATGCCGAGCTCGCGAGCCCTGCCGAGCTGCTCGCGGACCTCGTCGCCCGCCTCGCCCGTGTCGCTCACCCCGACCTCGGCGGCCAGCTTGGCCAGCACCTCGGCGTCGGCGATGTTGAGCCCGTCGGTGAAGTGGGCGGCGAACAGGCGCTCGGTCATCGGGGCGCCCAGCCCCTGGCGGGAGGCCAGCTCGATCAACCGGTGGGCCTCGAAGGAGTTCGCGCTGACCGCCCTGTCGAAGTGGAGCTCCAGCCCCTCCTCGGCTCCCACGGCCGCGACCCTGGAGGTCATCTGCGCGACGTCGCCGCCGAACTTGCGCCGCAGCGCCTCCAGCAGCGGCTCGCCCTCGGCCGTGGCCGTGGGGTTGAGCTCGAACGGGCGGTAGGTGACCTCCACCTCGCCCGCGTGACGCGCGGCCGCCCTGGCGAAGCGCTTGTGCCCGATATAGCACCAAGGACATACCACGTCCGAGAAAATCTCTACCTTCATGACGTGCTGTAACACTCAACCAGCCGCGAGTTCTTCCAAGCGGTGGGGCAGGTAACCCGAATCGTCAACGAGCGCCGAGGCGCCCCGCCACCAGCCGAACCACTCCCCGCTGCGCCACATCCAGTCGACCCGTTCGATCGCGGCCACCACGTCGCCGACATCCGACCACGACTCGCCCAGCTGTTCCGGCGTCGCGCCGTGTCGCAGCGCCCACTCCCTCAGGATGCGCACCGCGTCGCCAGGCACCGGCCTGGCATAGGGATCGGGGTCCTCCCCCGGCAGCCGGTGGGGGCCGAGCCCCGCCGCCACTCCCCAGCTCCACTGCGCCTCGGCGGGCTTGGAGTAGCGCAGGGAGGAGAAGTCGAGGTTGGAGCCGAGATCGTCGTCGGGACGCCTGGTCACCAGCGCGTCGAGCCTTCCTCCCGCGTCGAAGTGGACGACCAGGCGCTGGCCGGGCCGTGCGGTGTCGGGCAGTTCGATGCGGTCCTCCGCCTGCCAGGAGTTGAGGTCGACCTCCGCAACGGCGGGCCCCCACAACGCGTCGGCCGCGTCGTCGGCGATCCACGCCGCCAGCATCTCCAGCAGGGTCAGGTCGGTCCACGGATCGATCGCCGTCGAGGTGCGCAGCACCTCCATGGGGGCGGGCAGCTTGCCTCCCCGCTCGTTCTCCCACCAGCTGTCGCCCAGCTCCCGCACCCCGACCACGAGTGCGGCGATGGACGACAGCTCCGCCGATCTCCTGGTCAGTGAGGCGCCCAGAGCCAGCTCCAGGCACTGGGATGCGCGCTCGTCGCCCAGCGTGGCGCGCGCGTCGGCGATCAGCGTGGCGGCCGTCGGCCGCTGCTCGCCGAGCAGATTGTTGATGACTCGTCTGGCCTCGGTCCTCGCGTCTTCAGCATGTGCCTCGCGCATACAGCCACGCTACGCCCGTAGATCCTTTCTCGACAGCTTGTACGGAGAACCTGTATGACGATACGGTCACCCGCGTCAGCGGTTCCCACCTGCGGATGTTCCACTGGTGCCGTTGAGGAGGTCACCCATGCGCTTGACACCGACCGAGCGGGACAGACTCCTGCTCTTCACCGCCGCCGAGCTGGCCCGCGCCAGGCGGGCGCGCGGGCTGCGCCTGAACGTGCCCGAGGCCACCGCGCTCATCGCCGACGCGGTGTGCGAGGCGGCCAGAGACGGGGCGAGGCTGGCCGAGGCCATCGCGGCGGGCCGCGAGGTGCTCGGGCCGCAGGACGTGCTGCCGGGGGTGGCCGACATCGTGACCCAGGTGACGGTCGAGGCGGTGTTCGACGACGGCAGCAGGCTCGCGGTGGTGACCGACCCGTTCGGCGGCGGCTCCATGGGCGAGGCCGCGCCGGGCGCCGTCGTGTCCGCGGGAGACTGGACCCAGCCGCCCGCCTCCGCGCGGGTGCGGGTGCTCAACACCGCGCAGGTCCCGGTCTCCGTCACCTCCCACTTCCACTTCTTCGAGGCCAACCCGCGCCTGCGCTTCCCCCGCGAGGAGGCCTACGGCATGCGGCTCAACATCCCCGCGGGGGCCACGGTGCGCTTCGACCCGGGGGCCACGGTGGAGGTCGAGCTGGCGCCGATCGGCGGCGGCCGTACGGTGATCGGCTTCGCCGGGCTGGTGGACGGGCCGCTGGACGCGCCGGGCGCGAAGGAGGAGGCGCTGCGCAGAGCGCGCGCCTGCGGATACGAAGGGGCTTAGGATGCACGACTACATCGGGGTGCACGGACCTCGCCAGGGCGACCTGGTACGGCTCGGCGACACCGGCCTGGTCGTCCAGGTGGAGCACGACTCGCAGCAGCCGGGCGAGGAGTTCCTCGCCGGGTTCGCCAAGACCGCCCGTGACGGGCTGCATCTGAAGGCCGCCTCCATCCGCGAGACCTGCGACCTGGTGATCAGCAACGTGCTGGTGATCGACGCGATGCTCGGCGTCAGGAAGGTCTCTGTCGGGGTGCGCGAGGGGCGCGTCCACGCGATCGGCCGCGCCGGCAACCCCGACACCCTCGACGGCGTGGACGTGGTGGTCGGCACCGGCACCACGATCGTCTCCGGCGAGGGGCTGATCGCCACGGCGGGCGCGATCGACACGCACGTCCACCTGATGTCGCCGCGCATCATGGAGGCGTCGCTCGCCTCGGGGGTCACCACGATCATCGGGCAGGAGTTCGGGCCCGTGTGGGGCGTGGGCGTGAACTCCCCCTGGGCGCTGCGCAACGCCTTCGCCGCCTTCGACGCCTGGCCGGTCAACATCGGCTTCCTGGCGCGCGGCTCGTCGTCGTCGGCCGATCCGCTGGTGGAGGCGCTGGTCGAGGGCGGGGCGTGCGGGTTCAAGGTGCACGAGGACATGGGCGCGCACACCACGGCGCTCGACACCGCGCTGCGGGTGGCCGAGGAGCACGACGTCCAGGTGGCCCTGCACACCGACGGGCTCAACGAGTGCCTGTCGGTGGAGGACACGCTCGCCGTCCTGGAGGGCAGGACCATCCACGCCTTCCACATCGAGGGCTGCGGCGGAGGCCACGTCCCGAACGTGCTGCGCATGGCGGGCGTCGCCAACGTCATCGGCTCCTCCACCAACCCGACGCTGCCCTTCGGCCGCGACGCGCTCGGCGAGCACTACGACATGATCGTCGCGGCGCACGGGCTCAAGCCCGACCTGCCCAGCGACCAGGTGATCGCCCGCGACCGGATCAGGGCGGGCACGATGGGCGCCGAGAACGTGCTGCACGACCTGGGCGTCATCGGCATCACCTCCTCCGACGCGCAGGGCATGGGCAGGGCGGGCGAGACCTTCAGGCGCACCTTCCAGCTCGCCTCGCGCTTCGCCACGGAGGGGCCCGACAACGAGCGCGTGCTGCGCTACATCGCCAAACTGACCATCAACCCGGCGATCGCCCACGGCCTCTCGCACGAGGTCGGCTCGATCGAGGTCGGCAAGCTGGCCGACATCGTGCTGTGGGAGCCCTCCTCCTTCGGCGCCAAGCCGTGGCTGGTGCTCAAGGCGGGCTTTCCCGCCTGGGGCGTCACCGGCGACCCGAACGCCTCCACCGACGCCTGCCAGCCCCTGGTGTACGGCCCGCAGTTCGGCGGTCACGGCGCCACCCCCGCCGAGCTGTCGGTCGCCTTCGTGAGCCGGGTCTCGCAGGCCCTGCCGACCAGGCGCCGCCAGGTGCCCGTGCGCGGCACCCGCGGGATCGGCCCGGCCTCGCTCGTGCGCAACGACCGTCTCGGCCAGGTGCGGGTGGACCCGCGCACGGGCCAGGTGACGCTCGACGACCGGCCGATCGGCGCCGAGCCCGTCTCCTCGGTGCCCCTCAGCCGCCTGTACTTCCTCTGACCCGCCGACCTTCACGACACCCGCGCTTCGCGGTTCCCGCTAGGAGCCCTCATGACCCCCGCAGACCACGGTTTCCGCATGCCGGCCGAGTGGGAGCCGCACGCCCGCACCTGGATGGCCTTCCCCACCGCCAACCCGACCTTCACCGACCTCGAGGCCGCGCGCAGGGCGTGGGGCCAGGTGGCCAACACGATCGCCACCTACGAGCCGGTCGTGATGATCGCCAACACCGGTGAGAGCGCCGACGCCCGCTGCTACCTCGACCCCGGCGTCACCGTGGTCGAGCGTCCGCTCGACGACGCGTGGCTGCGCGACAGCGGGCCCACCTTCCTGGTGGACGGCAGGGGCGGCCTCGCCACGGCGAACTGGGTCTTCAACGGCTGGGGCCAGCAGAGCTTCGCCCGCTGGGAGAACGACTCCAAGGTGGGCGCGCTCGTCTCGGAGCTGGCAGGGGCGGCGCCGTACAGCTCGGCGATGGTCAACGAGGGTGGCGGCATCCACGTCGACGGCGAGGGGACGGTGTTGCTGACCGAGACCGTCCAGCTCGACCCGTTCCGCAACCCCGGATGGACGCGCGAGCGGGTGGAGGCCGAGCTGCGGGCCTTCATCGGTGCTGAGAAGTGCCTGTGGATGCCGCGCGGGCTCACCGCCGACTACGGCCTGTACGGCACGCGCGGCCACATCGACGTCTTCGCCGCCTTCGTCCGACCCGGCCTGGTCGTCGCGCACAGCCAGCCCGACCCCTCCCACCCCGACCACGAGGTGTGCAGGGAGAACATCGCCCTGCTGCGCTCCTGCACCGACGCGAGGGGACGGGCGCTGGAGGTCGTCGAGGTGCCCGCGCCCACGGTCACCGAGGTGGACGGCGAGCCCGTCGACTACTCCTACATCAACCACTACCTGGCCAACGACGCGGTCGTGCTGTGCGCCTTCGACGACCCGCGCGACGCCGAGGCGGCCGCGCTGTTCGCCAAGCTCTTCCCGTCGCGGACGGTCGAGCTGGTGGACGCCAGGGAGATCTTCGCAGGCGGCGGCGGCATCCACTGCATCACCCAGCAGCAACCGGCCGTCTCCCGCCCCTGACCCATCCGGCCACCAGAGGGGACCACCGGAGGCCAGGCCTCGCGGACGCCCTGGCGGGACCGTCGGATGACTGCTCTCGTGGATGCCATGGCCGAGCGGCCGATCGCCCTGCGGTTGCGAGGGAAGTCGGGGGTTCGGGCTCGAATGCGCGGTAGGTAGGGTGGACGTGTGACGACGTTCCGGATCAGCGAGGCCGCCGCGTTGCTCGGGGTCAGCTCCGACACCGTCCGCCGCTGGGTGGACGCGGGCCGGCTGGCGGCCGAGCGAGACGAACACGGCCACCGGCAGGTCAACGGCGCCGACCTGGCCGCCTTCGCTCGCGCCCAGGTCGGGACGGCGGGCGACGGCGGGCGCTCCTCGGCGCGTAACCGCTTCCGCGGGATCGTGACCGAGGTGATCAAAGACGCGGTGATGGCGCAGGTGGAGATCGCCGCGGGGCCGTACCGGGTGGTGTCGCTGATGAGCCGGCAGGCCGCCGACGAACTCGGCCTGGAGATCGGCGTCGTGGCCGTCGCCGTCATCAAGTCCACCAACGTCGTCGTCGAGATCCCCGACCACGAACGCGTGACCGGCAGCCAGTGAGGAGCCCCCTTGGTGTCCAGGCGTCTCTCCCTTCGGGCCCTCGCCCTGCCCGCCGCGCTCGCGATCGCCGTCGTCCTGTCCGGGTGCGGCTCCGGCCGGCCGTCCGCGTCCACCGCCTCGGGCCCCGCGGCGGCCGGTGACGGCGCCAAGGAGGTGACGGTGTTCGCCGCGGCGTCGCTGACCGGCACCTTCACCGAACTCGGCAAGGCCTTCGAGGCCGCCCATCCGGGGACGTCGGTGCGGTTCAACTTCGGCTCCAGCGCGACGCTGGCCCAGCAGATCGTCCAGGGCGCGCCCGCCGACGTGTTCGCCGCGGCCAGCCCTGCCACCATGAAGACCGTCACCGACGCCTCGCTGGCCGGCGCGCCGGCCACCTTCGTGCGCAACAAGCTGCAGATCGCCGTCCCCGCGGACAACCCGGCCGAGGTGGACGAGTTCCAAGACCTCGCCGACGCCAGGGTGAAGGTCGCGCTGTGCGCCCAGCAGGTGCCGTGCGGCGCGGCGGCGGTCAAGACGCTGAACGCCGCCGGGTTGAAGGTCACCCCGGTCACCCTGGAGCAGGACGTCAAGGCCACCCTCACCAAGGTCGAGCTCGGTGAGGTGGACGCGGCGCTGGTCTACCGGACCGACGTGATCGCCGCGGCGGGCAAGGTGAAGGGGATCGCCTTCCCCGAGGCGGACCAGGCGATCAACGACTACCCGATCGCGACACTGACCGAGGCGCCCGCCGGCGATCTGGCCCGGCGGTTCGTCGACCTGGTGCTGTCGCGACAGGGCAAGGACGTGCTGACCAAGGCCGGCTTCGAGACCCCCTGACGCCCATGACCTCCTCTGCCTCGCCCAGCCCCGACCACGCGCCCTCGCCCGGCCCCGACCGCGCGCCCTCGCGCGGCGGGCCCGTCGGCCGCCGGGGCTCGCCCCGCCCGGTCACCGGCCGCCTGCCCTGGATGCTGCTGGTACCCGCCGTGCTCGGGCTGGCCTTCCTGGTGCTCCCGCTCGCCGGGCTGCTGGTGAGGGCCCCGTGGCCGACGCTGCTGCAGCGGCTGGCCGAGCCACAGGTGCTGCAGGCGCTGCGGTTGTCGCTGGTGACCGCCAGCATCGCCACCGCGGTGTGCCTGGTGCTCGGGGTGCCGCTGGCCTGGCTGCTCGCCCGGGTGTCCTTCCCCGGGCGGCGGTTGGTGCGGGCGCTGGTCACCGTCCCGCTGGTGCTGCCGCCGGTGGTCGGCGGCGTGGCGCTGCTGCTGCTCCTGGGACGACGGGGGCTGCTCGGGCAGTGGCTGGAGTCCACCTTCGGTCTCACGCTGCCGTTCACCACCGCGGGAGTGGTCGTCGCCGAGGCGTTCGTGGCGATGCCGTTCCTGGTGATCAGCGTCGAGGGGGCGCTGCGCGGCGCCGACCAGCGCTTCGAGGAGGCCGCCGCCACGCTCGGCGCTTCACGCTGGACCGTCTTCCGCCGGGTCACGCTGCCGCTGATCATGCCGGGCATCGTGGCGGGGGCGGTGCTGTGCTGGGCCCGGGCCCTCGGCGAGTTCGGCGCCACCATCACCTTCGCCGGCAACTTCCCCGGCACCACCCAGACCATGCCGCTGGCCGTCTACCTGGCGCTGGAGACCGAGCCTGAGGCCGCCATCGTGCTCAGCCTCGTCCTGCTCGCCGTCTCGGTCATCATCCTGGCCAGCCTTCGCGACCGGTGGGTGAACACCCCATGAGCCCCGACGGTCTGCGTGCCCGGCTGGTCGTCACCCGGCCCTCGTTCGCCCTCGACGTCACCCTGGAGGCCGCCCCCGGCGAGGTGGTCGCGCTGCTCGGCCCGAACGGCGCGGGCAAGACCACGGCGCTGCGCGCCCTGGCCGGGCTCACCGCCCTGTCCGGCGGCAGCCGGATCACCCTCGACGGCGAGCCGCTGCACACCACCGCCGCCGAGCGGCGTCGGATCGGCATGGTCTTCCAGGACTACCTGCTCTTCCCCCACCTGTCCGCGCTCGACAACGTGGCCTTCGGGCCACGCTGCCACGGCGCCTCCAAGGCCGAGGCCCGCCGCGCCGCCGCCGCCCTGCTGGAGCGCGTCGGGCTGGCCGAGCACGCCGCAGCCAAACCCCGCCAGCTGTCCGGCGGCCAGGCCCAGCGCGTCGCCCTGGCCCGCGCGCTGGCCGTACACCCCCGGTTGCTGCTGCTGGACGAGCCCCTGGCCGCGCTCGACGCCCACACCCGGCTGGAGATCCGCTCCCAGCTGCGCCGCCACCTCGCCGACTTCGACGGAGCCACCGTGCTGGTCACCCACGACCCGCTGGACGCCATGGTGCTCGCCGACCGGCTCGTGGTCGTCGAGCAGGGCGCCGTCGTCCAGCAGGGCGCCCCCGCCGAGGTGGCCCGCCGCCCCCGCACCGACTACGTCGCCCGCCTGGTCGGGCTCAACCTCTACCGCGGCGTGGCCGACGGAGCGCGGGTCACGGTGGGCGAGCTGCTGTTCAGCACGTCCGAGCATCTTGAAGGGCCGGCGTTCGTCGCCTTCCCGCCCGCCGCCGTCGCCCTCTACCGCTCCCGCCCCGACGGCAGTCCGCGCAACCTGTGGCAGGCCACGATCGAGGGCATCGAACGGCACGGCGACAACGTCCGCGTCCACCTCGACGGCCTGATCGCCGCCTTCGCCGACATCACCCCTGCCGCCGTCGCCGACCTCGACCTCGCCCCGGGTCAGCAGGTCTGGGCGTCGGTCAAGGCCACAGAGACACACGCCTACCCGGCATGACCGCGCACCCGCCCGCGGTTCAGGCGCCCTGGCCGGTCTCCCCCTCCCGCCGGACGCGGGCCCGCACGACGCCGGGATACCACGCCGTGAAACGCACGGCGGCGACGATCGCGGCGATCTGGATGATCCAGCCGGTCCAGAGGTTGTCAGGGTCGCGAAGGACGAGATCCCCGTAGGCGCCGGCGACCGCGGCCACCAGGAACGCCAGCCCCCAGACGCCGGTGATCACGTAGTTGGTGCGCAGGAAGGCCGGCGAGTGCCAGTGCGCGCGGTCGACCTGCTCGCGGGCGTACTGGAGGGTGAACGGCATCCGCACCGCCATGGAACCGAAGGCGATGAGGACCAGAGCGATGTTCGACACCTCACCCGCGTACGTCTCCAGCCAGCGGCGCGTGCCCGCGCTCGCGACCAGGCCCACCGCCGCCATGGCGGCGAAGAAGACCACCTCCGCGACCTCGAGCAGCTTCGGGGCGCCGCCCCGCCGGACGATCCGGTTGGCCACGATGAGAAGGACGGACACGGCCAGCGCGAGCACCACGGACAGCTCGAACCGGCCTGGCCCGACGAGCACGGAGAAGATGATCCACGGGGCCATTCCGACGACAGGGTTGTCCAGGACTCCGGCCGGCTTCCCGTTGGCTTGGCTGTCCATAGGTGAACCTTCCGCGACGGGATCCTCACTCCCAGTGTGCCCCCTGTCCCGCAGGCGGCACCATGCCGCCCCGGCGGCGTCCACCTGGTCGGATATCGCCGAACGGGGATCGGCACCCGCGGGCGCGCGGCTCACCGGCCGGCACCGCTCTTCTCGCGCGCACCCGCGCACCGGCTCCGTCCTGGAGAGTAGGAGCAGGGTCCTGGATCGACTCTGCGGGGATGGTTCCGAGGCAGGAAGAGACCGGCCGCCCGCGACGGCACGCTGGGATCATGACCGCGATTCGCGCAGTGAACCTGCACAAACGCTACGCCGGCACCACCGCGGTGGCGGACCTGTCCTTCGCCGTCGAGCCCGGCAGGGTGACCGGCTTCCTCGGCCCCAACGGGGCCGGCAAGTCCACGACCATGCGCATGATCCTCGGGCTCGACCGGCCGTCCGGCGGCACCGCGCTCGTGGACGGGCGCCCGTACCACGAGCTGCGGCACCCGCTGCGCAAGGTCGGCGCGCTGCTGGACGCCAAGGCCGTGCACGGGGGGCGCAGCGCGCGCAACCACCTGCTGGCCATCGCCCAGAGCAACGCCATCCCCGCGAGCAGGGTGAACGAGGTGCTGGAGATCGTGGGCCTGCGGGAGGTGGCCAGGCGGCGGGTCGGCGGCTTCTCGCTGGGCATGTCGCAGCGGCTCGGCATCGCCGCGGCGCTCCTCGGCGACCCCGAGATCCTGATCTTCGACGAGCCGGTCAACGGCCTCGACCCCGACGGCATCCTGTGGATCCGCAGGCTCATGCGCAAGCTCGCGGCCGAGGGGCGGACGGTGTTCGTCTCCAGCCACCTCATGAGCGAGATGGCCCAGACCGCCGACCACCTGATCGTGATCGGCAGGGGCAGGCTCATCGCCGACACGAGCGTGGAGGAGTTCATCGGGCGCAGCTCGCAGGGGTACGTGCGGGTCCGCTCGCCCCGGCTGGCCGAGGTGGCCGAGCTGATCAAGGCGGGAGAGCCGGACGGCGACCACCTGCGGGTGACCGCGATGAGCACGCTCGAGATCGGCACGATCACCGCCCGCGCCGGCATCCCGCTGGAGGAGCTGACGTTCGTGCAGCCCTCGCTGGAGGCGGCCTACATGGAACTCACCAAGAACAGTCTGGAGTTCACCTCATGATCGACATTTTCAGGTCCGAATGGACCAAGATCCGCTCAGTCCGCTCCACGGTATGGACGCTGGCCGTCACCGCCGTGCTGATGCTGGGCTTCTCCGCCCTCACCAACGCCTCGGCCAAGGGGGCGGCCGACGGGCCGGTCCCGGGCTGGCAGGCGATCATCCTGGGCCTGACCGGTACGATGCTCGCCTCGCTGTCCATGGCCACCCTGGGTGTACTGGTGATCTCCAGCGAGTACCGCACAGGGGGCATCCGCACCTCGATCATGGCCGTGCCCAGGCGCATAAACCTGCTGACCGGCAAGATCGTGCTGTTCGTCGCGGTCTCGCTGGTCGTCTGCACGGTCGCGTCGGCCGCCGCGATCGGCGTCGGCGTGGCGATCTCCCAGCCGCCGTCGATAGAGATGGGCGAGGTGGCGCGTGCCTCGCTCGGGTCGGGTCTCTACCTGACCGCGTGCGGGCTGTTCGGACTGGGACTGGGCACGCTGATCAGGCACACGCCGGGCGCGATCGTGTCGGCCATCGCGCTGATCCTGGTGCTGCCCACGATGGCCAACCAGCTTCCGGGAGAGTGGGGCGCGAGCGTGGCCGCGTACTTCACCACGAACGCCGGCCTGCTGGTCGTCTCCGGCCAGAGCAACGGCTCGTTGGGCCCGTGGAGCGGGTTCGCGGTCTACCTCGCCTGGGTGGCCGCCGCGGTGCTCGCGGGCGCCGTGCTGATGCAACGCCGCGACGCGTAGTTGAGTTCGGCCCTGTCGGTTGATCTCGAAAGTGCCGCCTTCCAGAAGATCGGCGATCTGAGACGGGCACTGCAACTGGCTGAGGGCGATGATCCTCCCAGGGAGGAGCCGGTGAAGGCGGCGATGTCCGCGCTGCATGCGTTGAGCGATCACCTCGCCGATTGGCTGATGCAAGGGCGTCACCAGCCGGATGCGTCCGGCTGAACGGCCGCCTGGCCAGGGTGGAGGATCGGGCAGCATGGCGTCCGAGAGGATCATGCCGTGCGACCCGGCGCGGTGTGGCAGGCGGACGAAGCCTTCGGTGATCGGCCGGCGCGTTCCTGGCAGCGCGACGGTCTTGCGGTCAGTTCGGATCCGCCTCCGCCCCAGGGCGCTCGGGGGCGGGAGTGCGGGGGATGAGGGTCAGGGCGGCGGCCAGGCAGGCCAGGGGGATCGCGGGCAGGACGTAGCGGGGGTCGTAGTCGGCGGAGGCGGCGGGGATCACGAGCAGGGCCCAGGCCATGAGCCAGGCCGTCAGCGCCTCGCCGTCCCGCCCCCGCGCACCCGCTTCGGTCCCGGGTCGCCGGCGCTGCCGCCGCCTCGCTGCGACGCCGACCACGGGGATGAGCATCAGGACGGCCAGCGCCGGGCCCGGCAGCGACAGGCGGGCCTGGTAGGCGCGGACCCACCGGGCGTAGGGCTGAACCACGCGGGTGACGCCGGTGGCGCCGCCGTAGGCCGCGGCGAGCTCTGTCTGGCGCACCGCGGCGGCGCTGTTGAGCGCCCTGCGGGCGCTCTTCGGGAAGTGGTACTTGGCCTCCGTCCAGGTGGTGGGGTACGGAGACCGGCCCGGCGCGAAGGCGCGCAGCGTGTCGCGGGCCACCACCTGCAGATAGTCGCCCGGCTGGGCCTTGATCGCCGCCCAGAGGAAGCGGCGGGCCAGGTCGTTGGAGCGCGGCCCGTAGATCCCGCCGATCCGGCGGAACGGTGACTCCTTGGAGAACATGGCCGCGTAGACCGGCGAGGCGATCCTGGGATCGCTCGGAGGCCTCTTGGGGCACAGGACGGCCAGGTCGGGGGCGGGTCTGATGCGTGCGCAGTCGGCGAAGGCGGCAGTCCGCCCGTACAGCCAGACCGCGCTGTGCCGGTTGAAGCCCCACTCGCCGTAGTGACTGTGGAACCACGCCATGTACGCGGTGACCGGTACCAGGAACGCCCCCACCGCCACGATGACGGTCAGGCCCGACGCCCGTCGTCGCCAAGCGCCGCCGCCGGCGCCTGCGCCGTTCAGACCCGTCATGACGAGGCCCGCCGCGATGACAAGGATCAGTGGGAGGCCGACGATCCTGGTCACCGCCGCGCATCCGGCCAGCAGTCCTGCCACCCCCGCCGACCACCGGGGCACGGGGCTTCGCCACAGCAGGACGGTCACCGCCGACATCACCAGGAAGGCGAACAGTTCATCGGAGACCAGCAGGTGCTCCAACTGCAGGCGGTCGCCCTCGAGCAGCACCGGGATCGAGGCGGCGCAGCCCAGCGCCTGGGGCAGCCAGGGCCGGTGCGGCCATCGGGCGCGCGCCGCCCGCCATACCAGCGCGTACACCATCACCCCGGTGAGCAGGCCCATGACGGCCTGGGCGGCCACCACCGCGGTGAACCCGTGCAGCGGCCGCAGCAGCCACAGCAGGATCGGATACCCGCCGGGGTGGTGCGCCGCGGGCGTCAGCGTCAGCGCCGCGCGCACGTACACGGCCGAGTCGCCGGTCCACAGCATCGAGGGATACCCCGCGGCGGCGACGATCCGCAGCGTGGCCGCGGCCGCCAGCACCCCCGCGAAGAGCGCGTGCCGCCACGCCCATCGGCCGCAGGCGCTCAGCCGCCGGAACATCGCGCCGCTCCCGGGCCGATCGCGGCAGGCCGGTAGGCGAGGAGGACCAGACGGCCGGACACGCGACGTTCCATGCCTGCTCGCCTACCCCGCCGCCCGCGGGGTGCCCGGCCCTCCCGTCGATCTATGGCGCTCCATGGCCGGAAGATTCCGCCGTCTTTCCTTTGGGCGGCTTTCCTCTGGGCGGCGGGTAGCGTTCCGGGAACCCCGCGCCGTCACCGCCTGCCCGGTCCCCGATCTCCTGCCCGCGCAGCAGACGGAGGGCGAGCAGGCTCAGCCAGCACCACCCCGCGGTGATCGAGATGCGCTGGAACAGCCCGGCCACGTCCACCAGCCCCTCGGTCTGCTCGAAACCCATGCCGGCGAGCACGAACGCCCCTGTGAAGACGATGCCGGTGACCGCGGAGTAGGCGGCCCAGAGCGGACTCCCCCATCCGGCGAACCTCCTGGCGAAGACGAAGCAGGCCGCCACCAGGGCCACGAAGGCGAGCAACGAGACGACGTCGTGCAGGGCGGCGTGCGCGCTGCCGTACTGCGTGAGCCTGCCGGGGGTGCCCTGCGGATACCCGCTGATGGGGTCGGTGACGAAGACGCCCGCGCCGATCAGCCCCGCCCCCCAGACCCCGACGAGCACGGGCCCCCAGGTCGAGCCGCCGAAGGGCCGGAGCGCGCGCCTGAGTCCGACGGCGAAGGCCACCGTCAAGGCGCCCGCGACGACGAAGGTGGCCACCTGCGTCCAGCCGAGGTCGCCCAGGGCGAGCGAGCTGACCGGGTGACGCAACGGGTCGTAGCCGGCGCGGGTGGCGCCCGTGATGAGGAAGACGACGACGAACAGCGGGCCGGCGATCACGCCGCAGACGAGGAGAGGGGCGGCGCGTGCCGTGTCGGGCCGTGCTCGCGTCGATTTCTGCCGCATCCGTCCTCCGCCATTCTCACAGTAACCGAGCGGGAGCCGGAGAACATCGGCCCGCAGGCCGATGTCGCGCGGCCACCGGCTCCCTCACCTGTGACCCTGACCCTGCGCGATGGGGAGGGAACATGCCCGGCCTGGAGAACAAGGTCGCCGTCATCACCGGCGCGGCGAGCGGTATGTGCGACTCCGCGGGAACATTTGTCCAAGACTGACAGTCGGCCGCCCGTGCATGGTCTCCGCATGAGTAACTACGACATTGAGCACTCGCATGGGATGCACGTGATCCATGACGGCCCGCGGCAGGCGCCGCCGTTGTTGCTCATCCACGGATCGGGGGCTTCGGGCGGCTTCTGGAGCCCGGTGGTCCCGGCACTGGCCGGTCACCATCACGTCATCCGGGTCGACCTCCCGGGCTGCGGCCAGTCCCCGCCCGCGCCGTCGTACGACGTGCCTGCGCAGGCGGGCCGGGTGGCGGCGCTGCTGGATGACCTCGGCCTTCGTCACGTCGCCGCGGCCGGGCACTCCAGCGGCGGCTACGTCGCCACCGCGCTTGCCGAACAACGTCCCGACCTCGTGGGTTCGCTTGCACTGATCAGTAGCGGCCCACGTCCGGATGCGCTCCTTCGGCAGCCGTTCATCCTTCGGGTCCTGTTGGCCCCGCCTTTGGGCCCGCTGCTGTGGTCGAGGCGTTCGGATGCGATGATCCGCAGGGGGATCAGCGCGACGGCCGCTCGCCCGGTGGACCTCCCGGACGACGTGGTCGCCGACGTACGGGGCATCACCTACCGTGTGATGAGGACGGTGCTGCGCCGGAACACCGCGTACATCGCCGAGCGGAGCGTGCCCGAGCGTCTCGCCGCCCTCGAGGTCCCCGTGCTGGTGATCTTCGGCGCTGCCGACCCCCGTTGGGAGCCGTCGTCGGCGCACCAGTACGACTCGGTGCCGAACGCGCGGGTCGAGCTGCTGCCCGGCGTCGGGCATCTCCCCATGGTGGAAGCGCCCGAGACGACCAGCGAACTGCTGCTGGGCTTCACGGCAACGGCCGCTGACAGCCCGACCATGATCCCTGAGGCCTAGACTGGTCACGTGTTGTCGACCAGGACGCCACCTGACGAGGCGTGGGTGGACGTCGCAGTCCCACGCCCGTCGGTTCGGCTGCCGGGGGTCAGCATGGCCGGGTTCCGCCATCGCGCCCCGGCCGCTGTGGACATCGCCATGGTCGCGCACCCGTCCGTCACCCTGCTCGTCGACCTGAGCGAGGGAGAAGGCGTCGTCTACGAAACCCATGGCCGGCACGAGCGCGGCAGTGTCGTCGTCGGGCTCCTCCCCGGCGATCTCCGGGCAACTGGCCGGGGAGTCGGCGAGTGCCTGCAGATCCGGCTGGAGCCGGTCGCGGCGGCTGCGTTGTTCGGCGCGTCGGCCGAGCTCAGCGGGACGGTGGTAGCCCTTGAGGATGTCTGGGGCCGCGACGCCGGGCGAGCTGAGGACAGGCTGCGCGCCGCCGCGTCGTGGGACGAACGGTTCACGATCGCCGTGGACATCCTCGGCCGGCGGCTGGGCGCCCACTCACCGGTCGATCCGCAGGTCGCCCGCACCTGGCGGCGGACGCTCACCAGCCGGGGGCGGGTGCGGGTCGACGGCTTGGCGGACGAGGTCGGCTGGAGCCGCAAGCGTTTGTGGTCCCGCTTCCGGTCCCAGCTCGGCATCACGCCCAAACGCGCCGCCCGACTGGTGCGCTTCGACCACGCCGCCCACCTTCTCGCGGCGGGCCACGCCGCCGCCCGCGTCGCCACCGAGAGCGGCTACGTCGACCAGTCCCACCTCCACCGCGAGGTCACGATGTTCGCCGGGCTCACGCCCACGGCCCTGGCCGTGGCGCCGTGGCTCGCGATCGACGACGTCGCGTGGCCGGCTTCATCGCCGACCTGGCGCCCTGCGAAGGGTGGCGAACGCATCCCCGACCTTCGTTGAACAGCTTGCTCTGGACGGCCCGGATGGTCAGCCCCGCTCCAGAATCGCGGCGGATCGCCGCGGACAACTCGACCTTGGGCCGCACCAGCGCCACCTCATCCCGCCAAGCACACCGATGCTCTCACCACTAGCCTCCGAGCGCTGTTGCTTCTCAGCGACATCGTCTTCCAGCGGATACGTACTGCACCAACCGAACTGCTTGCGGCGGTGACCGGAGCGGTGGAAGCTTGATCGTCATGCCGGTGCCCCCGCCCTGGGTCGACGACCTGTTCTCGTTCCCCACGCCGCCTCCGCTCGCCAAGCTGGTCGGCATCGCCTGGGAACATGCCTTCACCGACGAGGACATGTACGACCAGGACCTCCTGATAACCCACTACGACTTCATGTTCGATCTGGAAGCCGCTCCCGACGCACCCGACGGCTGGGAATCCACCTATCCGGACATGCGACAGAACCACGTGCCGCCCGTGCCGTTGTTCGCCACACCCGAGTTGGTGCAGTTCGGCCATCTGGGCACCGGCACCTACGTTGGCTGGGTGGTGCCCGCCCCGGAGTTGCGCGGAACCGACCACCCCGTCGCCCTCTTCGGCCAGGAACCCGGTGCGCGCATCATCGGCAGGGACACCCGGGCCGGGCTGGAGTGGATGCTCTCGTTCGGCCTCCGCCGAGAGAACCTCCGGGACGACGACTGCGCCCTCATCGCCCGCCTCGCCGCCGAACTCGACCTCCACCCCGCCCCCGAGCACGGCATCACCCCCGACGGTTTCGACGTGGTGGTTCCCCTTGAGCTCGCTGTCCCGTCCGGGTGGAGACACGAGCCCGACGTGAACGGGGCCGGGATCGGCGTGCTGGCCCCCGCCGACGCGTTCACCGACCGCAGCTATGTGTACGCCGGCGGGTGGCTGGATGAGATCCTCGCCGATGCCGACCGTCTGCTGGACGCGGGATTCCCTGCGACCGCCCTGCTGGAGCTCATCGACGCCTTTCACGACGAGCGCGACCGGTTCGCCCATCTACACCCCCTCTGGGCGCGCGCCTACCAGGACCTCGGCCGTCCCCAGCTCGCGGCTCGACTCGAAACCATGATCCCGATGTATCAACGCCTTCAACACTGAGGACCACGGTCGGCGACCGCGTGAGGGCCACGGCTCCCCTGGCGTTGACCGGGTTGGGCCGGTCGACGGCTGTAGGCTGCGGCTCTCCCGCCGGGACTGATTCGCCAAGCTCAGCGGGCCCCTCCGGGAGACCTGCACCCGTCTCAAGTCGGGCATCAGCGAGCCTCTTCGCCCCTGAGCCGCATGGCTTCACGGACGTTCGAGCCAGGCTCGGTTTGCAATGGCGGACGCGGGACGGCCGTGAACGCGTCCTTGCCACGAACGCTCAGCAGGCCACGCTCGACGCCGTAGCCAAGCGCCTGGCCGATCTCTGCTGCCGGGGCCAGCAGCCGTTCAGCGAGCTCCTCCATCGTCTCCGACACCGTTTGGCCGGGACTCCATACCGCCACGGCGGCCAGATCCGCGGCGAGGCGGGTGTATCGGTGAAACGCGTCCTGACGCCGGAGCGCCGCCGCCTGCTCGGCGGACAGCCGTACCACCTCATCAGCGCGCGGCGGCTTCGTGGAGAGCTGATAGCGCGTCGCTCCACCCGAGGTCCACGCGACCACCAGGCCGGCCGCCACCAGGAACGGGAGCAACTCCAGCCGCGTGGTCGGTGCGGGTACCCCGAGCTGGACAGCGAACTCCGAGAGGGTGTCGGAGAGCGGGGCACCCCAGTCGCCCGAAGAGCTGGACCACGGGTGGTAGGCGGCGGCGATCTGTTCCTCGGTGGCATCGCCTGCGGCGGCCGCCACCCGGACGGCGTGAAGCACCTCCTGAGACGGGAGCCCGAGGCTGGTCTCCCATCGGGTGAGCGGGGGCGGCACGGCGGGGTGGCTCCGGCTGAGCCACAGCGGAGGCTCATGGGAGCCAGAGGTCGCCCAGAACTGCATGCGCCACAGGTCGCCCTTCGAGGCCTCAAGGCCGGGGATCTCCGGTGGTGTCCTCCTGCAGGAGACCCGAACCCGGTACAGCCCTGGAGGCCCGAGCCGGAGGGGCCTGTCGCTGTAGACCTCGCTGTGGAGCACGGTGGTCAGCATGACGGAGCCGGTGTTGGCGTGGTACGGAGTCTCGACCACGTCGTCCCAGCCGTCGTCAAGGGGCAGGGGAGCGTCGTGCGCTTCCAGGCGCACGCGGTGGCGCCCGTCGCGCGCCACCGCCTGTAACCAGGCGTCGCCGGCCCTGGCGATCGTGCCGCCCGGTTGCGCGTCCATGTCGTGCTCGCCGAGCAAGGGCACACCGCGCAGCGGCCTGGAGGCTGGATCGACCCCTGGCGCGTCCCTGATGACGATCGTTCCGTACTCCGGCCAGTAATTCTCTACGGCGACCGTTCTCATGCCCCGACCGTAACGACTGGCGCCGACAGTTACCGGCTACTGCCTGCGCTGGGACCCAGCAGGTCGCCGGCTCCGCCTTCCTTCGCGGGGCCGGGCTCCTTGAGCTCGATGAAGATGCTGTGGGTCTCCGTGTCGCCGATGTTCTCGCCGGAATGCTCCTGGGCGTCGAGCCAGCGCACCTGCCCCGCGGGGAGCTCGACGGCGACCTCCCGCCCTCCTGCCGACAGCTTCCTGCGGAAGGAGCTCAAGGTGTACATGACGCTGTCGGGATGCTGGTGCGCGACCGTCCTGTCACCGGGCCGATCCCTGTACTCCAGTACGCGGACGCGATCGTTCTCGAAGATCACCTTGTAGAGCTCTGGGTTGGTGACCGCTGGGTCCTTGCTCATGCCGGCCTCGCTCACTGTGATCGCCGTGGAGCCGGCCCCGGCCCGGGGCCGCACGGCAGACCCTACGGCGCGACGCTTGCAGATCGCATGCAGCCCAACCGGCCGATAAACGAGATGTGGTCGTAGTGGTGATCCGTACCGTGGAGATCGCTTCATTCAGAGAAGAGCAACCCCCGGTGCGCTGACAGCGGTTACTTCATGGCATTCATTCGATTCGAATCCGCACGCCAGGGTTCGCGGCTGTCCAGGCTGGTCAGGTCGAGCGTCACCTTGTCGGCGAACACCCAGGTGCCAGGCCATGGAGGTGCAGGTGTCGAGGACGTCCAGATGATCACCTCCCAGTGGTTGAGGGTGGATCGGTCCGCTCCCGAGCCTGTGAGGCAGGGAAGGTCGCCCGCCGTGCGGCCCGACCGGGTCCGAGCCAGGGCGCCGTAGAGGCCTGAAGCCGAGCCTTGGCCGGGTCAGGCGATGCGGCGGGCTCGGGACAGGGCCAGCCCGCCCAGGACCATGCCGATCAGCCCGAGCAGCAGGGCGAAGATGGCGCCGGCCAGCCCGTTGCCGGTACCGAAACCGCCGGCGGAGTTGGCCGCGTGCAGCCCACCGGTGATCAGGCTGGTCAGCCCGAGCGCCAGGGCCGTGACGGCGCCGGCGCGCCGGTCGCCGACGCCGATGCGACCCGCGGAGCGGGCTCGGGCCAGCCCGCCGATGATCACGCTGATCAGTCCCAGCACGACGGCCACGGTGGGCAGGGTGCGCCCGGAGCCGATGTCGTAACCAGCGGCGGTGACGGAGAACTGCACGGCCTCGGGTGCGGCGAGCAGGAGACGGACGGACATGGAGGATCCTTTCGAATCGTCCCGGGCCAGCCGGAGCAGGGTGGATCGGCCTGGGCCTGTCGAGGCGCCGACGTGGAACGCCTGGGAGGGTTTCAGGTGTGCTGTGGCGATTGAGCGGAACCGGCCATTCAGGGCCCGGGGCATCTATTCCGCGGAGCTATCGCCGGTTGCCGTTCTGCTCGACGAAGGCCTGCCCGGTGATCGGCTTGCCCCGGTACCGTCCGGTGACGGTGGCAGCGCCCTCGAAAGGGCCTTCCGTCAGGCCGACGCCGCGCCGAAGGCGGCGGCGTGGTCGGCGACCCACTGCGCGTAGGTGAAGGGCGGTCGGCCGGTGACCTTTTCGACCGTCGGCAGGACCTCCGCGGTCTTGCCGACTCTTGCGGTGAGCGCGTCGACGTAATCGTCGATCCCCGGGGCGGGCATGCCGAGGCGGGCCATCTCGTCCCTGAACCAGGCCTCGGACTGCTCCTCCCACCGCAACGGCCGCCCGATGGTCTCCGCGATGACGCGCAGGCGGTCGATCGGGGTCAGCGACTGCGGCCCGGTCACCGAGTACCCCTCGCCTGCACGCCCATCGAGGAGGCTGCGGACGGCGACCGCGGCGATGTCGCGCGGGTCGACAGGGGCCGTCGCGGCGTTGCCATACCGCCCGCGTACGTCACCGCCGTCGATGATCTGGGGCGCCCAGACCAGGTCGTTGGTCGTGAGCGCGTCGGGCCGCACGAAGGTCCACGCCAACCCGGACGCTTCGACGGATCGTTCGAGCCGCAGGTGCAGGTCGCCGACCCAGCTGGGCTCGGACCAGGTGACGGACACCGAGGACAGCATCACGACATGCCGCAGGCCGGCTCGCCTCGCCACGTCGAGGAATCCGTCGACCCCCTGGAGAACGGGGAACAGGAAGGCCCGCTCGATGCCGGACAGTGCCTCAGGCAGGGTTTCCGGCTGGGTCAGGTCGCCGGTCACGACCTCGACCTGGTCCGGGAACGCATGGCCGCTGGGGTTGCGGGTCATGACGCGGACCTTCTCACCTGCCTCCAGGAGTTGGCGGACGACGTTGGAACCGACGTTTCCGGTGGCACCTGTCACCAGGATCATGGTGGGGATCTCCTTCGGTTTCTTTGTTTCTTCGAGCCGGGGGCAGGTCGGTGACGATCGCGTCACTCGACCAGCCGTCCGGTGGATTCGAGGTCAGCGGTGAGTTCCACGCGCGGCGTCCTGACGACCATGAGGCGTTGGGCCCCCGGACTTTGTGACGGCCTGGACATGTGACATACGCCACCCTTCGCGGGTGTCACAGGGCGATGCGGGCCGGCGCCTTATGTGGAGAGCAAGGTGCGAAGAGAACACCCAGGAGCGGGCGATGAACGAGCACAGCGAGGCAACGGCCGGCCCGGGCGAGCCGCCCTTCGGTGACGGCCGGATGGACTCCGCCACCGAGACGTTCGTCGCTCACCGCAGCCTGCTGTTCACCGTCGCCTACGAGATGCTCGGATCGGCTGCCGACGCCGAGGACGTCCTGCAGGAAACCTGGTTGCGGTGGGTCAAGGTCGACGCGGGGCAGGTGCACGACCAGCGTGCCTACCTGGTCCGGGTCACCACCCGGCGCGCGCTGGACCGGCTGCGCACCATGAAGCGCCGCAAGGAGGCGTATGTCGGCCCCTGGCTGCCCGAGCCGCTGCTCACCACGCCGGACGTGGCCGAGGACGTCGAGCTCGCCGAAAGTGTGTCGATGGCGCTCATGCTCGTCCTGGAGACGCTGTCGCCGACCGAGCGTGCCGTCTTCGTGCTGCGCGAGGTCTTCGACGTCGGCTACGACGAGATCGCCGCCGCCGTCGGCAAGACCCCTGCGACCGTCCGCCAGATCGCGCACCGGGCCCGCCGGCACGTCGATGCTCGGCGGCCTCGTGAGGTCGTCTCCCCCATCCAGGCTCGGGCGGCTGTGGAGTCCTTCCAGCGCGCGCTCGAGACCAGGGACCTGCAGGGTCTGCTCGATGTGCTCGCCCCTGAGGTCGTCCTGGTGAGCGACGGCGGCGGCGTCAAGCGGGCCGCGCCGCGGCCGATCACCGGCGCCGACAAGGTGGCCCGCATGATCGTCGACGGCCTCGGCAAGGCCCGAATCGCGCTCACCAGCGAGCCCACCGTGGTCAACGGCAACCCGGCACTCCTCCTGCGCGTGGACGGCGAGATCGACGGCGTCATAGCAGTCAGGGTCGAGGACGCCCGCATCAGCGGCCTCTACTACGTCCGCAACCCGTGGAAGCTGACCCGCATCGCGTCGGAGACCCCCCTCACGCTGAAGTGATCCTTCAGCCGCCAGGCATGATCCCGACATCTCGACAGCGCGGAGCATCCCGAGCGAAGGCATCGGCTCATCGGCCCGACCACGTCAATCACGCAAACGTCGTATTCGAGGAGTAGACATGGCCGTTCAGGCCCCGCTGACAGCCGACACACCACCGTCACCCTGGCCGACGGTGGCCAGGGCAGTCGTCCTGCTCACAGCGAGCATCTCCGTGCTGCTCACCGCCTTCGCCTGGCCGTCGGTGCGCTCGTCGGTGCACGATGTGCCGATCGCCGTCGCCGGGCCGGCCGCCGCGGTCGAACAGGTCAGCACCGCTCTCGACCAACGCCTGCCGGGCGGCTTCGAGATCACCGAGGCCGCCGACACGGCGACCGCCGAACGGTTGATCCGCGACCGGGAGGTGTACGGGGCGATCGACGTCAGCTCCGGCACCCCGCAGGTCATCATGGCCTCCGCCGCCAGCACAGCGGTCGCTCAGACCCTGAACAGCGTCGCGACCGCGCTCGGCCAGGCGCAGGCACAGGGCGCCAGCCCGGCGGTCGCCGTCCGCGATCTCGTCACCTTGCCGGCCGACGACCCGCGCGGCGCCGGCCTGGCCGCCGGAGCCCTTCCCCTGGTCATGGCCGGTCTGCTCGCCGCGCTGTTGCTGACCAGACTCGTCCGCGGCACCACCCGCCGGGTCACGGGAGCGCTCGCCTTCGCCATCACCGGCGGCCTGGCCGTGGCTGCGATCCTGCAGTTCTGGCTCGGCTCGCTCAACGGCGCGTACTGGGCCAACAGCGGCGCCGTCGCCCTGACCATCGCGGCCACCTCCCTGAGCATCCTCGGGCTGGAGTCACTGCTCGGGTCGGCGGGCTTCGGTCTCGGCGCCGTCGCCATGATGCTCATCGGCAATCCCCTGTCAGGTACGGCGACCGCACCCGAAATGCTGCCCGGCTGGTCCGGCATCCTCGGCCAGCTGTTGCCGCCAGGGGCGGGTGGCCAGTTGCTGCGCTCCACCGCGTTCTTCGACGGCCGAGGGGCCACCCACTCCGTCATCGTCCTGCTCGCCTGGCTCACGCTCGGTGTCGTGCTGTGCGTGGCCAGCGGCCTGCGCGCGCGCCGTGCCGCCACCGTCGCCGCGGGACTTGTGAGGACGCCGGCAGCACCGGCCCCTACGACGTTCGCAACCCCGAGAGGCTGACCGCATCGCGCCCACGAAGCGGCGGCGCGACAGCCACCTGACCAGGCACCGCTTCTGGCCTCACCATCCGAACAGCCCAGAACGAATTCAGCCAGATCTCTCACCAGGAGGTTATTCATGACGAAGAACGTCGCCGACGAACTGGCCGGCCTGGAACTGCCGGTCGAGCGGGGCTGCCCGTTCGCCCCGCCCGCCGCCTACGAGCGGCTGCGCGAGCGGGCGCCGATCAACAAGGTCCGCCTGACCAGCGGCGGCCAGGCGTGGTGGGTGTCCGGGCACGAGGAGGCCCGTGCCGTCCTCGCCGACGGCCGCTTCTCCTCCGACAAGCGCAAGGACGGCTTCCCGCTCTTCACCCTCGACGCGGCGACCCTGCAGCAGCTCCGCAGCCAGCCGCCGTTGATGCTCGGCATGGACGGCGCGGAACACTCCGCGGCCCGCCGTCCGGTGATCGGCGAGTTCACCGTGAAGCGGCTGGCCGCGCTGCGCCCGAGGATCCAGGACATCGTCGACCACTTCATCGACGACATGCTCGCCACCGACCAGCGCCCGGTCGACCTGGTGCAGGCGCTGTCCCTGCCGGTGCCCTCACTGGTGATCTGCGAACTGCTCGGCGTCCCCTACACCGACCACGACTTCTTCCAGAGCCGCACCACCATGATGGTGAGCCGGACCTCGATGGAAGACCGCCGGCGAGCCTTCGCCGAACTGCGCGCCTACATCGACGACCTGATCACCCGCAAGGAGTCCGAACCCGGCGACGACCTGTTCAGCCGACAGATCGCCCGGCAACGCCAGGAGGGCACCCTCGACCATGCGGGCCTGGTGAGCCTCGCCTTCCTGCTGCTGACCGCCGGACACGAGACCACCGCGAACATGATCTCGCTCGGCGTGGTCGGGCTGCTCTCCCACCCGGAGCAACTGACCGTGGTCAAGGCCGACCCGGGCAGAACGCCCATGGCCGTGGAGGAACTGCTGCGCTACTTCACCATCGCCGACGGGGTCACCTCCCGGCTGGCCACCGAAGACGTGGAGATCGGCGGGGTGAGCATCAAGGCCGGTGAGGGCGTCATCGTCTCGATGCTGTCGGCCAACTGGGACCCGGCGGTGTTCAAGGACCCGGCCGTGCTGGATGTCGAGCGCGGGGCCCGTCACCACCTCGCCTTCGGCTTCGGCCCGCACCAGTGCCTCGGCCAGAACCTGGCCCGGATGGAGCTGCAGATCGTCTTCGACACGCTGTTCCGCCGTATCCCTTCCCTGCGGCTCGCCGTACCGATGGAGGACGTGCCGTTCAAGGGGGACTCCGTCATCTACGGCGTTCACGAACTCCCGGTCACCTGGTGAGCGGGACATGATGCGGATCAAAGCGGAAACCGGGCTCTGCGTCGGCTCCGGCCAGTGCGTCCTGACCGAACCGGCCGTCTTCGACCAGGACGACGACGGCATCGTGGCCCTGCTGACCGACCACCCCGACGACCAGAGCGCCGCACAGGTGCGCCACGCCGTCACCCTGTGCCCGTCCCGCGCGCTGTCCATCCTGCGGGACGCCTGAAGCCACTGACTCCGGTGTTCTCCTGCTCACCGAGGCCTCGGCCCGCCGTCGACTCGGCCGTACCCAGCTCGACGTCAGCGTACGTTCTGGTTCCGCTGCGCTTCGGCCTCCATGTCCGACCCCGTGTCGCCGAGGGAGACGAGCAGGCGGCGCAGGAGCACCGGGATCTGGTCGCGGTCGGCGGAGCTCAGGCCCTCCAGGAGCCGCCGCTCGTTGGCGACGTGATGCTCGACGAGCCTGTTGACCAGGCTCAGCCCCTGATCGGTGAGGGAGATCAGGACGCGGCGCCGGTGGGCCGGATCGACGGCGCGGTCCACCAGGCCCTTTTTCTCGAGCTGGTCGATGCGGTTGGTCAGGGCGGCCGAGCTGACCATCGCCGCCGTGCTCAGTTCGCCGGCGCTGAGGACGTGGGGCGGCCCGGAGCGCAGCAGGGTAGCCAGCACATCGAACTCCCAGGGCTCGATGCCGTGCAGGGAGAAGTGGTCCCTGATGGCGCGTTCGAGGAGGCGGGAGACCCGGGACAGGCGACCGATGATCTCCATCGGTGAGCAGTCCAGATCGGGGCGCGCCCTCTGCCACTGGCTGATGATCACGTCCACTCCGTCGTGGGGTTCGTCGGTCGTCATCGTGTGTCCTGTCCTGAGCGTGGGCTGTGCACAGAGACTAACACTTAGACGTCGAAGGGTTTGACTCTGGCGAACATCGTGGTCTAAGTTTTCGACATCGAAATTTTCGAGAGGAGACTTTGATGAAGATCCTGCTTATCGGTGCCGGCGGTTACCTCGGCTCGGCGGTCGCGGACCACCTGGACGAGGCCGGACACCACATCGTCGAACTGACCCGCGCCACCGACGACCGCCCGGAGAACGGGCGCGAGCAGCGTGTCGGCGACCTGACCGATCCGCGTTCGCTCACCCGGGCGGTGACCCCCGACATAGACGCCGTGATCAACATGGCGACGCCCACTGGAGACGCCGAGACCGACGCCGCCGCGATCGCCGCGCTGACTGATCCGCTGCGCGGCACCGGGCGAGCTTTCGTCTACACCAGCGGTGTCTGGGTGCTGGGAGCCACCGGGCCCGACCCCGTTGACGAGAACACCCCTGCCAACCCCATCCCGATCGTGGGATACCGGCCGACGATCGAGCGTCAGGTGCTCGACACCGCCGCGAGCGGTGTGCGCGCCCTGGTGATCCGCCCGGGCATCGTGCACGGCCGAGGTGGCGGCATTCCCGCTCTCCTGGTGAACCTGGCCCGCGAACACGCGGCGCCGAGGTTCGTGGGGGAAGAGGCGGTGCGCTGGCCCATGGTGCACGTCGACGACCTCGCCGACCTGTTCGTCGCCGCAGTGGAGCGGGCGCCCGCCGGGTCGCTCTGGCACGGTGTGAGCGAGACCGCGGTCGCCGTCCACGACCTCGCCTCCGCGGCCGGACGCGCCGCCGGTGTCCACGCGCAACCGCAGGGATGGCCGCTTGACCAGGCGCGTGAGGCGCTCGGCGCCCTGTTCGCCGACGCCCTCGCCCTGGACCAGAGCGTCAGCGGCGACGCCGCACGCGACAAGCTCGGCTGGCGTCCCCGGCGCGACGGCGCGATCGCCGATCTCGTCGACGGCTCCTACCGGTAGGACGACGGCACCACCCCCGGATCAGCACCACGACAACGCCTGACCAGCGCCCGGCGGCCACGGGCCGGACGTGCGGCCCTGACGGCCGGCCCCGGCCCGCCTCCCTACGCGCGCTTTCCAGCGGTTGACAGTAGATCAACCAGTCTATATAAATCGATCAGTAGACCGACTGTTCTATCTATGAGGTGTCAGCATGTCGTTTCGTACCACCACCGAGGTCATCGACCGTTTCAACCGCGCCTTCACCGATCACGACCCCGACCTGCTCACCGACCTGATCGGCGAGGACTGTGTGATGGAGGCGGTCCAGCCGACCCCCACCGGAGAGCGCGTCGAGGGCGGCGAGGCCTGCCTGGCCTGGTGGCGGACGCTCGTCGAGGACCGCACCACCCAGTTCGAGCCTCAGGAGGTCGTGATCGCCGCCGATCGGGCGACGATCCGCTGGCACTACCGCTTCGGCGACGGTCCCACCGACTGGGTGAGCGGGGTCAACCTCATGCGGGTGCGCGACGGCGTGATCGTGGAGGCCCTCGGTTACAGCAAGACCGCGGGCGAGGTTCCCCTGGCCACCGAGGAGAAGCCCGAGAATGCGTAGTTATCACCTCGACAGCGGCGCCGGAATCGACGGCCTGGCGATCCGGCGGCACGACGATCCCGTCCCCGGTGCCGGGCAGGTCCTCGTCGCGGTGCGTGCCGTCTCGCTCAGCTACCGCGAGCTGATGGTGCTGCGCGGCGACTACGTGCTGCCGGTGAAGCCGGACGTGGTGCCGGTCTCGGACGGAGCCGGTGAGATCGTCGCGATCGGCTCCGGTGTCCGTACCGCTCGAGTCGGCGACCGGGTGACGGCCACGCTCTTCCCGAGCTGGCAGGACGGCCCGTTCGGCGCCCAGCACCTGCCGCAGCGGGGCGGCTCCCTGGACGGCATGCTGACCGAGCTCGCCGTGATCGACGAGGACGCCCTCGTGCCGATTCCCGATCACCTCTCCTACGAGGAGGCCGCGACACTGCCCTGCGCCGCGGTCACCGCGTGGAACGCCCTGACCGGTGACGGCGACGGCCTCCGGCCGGGTCAGACACTGCTCGTGCAGGGATCTGGCGGGGTATCGCTGTTCGCGCTCCAGTTCGCCAAGGCGCTCGGCGCCCGGGTGATCGCCACGACCAGCAGTCCGGCCAAGGCCGACCGGCTGGCCGGACTCGGCGCCGACGCGACCATCGACTACCGGGCCACCCCCGACTGGCCGGCCATGGTCCGGGAGCTGACCGCGGGCCAAGGGGCCGACCGCATCGTCGACGTCACGGGCCTGCTGGATCAGTCACTCAAGGCAGTGGCGATAGCGGGCCACATCGCCTGCGTGGGCTTCGTCTCCGACACCGCGCCGCCGATCGACCCCCGGGTGCTGTTCGCCTCCGGCGCCACGGTGCGCGCCGTCGCCGTCGGCAGCCGCGCCCAGTTCCTCGCGATGAACCGCGCCATAGAGGATCACCGGCTTCGTCCCGTCATCGATCGGGTGTTCGCCTTCGACGAAGCCTCCGACGCCTACCGCTACTACGCGTCGGGCAAGGCCCTGGGCAAGGTCGTGATCAGGCTCTGAAGCACTTGACCGCAGCGGGGGTCAGCCGGCGTAGGTGGCGGCGCCGCACGCTTCGTCTTCGGCCTTTTCGGACATGGCCGCGATGATCGGTCAGTCGAACTGCAACACGAACCGCCCGCGGTCACCACGACACGGAGTGATCGTCTTACGGGGGCCGGGGATTCGGTTCGCCGAGGTCTTGTACCGGACGCTCGCCGGCCGGCGGGCCTCGAAGCGGCCTGGTGGATCAACGGGAGGCGGGGGCGGCCGACGAGGAGACGGTGAGGGGCGCGGCGGCGATGACGGCGTCGAGGAGGTCACGCGAGGCCTGCAACTCCTCGATGGCGCGGGTGATGCGTTCACGCTGGTGTTGCAGATCGGCGATGATCTCCGGGCAGACGGGCACCAGGTTCCCGGCCTTGACCCGTATGCAGGGCAGCACCTGCCCGATGGTCTCGGTGTTGAGCCCTGCCGACAGCAGACGGCGAATGCGCAGGACGGTGTCGACATCCGATTCCTGATAGGAGCGGTAACCGCTGGCCGCACGCTCCGGCCACAGGAGGCCCTGCTTCTCGTAGTAACGCAGCAGCCGCTCATGAACCCCGGTACGACACGACAGTTCCCCGATACGCACGCCGCCTCCACTTGACTCTGACATGGATGTCAGAGTTTAACCTCCTCCGTATGAGAGGAACGTTTCCGGTGCTTGCCGCTCTGTGCGTGAGCGTCTTCGTCGTCGGCACCGCTGAGTTCCTGACCGCCGGCCTGCTGTCGCAGATCGGCTCTGATCTGGGGGTGCCGGTCCCCGTTGCCGGACAGGTGGTGACCGCTGATGCGCTCGGCACGTTGATCGCCGCGCCGGCGCTGATCGTGGTCACCACCGCGGCCGGTCCTGGGCGGGCCGGCTCCGCGATCGCCGCCGCGCCCTCCGGGTTGACCGTGGCCAACCTGCTCGGAGTGCCGCTGGGTGCGGCGCTCGGCCAGGGTCTGGGCCGACGGCCGCCGCACGACTGTGAACGTCCGGCTGGGTGCGGCGCTCGGCCAGGGTGTGGGCCGGCGGCGCTGCACGCCTGTGAACGTCCGGCCGTGACCCCGACAGTGAGGAAGATCCATGACTGAAGCCGCTGACCACTACGACCGGCTGCTCGCCCGGCATTACACCTGGATGCTCGGCGGCGATCTGGCCGCCCTCGCCGCGGAGCAGGCGGATCTGCTGCGCAGCGTCGGCGTCGTTTCGACGGCGACCGCCGCTACCGCTGTGGACCTCGGCTGCGGGCCGGGCAACCAGAGCTTGGCCCTGGCCCGGCTCGGCTTCTCCACCGTGCTGGCGGTCGACACGAGCAAGGCGCTGCTCGACGAACTGACCGCCACCGCCGGCGGCGACCCCGCCATCCGGACCGTCCAGGCCGACATCCGCACGGTGTTGCCGCACATCGCTCGGCCCGGTACGGCGGACGTCATCGTCTGCATGGGCGACACGCTGACCCACCTGCCCAGCAAGGACGACGTGACCGCCTTGCTCGGCGACATCGCCGACGCCCTGGTGAAGGACGGCCAGCTCGTGATCACCTACCGCGACCTCACCCGTCCCCTGGCCGGCGCGGACCGGTTCATCCTGGTCCGCGGCACCGCCGACCAGCTGCTGACCTGCTTCCTGGAATATGGCGACGACGACACCGTCCTCGTCCACGACGTGCTGTGCACCCGTACCGGCGACACCTGGAGCCAGAAGGTCGGCACTTACCCCAAGCTCCGCATCGGCGCCGACTGGCTCGCCGCGCAATGCGCCGGGGCCGGGTTGTCGGTGCGACGCAACGAGATCGGCCCACGCGGCATGCGCCTGCTGACCGCCGTCAAGGCGGGAGCGGAGAGCTGAAGGTCACCGATCTCATGAGACTCGACGTCCCGGTGCTGTCCGGTGCTGCTGTACGGCTGGAGCCGCTCACCATGGACCATGCGCCCGAGCTGGCGCAGGCCGCAGAAGAGGACCGGTCCTCCTATGCCTTCACCCTGGTTCCCCGTGCGGATGAGGTGGAGGCCTACCTGCGAGCCCAGCTCTCTCGCGAGGGGCTGACCCCCTTCGCGCAGATCCGCCTGCAGGATGGGAAGGCGGTGGGATGCACGGCGTTCTGGGATCCGCGTTACTGGCCCGGCCGCCAGGACCTGCGCGCTGTGGAGGTCGGCTGGACCTGGCTGGCCGCTTCCGCGCAGGGCACCACCATCAACGCCGAGGCCAAGCTGCTGCTGTTCACTCACGCGTTCGAGGTGCTGGGCGTGACTCGCGTCGACCTGAAGACCGACGCACGCAACCAGCGCTCCCGCCGGGCGATGGAGCGCCTCGGGGCGACATTCGAGGGGGTGTTGCGCAGGTGGTCGCCCTCCTGGGCACCGGGTGAGGCAGGCCTGTTGCGGGACTCGGCCATGTTCTCGGTGATCGCCACGGAGTGGCCGGCCATCAAGACGGCCATGCTGGACCGCCTCCTCGCCACATCCACTGGAGAAGTGAAATGACCCCCCAGAAGCCCATGTTTGCCGAAATGTTCGTCGAGGAGAGGGCCGACCCCAGGATCCACGTGCCGACCGGAGGCGAGGAGAAGGCCATGCTCGCCGCCTTCCTGCGCTGGCACCGGCAGACGCTGCGGCTGAAGTGCGCCGACCTCGACCCGCGGGCCCTCGCCCAGCGGCCGGTGTCCTTCTCCGGTTTGTCCCTGCTCGGCCTGGTGCGGCACCTGGCCGACGTCGAGCGCCGCTGGTTCCGCCGGGACCTGGCTGGGCAGGCGGTCGAGCCGTACTTCGCCTCGGAGGATCACCGAGACGCGGCCTTCGACAACGCCGCACCCGATGCCGAGATGGTCGCCGAGGCTTGGCGCCGATGGCAGGAAGAGGTCGACTTCGCCGACCGTTTCGTGGCCGAGGCGGAGAGCCTGGAGGTGACGGGTGAGGATTCCTGGCGGGGCACGATCACCCTGCGGTGGGTGCTGGTGCACATGGTGGAGGAATACGCGCGGCACAACGGCCACGCCGACTTCCTCCGGCAGGGCATCGACGGCGCGGTCGGCCTCTGAGTGGACATCGAACAGTGGGCCGAGATCGGAGGCTCCCTCCAGACCAGCGACGGCGTACACCGGCCATCGTGGTTTTCCGCGTTCCTGGCCGCCGGCATGGACGACTGCGGGGATCTGACGGTGATCGACGCTGGATGCGGGGCCGGGCTGGTGGCCGTGGCGGCGCTGCAGGCGGGAGCTCCTCACGTCGTGGCCCAGGACTACGACCCCAAGGCCCTGCACGACACGGCCCGCAACGTCACACGGATCCTGGGGTCGCGGGCGCGTGCTCGGCTGACCTTGTGGGAGGCCGACTGGAGCCGGCTCCGCCCGATGCAGGCCGATCTTCTGGCGGTCAATCCTCCCCAGCGCCCAGCCGCCCTGTTGCCCGCCGTACCCCAGGACCAACGGCACCTCCACGACGGCGGCGGGCCGGACGGACTCGCGGCGATCCGTCTCGTCCTGCGCCACGCCGGAGCGGGCAGAGTACGGACCACCGCCGCGGCCGCCCTACGGTTCGACACGCGGGAATTCCCGGGCTGGTCGGCACCGCGGTGCGTGGCCATGACAGAACTGCCCTACGACCCTGCATGGCGCGCCCTCGTCCCTGACCTGCTAGGACAGGTGGGCATCTGGGAACTCCACCGAGAATGCGCTGACGGTTGAGTGGACGTGCGGCGGCGGCCCGGACCGCATGCGCGGCCGGTACGCACCTTCGGGTGACGGCGACCGACGACACCCACCCCCGGGCCGGTCCGCACGTCGGCGGCGCGGGGTCAGTTCTCCAAGGAGGCCAGCAGGTGGTGGGTCAGGTCGTGCAGCCGGGTCGCGGCGTGGGGGTCGAAGGCGGAATCGTCCAGGTTGATCGGGTCGAAGCGCGCGAACGCGGTGAGCGGCGCCGCCGGCGGGGCGTCGATGCGGGCGATGATCGGTTCGATGCCTTCGCCGACCGGCCGGCCGTGCCTTTTGAGCGTGGCGACATGGGCGGCGGTGGGCGGGTCGTACTCGCCTGCGAAGCTGGTGGCCACCGGGCCGGGGTTGATCAGCACGTACCGGGTGGGGCCGGTCGCCCGGCGGGTGGCGTAGGCGACCGCGAGCAGGTCGTTGGCCCGTCCGGCCTGCATCTGGGCGGCCACCCCTTCGTAGCCGTGTTCGAGCATGAGGTCGTCCCAGTGGATGCGGCCCATGGGGACGCCGGGCCCGGAGACGTTGACGATGACGCCGGGCGCGGTCAGGCCGTGGCTGAGGATGAACCGGCTCAGGTACTCCAGGGCGAAGACGCCTTCGACGCCCTCGGCGGTGACGAACCGGCTGGACCGGAAGTAGCGGGCGCACAGCACCAGCGCATCCACGGCGGGGTGGCGGGCGTTGATCTCCTCGACGATCCTCCTGTTCTCGCTGACCAGGCTCAGGTCCGCGGGGATGACGTGGGCTCCGGGCAGCGTGGCCGCCTTGGCCGCGTCGCGGCCGATGACCACCACGGTGTCGCCTCGATCCAGGTAGGTGGCGGCCAGGGCCCGGCCCATGCCGTCGGTGCCGCCGCTGATCACGATGGTCTTCGCGGTGCTGGTCATCAGGACGCCTTCGCTGTGGTGACGGATTCGGAGAGGGTGGCAGGAGTGTGATCGCGGCCGGGTAGCAGCGGGGTCACGGCGAGCACGGCCGCGATGAGCGCGCTGACGAGCCAGAACACGGTGTGGAAGCCGGTGATCACGTCTGTGGCGGTCTGCAGGATGAGGGTGACCAGGGCGATGCCGAGCGCGGCGCCGAGCTGGTTGAGCATGTAGAGGACCGAGCTGCCCTGCGCGACGAGCGGGCCGGGCAGGCTCCGGTAGAGCGAGCCCATCGACGGCGCGCTGAAGCAGCCCATCCCCAGGCCGATGGCCAGCGCCGCCACCACCGGCCACGCCTGGCTGGTGTCGGCGTCGATCCGGGTGAAGGCCAGGGCGCTGAGCCCGGCCACGAGCGCGCCGCCGGCGGCCAGGCCTCGGGCGCCGATCCGGTCCGAAAGTCGGCCCGCGAGCGGCATGGCGATGGCGCCGCCCAGGCCAGCCGGTGCCATCAGCAGCCCGGCGGTGAGCACCCCGTGGCCGTGTGCCTGCTGGTGGAACAGCGGGAGCGCGAACAGGGTCGCGAAGTTGGCCAGCCCGCCCAGTCCCATGATGGTGACGCTGGCGGTGAACCCCCTGCTGGCGAACAACCGCATGTCGATCAACGGCGGTGTGCGGCGGACGCCGAGCGAGCGCAGGACGTAGCCGGTGATCAGCACGAGGCCCACGGCCAGCGGCAGCAGCGCCTGCCAGGCGCCGAACGTCCCGTGCTCGGCCGTCTGCGACAGGGCCAGGACGAGCCCGGCGAACCCTGGCGCGAGCAGGGCCAGTCCCAGGACGTCGAGCCGGACCGCAGGGTGCCGTCCAGACAGGGAGTCTGCGGGCAGCACGCGTACGGCCAGCAGGTAGGCGATCAGGCCGACGGGCACGCTGAGCAGGAACATCCACCGCCACGACAGGCCGCCCAGGACGGCGCCGCCCGCGATCGGCCCCAAGACCGGGCCGAGGGACAGCACCACGCCCATCAGACCCATGACGCGCCCGGCGCGCGCCGGTCCGGCCGCGCGGGCCAGCAGGATCAGCACAAGCGGGTCGAGCAGCCCGGCGCCGAAGCCCTGCAGGGTGCGGAAGGCGATCAGGCTGCCGGCGTCCCAGGCCAGGCCTGCGGCCAGCGATCCGGCGATGAACACCGCCAGGCCGGCCAGCCACAGCCGCCGTCCGCCGTACCTGTCGACCGCCCAGGTGGTGAACGGGATGGTGACGGTGACGGCGAGCAGGAAGCCGGTGGAGGCCCAGCCGACCGTGCTGAGCGAGGCGTGCAGGGCGCTCGCCAGTGTCGTGGTGGCGACCGCGGCCATCGTGCTGTTGAGGATGCCCAGCAAGCCGCCGAGCAGGACGACGCCGATCAGGGCCAGCAGTGGCCGATCGAGCCGGTCATCCGAAGGGATTGAACTCATGGGTTCAAACTAGTTATCCCGCGAATCCAGCGCAACTTGGATGTTCATATGGGTGAACCAGCCAGTACAATCGAGGCATGGCTACCGCACGCGGACGCATCGACAAACGGCAGGCGATCCTGGACGGCGCCTTCGCCGTGTTCGCCCGTCAGGGCTACGCCCAGGCCTGCGTACAGGAGATCGCCGATGAGGCCGGCGTGGCCAAACCCACGGTGTACAACCACCTCACCGACAAGGCCACCCTCTTCAGGCACGCGATCCAGGCCGCGGCCCAGAGCGTGCTGGACCAGCGACTTGCCGCGCTGAAACCGCTCACCGAGCCCGGCGCCGACCTCCGCACCACGTTGGAGGAGGTCGGTCACCACCTGGTGCGCCTGCACGCCGACGACCGCTCCTGCGCACTGCGGCGGCTGCTTTACGCGGAGCTCACCCACTTCCCCGACATCCTCGACATCGCCGTCGAGAGCGGTCCGCACCGTCTCAACCAGGCGCTCGCCGACCGGCTGGCGCGGCTCATCCTCGCCGGCCGCCTGCACGCCACCAACCCGGACCAGGCGGCCGAACACCTCCTGGCCCTGCTCATCGGCCCGCTGGAGTCACGCTCCCAGATGGGCACCCGCCAGCTCGACGACACGGAACTGCGGGAGATGACCCGCGCCGCCGTCCACACCTTCCTCCAGGCCTTCGGCGCCGAGAACGCACACGCGCGGCAGCCCGCGGAGTGATCGCCGCCGGATTCGGTCCTGGCCGTGGGGCGAGATGGATCTTCAATCCCTCGTGTCTCGCCGGCGGCCTCGGAGGGGCGCCGCCATGACCTGCTCGCACGGCCGCGGCCCGCGCCGCCGGCGGTCGCCGCCTGGAGCGGTCAGGCCCCCGTGACGCCGTCGAGGCGTTCGCGGACCAGGTCGGCGTGGCCGCTGTGGCGTGCGTACTCGGCGATCAGGTGGACGTAGATCAACCTCAGGGAGATCTCCTCGCCGTCGTCGTGGACGAAGGTGTCGTCGAGCGACGCCCGCGCCACCGCGGCGTCGGCGAGCTTCCACTCCTCGATCAGTCGGGCGTGGTCGCCCGCGGCGTTGGCCGGGTCGAGGTCCTCGAAGTCGGCGTCCTTCCACTCGGGCGTGGAGTAGGCCGTCTCGACGGCCTCGCCGGAGAAGCGGCGGCGGAACCAGGTGCGCTCGACCTTCGTCATGTGGCGCACCATCCCGAGCAGGGTCAGGTTGGACGGCGGCACGGTGGCCGTGGCGAGCTGCTCGCCCGTCAGCCCCGCGCACTTCTGCAGCAGCGTCGCGCGATACCAGTCGAGCATGCCCTGCAGCAGGGCGCGCTCGTCGCCGGTCTTCGACCCGCCGACCCGCTCGATCTCCGGGGCGATCCATGTCACAGGCCCATCCTCCACCATGATCACAGCAGGCCACGACGCGACGGAGGAGCCATGCCCTTCAGGGCAGGATGGCGTCCACGTAGCCGCCGTCGACGCGCAGGGCGCCGCCCGTGGTCGCCGACGCGTACGGCGGGGCAGCTGGTCCACGACCCTGGCGGCGCCCTCCTCCGTCGACAGGTCGGCGGCGACGGAGGTCACGCGCGCGCCGTCCACCTCGCCGCCGGGGCGGCGGTTCATCCGCCTCTCATTTCCGTCCCCGAAGCTGTGGCGGGACAAGCCGTAGCGAGGGGGTCGTGTGAGCATCGCCGCCGAGAAGGTCCAGCGGGCGAGCGGGCCCGCGCCGCGCAGCAGGCGCAGGCGGTGGAGGTCGTGGCTGCCGGCGGGCGCGTTCGCCGCCTGGGCCTGCGTCAGGGTCTTCGGCCTCGAACATGGATCGTTCCCGACCCAGTTGATGACGCTCACGCCGTACGCGCTGGCGGCCGGGGTGGTCACGACGGTGGTCCTGGCCGTCCGCAGGAGGCCCGCCGCCGTGCTGGCGCTGGCCGCGTGCGTGGCGCTGGCCGCGACCGTGCTGCCGCGCGCCTTCGCCGAGCCGCTGACCGTACGGGGGCCCGCGCTGAAGGTCCTGTCGATCAACCTGTTCTCCAGGGCGGACGCGCAGGCGGTGGTCACGCTGGTGAAGGAGTTCGATCCTGACGTGTTCAGCGCGCTCGAGCTGGGGCCCGAGACGGTCAGGCGCCTCGACGAGGCGGGGCTGGACACCCTCATGCCGCACAGGGTGCTGCAGGCGGAGCGGGGCGCGTCCGGCAGCGGCCTGTTCGCCAAGCATCCGCTGACCGAGCTGAAGGGCCTGTTCACGCCGATCGGTCACAACATGCCCGCGGCCACGGTGACGCTGCCCTCGGGCGTCAAGGCGCAGGTGGTGGCCGTTCACCCGAATCCGCCGCTGGGGTCGATGGCGGCCGAATGGTACGCGTCGCTGGCGGCGCTGCCCGCGCCCTCGCCCGACGTGGTGCGCGTGCTGGCGGGGGACTTCAACGCCAGCCTCGACCACAGGGCGATGCGGGACCTGCTCGGCAAGGGGTACATCGACGCCGCCGAGGCGGTGGGCAAGGGGCTGACGCCGACGTGGCCGCACGGGCGGCTGCTGCCTCCGTTGATCACCATCGACCACGTGCTGGCCGACCGGCGGGTGGGGGTGGCCAGGGTGGAGGTGCGCGACGTCCCCCGCACCGACCACCGTGCCGTCTTCGCCGAACTCCGCCTTCCGTGAGGCCGCAGGAGGAGCGCCGGCCTTCTCAGCGGGGGCGGATGAAGGTGCCGAGGCTGTTCTCGTTGAGGTGTTCGACGGTCACCGCCGACGCCCGCTCCTCCTCCCGCACCGTGAACCGCACACCGGACAGCCCCACCGCGTTCTCTCCGCGCGTGACGTAGCTGAAGGTGTCTCCGTCGTAGTGGCGCAGCGGGAAGGCCATGTCCTTGGGGCCCAGCCGCATCACCAGTCCCCCGTCCTCGGTCGAGGTGACCCGCATCGGCCCGTAGTAGGGGTTGTCGTAGGTTCCCGTGTAGGCGTCGGCGGGGTGTGCCCGCCTGCCGTCCGAGGGAGGCCTGGAGTAGTCGATCGTCGATCGCCCCTCCTGCTCCATGGCCGCGAACATCCTGCCCACGAGGGGGAGCCAGTCGACGGTCTGCCTGCCGTGCTGGGCGATGTCGAAGAAGGCCTCGGCCACGGTCTCGGGCACGCCCACGGGCTCGCCGTTGGTGAGGACCACGATGCCGAGCCCCTCGTTCGGCAGCAGCGTCACCGTGGTGGCCGCGCCCTCGCCGAACCCGCCCGAGTGGTTGAGCCGCAGCCGCCCGAGCGCGTCGTAGTTGACGTTCCAGCCGAGCCCGTAGAAGCCCGCCCCGCCGAACGGGGCGCGGGGCGGGACGGAGACGATCCTCGGCAGGTGCGTCTGTGCGAGGGCGACCGGGTCGATGACGGTCCTGCCGCCGAAGCTCCCGCCGGCGAGCTGCAGCCGCATCCACGCGACCATGTCACGGGCCGTGGAGCTCGCGCCGCCCGCGGGGGACTGCGCCTGGGGGTCGCGGGTGTACCTGGCCTCCCAGCGACCGTCCGCCTTGACGTGGAGGACCGCCCTGTCGGGCGCCTTGGCGTAGGCGGAGAAGAGCGAGCTGGTGGACTTCATGCCCAGGGGCCGGTACAGCACCTGGGCCGACAGCTCCTCCCACGTGACGCCGCGGGCCTTCGCCACCGCCTCGGCCGCCGCCGTGAGGCCGAAGTTGGTGTAGGCGTAGCTCGCGCGGAACGGCGTCAGCGGCTCGTAGCGCAGGTGCCGCAGGATGTACGGCCTGCCGTACCCGAGATCTTCGAGCAGGTCGCCGGCGTGGTCGGGGAGTCCGCTGCGGTGGGCGAACAGGTCGGCAAGGGTGGCGTGCCCGCTCACCCACGGGTCCTTGAGCGCGAAGGCGGGGTCGTGATCGGCCACGGGGTCGTCCCAGGTGACGGTCTCGGCGCCCACGACCCCCGCGACCACGGTCGAGGCCAGGGGCTTGGAGAGCGAGGCGAGCTGGAAGACCGTGTCGGGGCCGACGGGCCGCGGGTCGCCGACGCGCCGCACGCCGTACCCCTTCAGATACAGCGTCCGGTCGTTGTGCACGACGGCGACCGACAGGCCCGGCACGCCGGTCCTCGCCATCGCGTCGCGGATGACGCCGTCGAGCGCGGCGACGGCCCCGTCGATCCGGGCTCTGGTCAGCGAGGGCGGGGCCTGGGCCGGTGGGGCGGCGGACAGCGCCGGCGTGGGGGTCGTCCCGACGTACCGCGCTCCGGGCCGGCCGGCCGTCATCAGCCCGTCACCCACGCCGCACGCGGCGAGCAGCAGCGCCGCCACGCCCGCGGCCGCCCAGCCCGCGTGCCTTCGCCTGTGTGTCATCTTTCCCAGCCTAGGACGCGTTTGCGCAGATCACACGGCTGGCGGAGCGCATGTCCCCGTGGCGCCGCCGGGGTTGGTGAGATCAGAGAGAACCTTTGGGGTCGTTGAGAGACGACCTCGGGGAGATCTGCGTTCGTACGCGTGATCAGACACGAGGGGGCAGATCGTGGAGCCAACGGTGACGGGAAGCCGTCGCGTCGCGAGGAGGGCGGCCGTCCTCGCGACGGCCACGGTGATGGTGGCCATGGGCGCGAGCGCGGCGCCCGCGGGAGCCGTGGTGCGGGGCTACGACGTCGAGGCTCGTGCCCTGACGGCGCCGCCGACGTGCGACACCGCCACCCCCACCCTGTCGGGTACCGACTTCTCCGAGATCCTGGAGGGCACGCCGGGCAACGACGTGATCTTCGGCCTGGGCGGCGACGATGTCATCAACGGCCTGGGCGGCGACGACCTGTTGTGCGGCGGAAGCGGCGACGACGCCGTCTCAGGCGGCGACGGCGACGACACCCTCGACGGAGAATCGGGCAGCGACGGGCTGTCCGGCGAAGCCGGCGACGACACCCTGCGCGGGAGCGGCGGCTCGGACTTCCTGAACGGCGGCAGCGGCGTCAACACCAACGACGGTGGAAGCGACGTGGACTTCTGCGTCAACCCGTCGAACGGTCGCGGCTGCCCCTGACCGCGAGGAGGCGGCAGAGCGGCCCCGCGGCCTCAGCGTGCGGACAGCAGCCTGCGCAGGGCGTCGGCGAGGACGTCGGGGTCCTTCAACGCGGGGTCGGCCAGTGCCAGCGGCATGCCGAGCCCGTCGAGGAGGGCGAGGGCCTGGCTGGCCAGGCGGTCGGGGTCGCCGTCCGCGCCGAAGCTCCCGTCGGCGAGCCCCTCGCCGATCACCTCGGCGAGCAGGGCGCGCCATGCGGCGTAGTCGCGCAGGAACTCCCCCCGCCACTCCGCGTCGCGCAGCGCCCACCGCCACGACTCGACCCACACCCGCCAGCCGCCGCCCTCCTCGCCCGCGACGTGGTGGGCGATGTGCAGCAGCCGCTCCCACGGCGTGCCCCGCAGTCCCTGCCTGACCACGGCCAGGTCGGTGGCGGCGGAGTGGCGGAAGGCGGCGACGAGGAGGTCCTCGCGGTTGCCGAAGTAGTACTGCAGCGTGCTGATCGGCACTCCCGACGCCTCGGCGACGTCGGCGAACCTGGTCGCCTCCGCGCCGCGCTCGGCGATGACCCGCGCGGCCCCCTCGAGGACGTCCTGCCTGCGCCGCCCGGCCCGTCTGCCCATGTCCCCCTATCTATCACGAGCCCGAAGGCATCTATCACGAGCCCGGAGGCGGACGCCCGGCGGACAGGGCGATCACGGCAGCATGATGGAGGCATGAGCGAAGACCGGATCTCCCTCACCCCGCTGACCGTGGCCGACGCCGACGAGATGGTGGACGTCCTGAGCGGCGAGCGGCTCTACACCTTCACCGGCGGCTCGGCCCCCACGTTGGAGGGCCTGCGCGCCCGCTACACCAGGCAGGTCACCGGCCGCTCCCCCGACGGCCTGGAGGAGTGGCGCAACTGGATCGTCCGCCGCGGTCACGACGGGCAGGCGGTCGGCTACGTCCAGGCCACGATCACCGAGCAGGGCCGCAAAGCCGAGATCGCCTGGGTGATCGGCCTCGCGTGGCAGCGCAGGGGTTATGCCTCCCAGGCCGCCACCGCCCTGGTGGCCTGGCTGTTCGACAGGGGGGTCGAGCAGGTCGTGGCCCACATCCATCCCGACCACGCCGCCTCCGCCGCCGTCGCCGCCAAGGCCGGGCTCTCACCCACCGACCAGTTCGACGACGGCGAGCGGCTGTGGCGGGCGAAGCGCTCCTAGCCGGCGCACTGGTCGGCGACGAGCTTGCCGCCCTCGAGGAAGGTCTTCAGCGCCGAGAGGATCATGATCCAGCCGCCGCTGGTGCCCTCCAGCATCTTGCTGTCGGGGCTGTCGAAGAGGTCGTGGACGATCGTCAGCTTGACGCCCAGCTCCGGGATCTCGGCGGGCTCGATCTCGAAGGTCACCCTCGAGCGCTCCTTGAGCGCCTCGGCGAACGCCTCGTCGGAGTCGAACAGCTGGCGGTGCATCGGCTGCAGCGTGTGCCAGGAGAAGGAGAGCCGCTTGCCGGGCTCGGCCTCCAGGACCCGCTGGCCCAGCTCCTCGAACTCCCCGTCGGGGAAGGACTTCCAGCGCACCGGCGAGCCGACCTCCCAGGTCGACTCGGGGCCCGTGCCACCCATGTAGACCTTGATGAGCTCGGGGTCGGTGAGCGCCTGGTAGAGCTTGTCCTGGGTGGTCTGGATGTAGGTCACATAGACGAACTCGGGCTTGCTCATGGGCGTTGCCTCCAGTGATTGCTTCAGTCGGGCCAGCACGGACAGCCGTCCCCGCTCGTAGCGGCCGATCCAGCGGTCGGCGATGTCGTGGATCGGCACCGGGTTGAGGTAGTGCAGCTTCTCCCTGCCGTGCCGTACGGCCGAGACGAGGTTGGCGGCCTCCAGCACCGCCAGGTGCTTGCTCACCGCCTGCCTGCTCATGCCGAGGCCCTCTGTCAGCTCCAGCAGGGTCTGGCCGTTGCGCTCGTTGAGCCGGTCGAGCAGCCGCCTGCGGCTCGCGTCGGCCAGGGCCTTGAACACCGCGTCCACCCTCCCAGAATAGGCAACTATTTGGTTGCCTGTCTAGGTGCGCGGGCACGCGTCGCGCTCATCCCGCACGACCTCTTCAGCGACGGTCCCGCACAGCTCCGCCCGCGATGGCCGGCGTCTCAACCGCGCAGCCCGCCTTATGAGCTCATCCGCGCTTCTCCTGTGGTTGGCCGGTGGCCCAGTTCCAGCCGGTGATCGTGGCGCGCATCAGCCGGGCGGCGGTCGACAGGTGGCTGTCGGCCCCCCAGTAGAGGGTGACCGCGCGACGGCAGTCGGGGCTGTCGACGGCGATCCAGGCGCCGCTGGGCCGCGTGGAGCTACGCCTGGCGAAGGCGGGGACCAGGCCGATGCCCAGCCCCGCGCTGATCAGGTCGGCGATGGCGCTGGGCTCGTCGACCTCGCAGACGATCTTCGGTGTGAGCTCTCGTGCGGCGAAGAGCCGATCGAGAAGCCTGCGCTGCCAATGCCCCTGGCGGGCGCTGACGAAGGGCTGGCCGGCGAGTTCGTCGATGCTCACAGAGGTACGGCCCGCCAGCGGATGACCGAGCGGCGTGGCGACCCCTACCGCGTCATCGAGCAACTGGACCGCCGCCAGGCCCTCAGCGGAGATGGGCTGGGAGGCGACACACAGGTCGACCTCCTGGGCGCGCAGGTGGCGGGCCATGTCCTCGGCCGGCATCCAGCGGAGTTCGATCTCGATGTCGGGATGGGCGCGTTTGTAGGCCGCCAGCGGCCCTGTGAGGGTGAGGAAGGTCTCCGACGCCAGCCGTACGGTGCCCACGCCTTCGCTGACGGCCTCGGCGACGGCCCGCCGTCCCGCGTCGAGCTCCCCCAGGGAGCGTTCGACGTGACCGAGGAAGAGCCTGCCCGCGTCGTTCAGCCGGAGCCGGCCGCTCCGGTCGAACAGCGGCGCGCCCAGCTCGCCCTCCAGCCTGGCGATGGTACGGCTCAGCGACGGCTGGGCGACGCGAAGCTCCTCAGCGGCGCGGCTGAGGTGCTCCAGCCGCGCCACCACCACGAACTGCCGGAGCGTGTTCAGATCCATCATGCCTCCCAAGACATGACAGCATAGCAATATTGATCTTCGACAAGATAACTGCTGAGTCATAGTGTCGGCGCGTGTTGATGAATCGACGAACACGGCAAGGAGGACCCTTCATGGTCATCGATGCCGCGCCCATGACGACACCCGCGGGATGGGCCCTGCGCGCCGTCGTCAGCGCGCACATGGTGGCGATCGTCGGCCAGCCGGTGTTCGCCGGGGTGTATCTGACCGGCGACTACGACAGCCTGCTCTGGCACGCGATCGGCGCCGACGTGGTCACGTCCATCGGATATCTGCAGGTGATCGCCGCGATCGTGGTGTGGGTCAGGCTGCGCAGGGCCTGGCCCTTCCTGACCACGATGGCGGTGGTGGCGACCGAGACGGTGCAGTACTTCGCCGGGCTGGACGGCGCCCTGTGGCTGCACATCCCGCTGGGCGTGATGACCGTCGCCGCGCTCGTCGTGCAGTTCATCGCCGTCTGGCGCCGGCCCCTCCTGCGGCGGGAGGCCCGCGATGCGCGAGCGCGATGAGGGCCGTGGCCTGAGCCGGCGGCGGATGCTGGGCATCGGTGGGGCGCTCGGGCTGATGGCGGCCACCGGGCTGTCGGCCTCGGCCGCGCTGGCCCGCCGCCCCTCGGTCACCGGTGCCGAACTG
>NZ_BAAATE010000014.1:88566-227143 GCF_039533245.1 Nonomuraea recticatena | reverse complement strand
GCGCCTCGGTCCCAAGCCCTCGCCCCTGGTGTCGGCGGGTGATCCACGATCCGGTCTCGACCGTCCTTACGGTCGCGAAGTCAGCCGCCCACATGTTGGGGTGCCGGTAAGAAACGTGTCATGGGCCCCAAACGAGCGGCTCGCCGGCCTGAGGCGCTTCTCTGGCCAGCGTTGATCTTGTACGAAATCGATCATTTCTGAGACACTCTGCAGCCACAGCCCGGCTCTCGATGTTCGGCCTCGCAATCATGTCTCATAATCCGCGTACGCAACCTATGTTTCACTACCGCCAAGCAAGACCGTTTATGAGACAGCATCCAGATGAGCAGGATCGGCTACGGCAGGGTTTCCACTCGCGACCAGAACCCCGACAGTCAGCGCGACGCCCTCACAGAGGCCGGTTGCGACCGAATCTTCGTCGACAAGGCATCGGGGAAGGTCGATCGACGCCCTGAGCTCGACAAGGCGCTGGACTACCTCAGACCTGGCGACACCTTCGTCATCACCCGCCTGTCGCGCGCCGCCTGTTCGCTGCGCCACCTGTTGGACTTGGCGGCGCAGCTCCGCGAGCGCGAGGTCGACCTGCTGGTGCTGAAGCAGGGCATCGACACCTCCACGCCGGGTGGACGCCTGCAGTTCCACATGTTCGGCGCCTTCGACGAGTTCCTCCGCGAACTCATCGTCGAGGGCACCCTCGAAGGACTGGCCTCGGCCCGTGCACGCGGCCGCGTCGGCGGGCGGCTGGCGGCCCTGGACGCCCACGGGGTGGAGATGGCCCGCGCGCTGTACGAGATGAAGGGCAATGACGGCAAGCGCCGCTACACCGTCCAGCAGATCGCCGACCGGCTCGGCGTCAGCCGCGCCACGATCTACCGCCACCTCAATCCCGACAAGGCGGTCTCGGCGTAGGACTCGCAAGCGCCAAGGTTAAAGATCAAGTCGGCGGAGCGGCGCGGCGGAGCGTACCACCACAAAGGCGAGCAGCCCAAGAGCGGCCAGCGCGAAGACCGCGTTGCCGATGAGGTCCACATACGCGGGTGCGGGGAAACTCGGCGGCTGCGGGAAGCCGTGCCAGGCGTAGGTGACCAGGCCGGCGGCGCTCAGGGCGAACCTGTGCCAGGGGCCCCACCCCATGCGTCGGGACCAGCGCAGGATGAGCAGCGTCATCGTGGCGTAGAGCACGAGGTAGAAGCCGACCGTGATCCACGCGGGCACGACGGACTCCAGCTTGATCCCCACCAGGGCGAGCAAAGTGGGGAGCCAGAACGCCAGCCCGGCCGCGATGGTGATCGCGAAGACGGTCGACGGGCTGGCCGCCGTGGCCGAACGGAGGGGGCGGCGGAATCGAGCGGACAGGAACGCGGCGATGATCAGGGCGACTGCCGTGATCAGCGTCCAGGTGATCTGAGCGGCCGACAGCGGGTAGAGAGCCGGACTGGCCAGGGCGATGGGCACCGCGCCGCCTAGCAGGAACAGGACGGCTGACACGGTGAGGCCGACCTTGCCGAGCCAGGGTGTGTCCGGCCGGCGCGAGCCCGCCTCTACCATCGAGATCGGCACCGCGATGCTCCACACCCCATGGATGGCCAGAACGAACACGGTCCAGTAAGCGCCGATGCCGAGCATCGGAATGAACCCATAATCGAGCAACCGCAACCCGACATAGTCAGGATCGAACAGCGAACGGGTGAGCAGGCCCTCCTCGATCACGGCATAGGCGAGCCCGAGCAGAATGATCCCCGGCCACCCCAGCTGCCACCGGCGGGCCACCTCGCGGATCAGCAGCGCGCCACCGCCGTACAGCGGAATCAGCCCGATGATCATCGGTAGGGCGTTGATGGCGATGTTGCCGAGCAGGTACTCGCCGACCAGCGGCGCAAGAACCAGCAGGCCAAGTGCTGGAAGAATGCGTTTGAACACGTCTGTCCTCACCGGTTGTAGAGCCTGCGTGCCCACAGGTATCCGCCCAGCGCGATGACCGCGCTCCAGAGTGCCGCCGCCGCGAAGCTGGATCCCGCGGGCTGCCCGGCCAGTAGCGCGCGCAGGGTTTCGATGACCGGTGTGAACGGCTGGTGTTCGGCGAACCAGCGCAGCGGGCCCGGCATCGACTCCGGCGGGACTACGCCGCTGCCCAGGAACGGCAGCAGCATCAGCGGCATCGGCAGGTTGCTGGCCGTGGCCACGTTCTTGGTGACCATGCCCAGCGCGGCCGACAGCCAGGTGATGGCGAAGGTGAACATCGCCAGTACGCCGATCACCCCGAGCCAGTCCAGCGCGGAGGCGGCGGGGCGGAAGCCGATCAGCAGGGCCGTCAGCGTCACGGCCGCGATCGCGATGAAGTTCTGGACGAGCGCGCCGAGCACGTGCCCGGTCAGGACCGAGACGCGGGCGATGGCCATGGTCTTGAACCTGGCGACGATGCCCTCGGTCATGTCCACGGCCACCGAGATCGCTGTCCCCTGCGCGGCGCTCGCGATCGTCATGATCATAATGCCGGGGGTGATGTAAGCGGCGTAGGCGGCGCGGTCGCCGCCGATCCCGGCGCCCATGATGCCGCCGAGGACGTAGACGAACAGCAGCAGGAGCACCACTGGGACGCCTGCGTAGGTGAGGATCAGTGTGGGGTAACGCCACATGTGCCTGATCTGGCGGCGCAGCATCGTCGCGGAGTCGGTGATCGCTCTCATCGGGAGGACTCCTCGGTCAGGGCGAGGAAGACGTCGTCCAGGTCGGGTGTGTGCACCGACAGCTCGGCGACGTCGATGGCCTGTGCGTCGAGCCATTCCAGGAGTTTGCGCAGCGTGCTGACGCCGGTGTCGGGGATCTGCACCGTGAGGGACTCCTCATCGCGCGAGGTGGCCCTCAGGTGGGAGGCCGCCCTGCGGTACCCGTCGGGGTCGGCGAAGCGTACGACGACGTGTCCGCCGGGGACCATGCGCTTGAGTTCCGCAGCGGTGCCCTCGGCCACCAGCCGCCCCTGGCTGAGCAGGGCGATGCGGTCGGCGAGTTCGTCGGCCTCGTCCAGGTATTGGGTGGTCAGGAAGATGGTCACGCCGTCCTGCTGGACGAGGTCGCGGACGATCTGCCACATGGTGCGGCGGCTGCGCGAGTCCAGGCCGGTGGTCGGCTCGTCGAGGAAGATGAGCTTGGGCGTGCCGACGAGGGTCATGGCGAGGTCGAGCCGGCGGCGCATGCCGCCGGAGTAGGTGGCCGCGGGCTTGCGCGCGGCGTCGGTGAGGTCGAAGCGTTCCAGCAGTTCGCGGGCGCGCTCGCGTCCGCGGGAGCGGCCGAGGTGGAGCAGGTCGGCCATGAGTCGCAGGTTCTCCTCTCCGGTGAGGAAGCTGTCGACCGCGGAGAACTGGCCGGTGACGCCGATCGCGGCACGTACCTTGTCGGGTTCTGTGGCCAGGTCGTGCCCGGCGACCCGGATCTCGCCGGCGTCGGCCTTGATCAGGGTGGACAGGATCTGCACCGTGGTGGTCTTGCCCGCGCCGTTGGGGCCGAGCAGCGAGAAAACGGTCCCCTGCGGGATGGCGAGGTCGATGCCGTCCAGGACGCGGTGGGTGCCGTAGGACTTACGCAGCCCCGTCACCGAGACGAAGGTCCGCATGGCGTTCACCCTCGATCCCAGGTGACGGGCAGGCTGTGCACGCCGTACACCTGCGAGGGGTCGGTGCGCAGCGACAGCTCTTCAGCCGGTACGGCGAGCCGCAGCGTCGGGAAGCGGTGAAGGAGCGCGGGAAGCGCGACACGCATCTCGATGCGGGCGAGCTGCTGACCGAGGCACTGGTGGATACCGTGGCCGAAGGCGAGATGCCCGGCGGCTGAGCGGCGCAGATCGAGCACGTCGGGGTCGGGGAACCTGGCCGGGTCCCTGTTGGCGGCGTTGATCGAGATGACGACCGTGTCACCCGCCTTGAGCCGCCTGCCGCCGAGCTCCACGTCCTCCAGCACGCCGCGCAGGCCGGTGGCGGCGACGGACAGGTAACGCAGCAGCTCCTCCACGGCGCCGGCGGCCAGGTCGGGGTCGCCGCGCAGGGCGGCGAGCTGGGCCGGGTTGCGCAGCAGGGCGAAGGTGCCGAGCGCGAGCATGTTGGCGGTGGTGTCGAGCCCGGCGCCGAGCAGGAACGCGGCCACGCCGCCGAGTTCCTCGTCGGTCAGGTCGCCGCCGGTGGCCAGGTCGCTGAGCAGGTCGTCGGCCGGCGCGGCCCGCTTGGCGAGCGCGAGCTCCCGCAGATACGTGCCGAGCTCGACGAAGGCGGCGTACTGCACATCAGCGGTCCCGGCGACAGACAGGGCCCGGGCGGAGCTCTGGAACCCGTCGCGATCCTCGTACGGCACGCCGAGCAGCTCGCAGATCATCAGCGCGGGAACCGGCTGCGCGAAGACCTCGACGAGGTCGGCGGGCGGCCCCTGCCGCTCCATCGCGTCGAGCCGCTCACGGGTGATCTCGGTGACCCGCTCGGTGAGCAGGTTCATCCTGCGGACGGTGAACTTGCCCGCCAGAAGCTTGCGGAAGCGGGTGTGCTCGGGTGCGTCCATGCCGGTCAGGTCGCCGACGGGGGCGGGCGGAAGGTGCCCGCCCGCCAGGGGGTGGTAGTGGGTCTCGTAGCGGGAGCTGAACCGGGGGTCGGCGAGGATCTGGCGGACCAGGTCGTATCCGGTGATCATCCAGACGCCGGGGGCGCCCTCGGGCGCGGCAAGGCGGGCGATCGGCTGCTCTGCGCGCAGGGCGGTGAGCGAAGGGGCGGGATCGAAGGGGCACGCGGGTGCGCGGTCCAGGGACACAGTGACCGGCTCCACGCGATAGTTCGCGTTCGACATGATTGAAAGCTACGTTGCTTTCAAAAATTCCGTCAATCCATCGATACGCTCATATGCAGGTCGAGGCCTTTAAATTGATGCGTTGGTGCTGATACTGAATGCAACGATACGTTGCATTGTGTGGCGCCGAACGCAATACTGGCGTCATGCCAGACGGAAGGTTGACCCGGCAGGACCGCCAGCGCATCGCGGCCGGCCTCGCCGAAGGGCGTTCGTACGCCGAGATCGCCAGGCGGCTGGACCGGCCGACCTCGACGATCAGCCGCGAGGTCGGCCGCAACGGCGGTCCCAGCGACTACCGCCCCGAGCGGGCGCACCAGGCGGCGGCGCGGCGGGCACGGCGCGGCACCCCGGCTCGTTCGCCCGGACCCCAGGACCGCACGGTCTTGGAAGTGGAAGAGGGAGCCGTCGAGCTGGCGGTCGGGATGGGCCTGCCGAAGATGGTGGCGCGCGTGCTCATCGGCCTGTGGCTGAGCGAGGACGGCAGGCTCACCGCGGCCGAGCTGTCGCACGGGCTGAACGTCAGTCCCGCCTCGATCTCCATGGCGGTGGGCTACCTGACCCAACAGGGGCTGATCAGGCGCGAACGTGATCCGCAGCGGCGCCGCGACATCTACGTGGTCGACGACGACGCCTGGTACCACTCGACCGTGATCACCGCCCGGCAGACGCTCGCGGCGGCGGAGATCACGAAGGCGGCGGGGCAGGCGCTCGGGCTCGACACGCCCGTGGGACGCCGCCTGGCCAGGGGCGGTACGTTCCTGGAGCGGATCAGCCTGGACGCTCTGGCGTCGGCCGAACGCTGGCGCGACCTCCCGCCGTGATCAGGCGCGCGCAAGGTGGTGACCGCCATTCGCGCGGAAGAGCAGGAGCGGACGCGGCGCCCGTCGTGGGCGGCGTTCGAGCGGCTGGAGGAGTTCATTGCCGCCGCCCCTTAGGGGCCCTCCGCTCCCGAACATGTCCCCAGCCGTCAGGTAGCGGAATGAGAGATCACGATTGCGGTTCGTGATCGTTTCGGAGCGGTGAATGTGGCTGGTTGGAAGGACCTGCAACTCTGGCTAACGGAGGACTCGGTAGCGAAGATGAGCCTCACTCGCGAAGGCTGATGTATCGAGGCGCTCAAGCTCGATGTGCCGCCCAAGGCCTGCGAACAGCGAGATGCCGTCGCCGAGCAGGACCGGCGCAACGTCCAGGTGGAGCTCGTCGACGAGACCGAGCCGCAGGCACTGTCGTGAGATGGTTCCTCCGAGCAGGCTGACCCAGCCGTCCCCGGCCGCTTGCGTGGCCAGCCTGACGGCCTCGTTGATGTCGTCGACGACGAAGTTGTACGTGGTGCCGTCGCGCTCGATCGGCTCATGGGCGCTGTGGGTCATCAGGTAGACCGGGACCTTCAGCATGCCGCCATACGGGATCTCGCCGTCCTCGATGGTCTGGGTCTTGTTCGCGCCGCCGACCACCGCGCCGATCCGGCTCATCACTGTCTCGACGACGGCGTCATCCTCGGGAGCGGAGGGTCGGCCGAACATCCAGTCGACCCCGCCGTCCTCCTTTGCCATGAACCCGTCAAGAGTGATGGTCGCGTGGACGATCACGGTAGCCATAAGCCGCTCCTATCTCCGGGAGGTGAGTCGATCGACTCGCCTCTATTAACCTAATCGTGTTCGTAATGGTGAGTCAAGGAACTCGCCTCGATGAGATACTGAACGGATGACACGTGGACGCTCCTCCTACCACCGTGCGGTGGCCGCGACCAATCGCGAGGCGATCCTCGGCGCCGCCGCGCAGCTCTTCCTGGAGTTCGGGTACGACCGCACGCCACTGGCACGTGTCGCCGAGCGCGCAGGGGTGTCCAAGGCGACGCTCTTCAAGCAGTTCCCGACCAAGGCCGAGCTCTTCGAGGCAACGGTGCTCGCGGCAGGCGGATCGCCGGCTCCGGAACCGGTCGAGATCCCGACCGGCGACCTCTACGCGGGCTTGGTGGTGCTAGGTCGCGCGTATTCGGAACTGTTGACTCGTCCTCGCATGGTCGCCCTGATGCGAACCGTGATCGCCGAATCGCACCACTTCCCCGAACTGCGCGAGCGGACCTTCGACTTCGGCACGCTGCCTGTGCTGCAGGCGCTGGGGCGCTATCTGCGGGAGGCACACTCCGCAGGAAGCGCCGACATCGACGACCCGGATCTGGCATCCGCACAGTTCCTCGGCATGATCGCGTCCGCGATCTTCTGGCCGCGCCTCACGCACGGTACGTGGTCGATCACCAAGGAAGAGCAGTCGCGAGCGGTCGACGAAGCAGCCCGGACGATCGCCGCGCGCTTCGCAACTCCCTGACGTGGTTTCCCGCGCATCGCCGGGGACGAGGTCGTCGGCCTGGCCCTCGTCTCAGGACGGAACATCCGCCGCGGCCCCGGCTATTCGGTCCGCATGGTGGCCCCGCTTGCACTTCACCGCGCCATGCTGGAGCAAAGTACCGACGCTCAGCATAAATGAGCGAAGCACCACACGCAGCGAGTTCCACGCCTCCCCTTCACGCCCGGTGCGGAGGACTGGCGGCACGGCCGCGAGCACGTCCTCACCGTCTGACGTGTGCGGGCCCTACCGCGAGAGTTGCCAGACGCGCGCCGTGCCGTCCTCCGCGCAGGAGGCCAGCGCGGTGCCGTCGTGGTTGAAGGCCGCGAACCGCACCGCGCCGGTGTGGCCGGTAAGGGTTGTGGCTGCGGCTCCCGTGGCACCGTCCCACAGGAAGATCTCGCCGCTCTCGGCGCAGGTGGCCAGGAGTGAGCCGTCAGCGGAGAAGGTCAGGGCGTTGAGCCGGCCGTGGTTGGGCAGCTCCGTGGGCTGCCCGGGCGAGGCCGGGTTCCAGTACCGGAACGGCCCGCCGATGTCGGTGGTGGCCAGGACCGCGGGGTCGGCGGGCCGGAAGGCGACGTTGTAGGCCTCGCCCTCCAGTTCGGCCAGTTGCCCGCCGGTGTCGGTGTCCCACAGCCGGGTGGTGCCATCGCGGCTGGAGGTGGCCGCGAGTTTGCCGTCGTGGCTGATGGAGGCGTCGGTGACGATGTCCAGGTGGCCCTTGAAAGTGTGCAGGAGCTTGCGGTCGCGCACGTCCCACAACCGGGCCGTGCGATCCTCGCTGGGAGTGATGAGCAGGGTGGAGTCGGAGCTGAAGGCGGGGTTCCAGACGATGCCGGTGTGCCCCTTCAGCTTCGCGAGCAGCTTGCCGTCCGGGGTCCACAGCAGGACGACCTCGCCCTTACCGGTGGTGACCAGCACCGAGCCGTCCGGGCTGAACTTCGTGTCCCAGGGAACTTCGTGGCCCCCCAGCTTCTTGAGCATGGCGCCGGTCGTCGGGTTCCACAGCGAAGCCCAGGTCACGCCTGAGGTGACCACCCTGGTCCCGTCCGGATCGAGGGACAGGGAGTCGGAGCCGAGTTCGGCGTCGCCGAAGACGCGCAGCCGTTGGCCGGTGCGCACGTCCCAGGTCGCGAGCATGTCGCCACGGTAGCGGCTGGTGATCACGGACTCGCCGTCCGGGGTGAACAGCGCCTGGCCCGGCTGCCTCTTGTGGTGACCGGTGAAGGTGTGCAGGGCCTTCCACTCCAGAGCGGTCGTCGCCGGACTCGGCGTGCCGGACTGCTGGTCGAGCACGCCGCCGGTTTCCTGCGGGGTCGACGGCTGGGCCTGCGCCGGGCGGGTGGGTGTGTCGTCTCGCAGCAGGATCGCGGCCGTGGCGCCGGCGCCGACCAGCAGGGCGGCGGCTCCGCCGTACAGGAAACCGCGGCGGCGCAGGAGCGCGGGCCCGGCCGGCGGCGCGGCGGGCGACATGGGGTGCGATGCGGCGTATGGGGCGGCGGGAGGTGCGGCCGGCGGGGCCATGGGCGGTCCGGCAGGCAAGGCAGCGGGAGGTGCGGCGAGTGGCCATGTGGGAGGTGTCGCGGCGAGGATCGCCAGCGCCTGGGCGGCGGTCGGGCGGCGGCCCGGATCCCGTTGGAGCAGGGCGTCCAGCAGCGGGGCCAGCGGACCCGTCCGCTCCGGGCGAGGCCGATCGGCGGCCAGGACCGCTGCCAGCGTCGCGACGAGGGTCGGACCCTCGAACGGCGAGCGCCCTTCCAGCGCGGCGTAGAGCGTGGCGCCCAGCGACCACAGGTCGCCCGCCGTGCTCGTACCCTCACCGCGCACCTGCTCCGGCGACAGGAAGGCCGCAGCGCTCACCGGCGCGTCCGGGGCCGTGGAGGAGTGCTCTTCGGCCGAACGGCTGAGGCCGAAGTCGGTCAGGACGAGGCGGGCGTCGGACAGCAGGATGTTGGAGGGCCTGAGACCTTGATGGACGATGCCGGCTTGGTGCGCCTCGACCAGCACGTTCAGGACGTCAACAGCGATCCCGCGCACGTGCGCCATCGGCAGCGGGCCCTCGGCAGCGATCACCTGGGCCAGTGAGCGGCCGGCGAAGTACTCCATGACGATCACCGGACCGTTGTCGGTCGAAACGATGTCGTGGACCGTCGCGATGCAGGGATGGTTGAGCTGAGCCGCCGACTTGACCTCGCGCACGACCCGCTCGTGAACGTGTTCGTCGGCCGTCGGCAGGCGGATCTCCTTGACCGCGACCGTACGACCCATCAGCTCGTCCTGACCGCGCCAGACGCGGCCCATCCCACCTGCGCCGATCTCCTCCATCAAGCGATATCGGCCAGCCACTAAGAGCCCGTTCATGGTCCGCAGTAAACCAGATGCGCGGGATAGGTCGGTCCACTGCCACGTGCCGGGCTCCAGCCCTGGTGTTCCGTCCCAATCATCTGGTGCGGTTGCTCTGTGCTGCCTGCCTCCACCTGCATCTGACACCCGGCAGGGAATGGGTCGGGCCTCGGTACTGGCGAGGTCGCCTATTCCCGCCAGGAACAGCTCCAGGAGCCCAAGACGGCCGCCGACGGCCTAGGCGGCGAGCTCACGACGGCACACCAAGAGCTCGCCACCGACCGGCAACGCCTTGCCGACGAGAGCGACCGGCTGCGCCGGCAGGCCGACCAGGCCCTCCGAACCAAGGCCGAGGCCGCCACCGCGGCCGCAGCCGCCGTGGCGGCCGCGGAGTGGAGCGTGGCGGGGCCCCGCCGCAAGGCCGAGGGATCTTGCCTTTCTACGCGTGCACCGTCGTGATCGGAAGCGACGAGTCGGCGGAGATTTCCAGGGGCGAGGGCGCGATCCCCGCCGCCACCAGGTCGGACCCAGCGTCGCCACCCTCGCCCCGTTGTTCGTCCTGCCTCGTTCCTTACTCCGCTTCGGGTTCTCGCCGCAATGGGTGGGAGCGCAACCGTGGAAGCCATTGCGAGGGCAGCCCGGTGGTCATTCCACAGGCAAGCCCTGGCCGACCTCGGCGCGACCGGCAAGCACACCCGCGCCTACCGGGCACAGACCAAGGGCAAGGTCGAACGCTTCCACCGCACCCTGCTCGACGAATGGGCCTACGTCCGCCCGTACGCCAGCAACGACGAACGCAGCGCGGCTCTGCAAGACCTCCTGCACCCCTACAACCACCACCGCTGCCACACCGCACTCGGAGGGCACCCACCGATCAGCTGCGTCAACAACCTTGCGGATCAATACAGCTAGCCGGGGCGATGTTGTGGCTGCGGCCCAGGATGTTGCCGGGGTCCCACTCCCGCTTCACCTCGGCCAGTCGCGCGTGGTCGGCGGCGGTGTAGGCCGTCGCCGTCCTCGACGGGTCGTACAGGAAGTTCAGGAACGTGCCGCCCATGGCGTGCGGCCGCAGCGCCCTGGCCACCTCCCGCTGGTCTCCTTCCACCTGTTCGCGCTCGTCTGAGCCGTCGAGCACCGAGGTCGCGATCACCGAGAACGGCACCCGCCGATGCCCCACGGGCCCGGCTCCCGGCTCGGGCCTGGCCATCGCGCCGCCCCAGTGCCGCACCTCGATCGCCGTCAGCGTGCCGTCCGCGCTCTTGACGATCGTGTCGATCGCCTCGTCGCTCACCTGATCCAGCAGGTCGATGTGCTGGAGCACGGCCATCGGAGGCGGAGGGGGGCCGCCGAAGGCGGTGGCGGCCTCGGCGAAGCTCATCGTGGCGAACTCTCCGCCCAGCGAGGGCCCGGCCACCTCCAGCAGCGACTCCAGCGCGTGCTCGCCGCCGTCCACGCAGAAGGCCCGGACGGCCAGCACCCAGCCGCGGCCCGGCATGCGCATCAGGATGACCGAGGTGTTCAGCTCGTCCGGCTCGCTCAGCGCCCACTCCCTGTAGCGGGCCAGGGTGTCGGCCGCCCGCTCGAAGGGGAACAGCGCCATCCCCGCGTGCACCGGGCCCACCGGGTGCAGCCTGAACTCCAGCGAGGTCACCACCGCGAAGTTGCCTCCGCCGCCGCGCAGCGCCCAGAACAGCTCCGGGTGCTCGTCGGCGCTGACGGTGACGCTGTGCCCTTCGGCGGTCACGACCTCGGCGCCGATCAGGTTGTCGGCGGCGTAGCCGTGCAGACGCGACAGCCAGCCCGCCCCGCCGCCCAGGGTGTAGCCGGCCACGCCGATCGCGGGGGTGCCGGAGACGGGCGCCAGGCCGTACGGCGCGGCGGCGGCGATGACGTGGGACCAGATCGCGCCCGCGCCCACCCGGGCGGTGCGCCGCTCGGGATCGACCCGCACCGACGCCATCGGTGTCGTCTTGACCAGCACGCCGCCGTCGGCGGGCACCAGCGTGCCGTGCCCGGTGGACTGGACGGCGAACGGCACCTCGCGCTCGCGAGCCGTCAGCAGCGCGGCCCGCACGTCACCGGGGCCGGCCGCCTCGACGACGACGGCCGGCCGGTGATCGACCAGCCGGTTCCACGGCCGCCGCTCCACCTCGTAGCGCTCGTCGCCGGGGGCGTGCACGGCGCCTTCCACTCGTTCACGAAGGTTGTCGTTCATGCTGTCGATCGTCGCCCGGCCCACCCCGCCCGGTCGTCGTCCCATGGAAGGCTCCTTCGCGTACGGCAGGCGAAGTAGCCCCGTCTACCAGCGGCGGGTGACCGCCCCTGGCGGCGCAGGCCGACGGCCCCTACCCGGGAGCCGGCGAGCCCGCCCCACGGCTCAGCGGCAGCACGGGGACGCGCAGCGTGATGGTCCCGGCGGAGGGGAAGCGGAAGGTGACGTCGATCGGGGTGGCGCCGAGCGGCCGGTGGATGCCGACCAGCTCCAGGTGCGGCCGGTCATGGCCCTCCTGCAGGCTGACGGTGCGGCGGGCGGGCAGCGTCACCTCGATCGGCTGCGGCTGCTCGTCCCCCTCGCGGTAGACGACGCTGTCGGCGTGCACGGTGCTGACGCCGTTCAGGACCTGGTCCCTGTCGCTGTTGTTGACCAGCGTCACGTACAGGCCGAGGTCGTCGCCCGTCTTCTGCGCGTCCATGGGCGGGGCCAGGACGTGGGCGTGGATCAGCTGCACCGCGCCGACCTGCCCGTCGACCAGGCCGCCGCGGTCCCACTGGTCGGGGCCGCGTTCCTCGGCGCAGGCAGCGCACACCAGCAGCAGACAGGCCGCCACCACGGCCCGCAGCGCCGCACGCCGTCCGCTCGTTCGATGTGACCTGGTCATGTCGTCCCCTGTGGTCCTGGCGAAGGGTTCAGATGGTGATGAGGCCACTGGCGAGGCCCGCGACGCCGATGACCGCCCCCACGACGGCCACCACGAACAGCACCAGCTCGGCGGGGGAGAAGACCCTCCTGCCGCGTTCGCGCCTGGTGATGATGAACAGGATCGTGCCCGGCGCGTAGATGACGAACGACAGCAGCAGGAACTCCAGCCCCGCCGCGAAGATCAGGAAAGCGGTGTAGACGACGGCCAGCGCCGCCACCACCAGGTCCTTGCGCCGCGCTTGCGCCTCCCTCTCGTAGCCGTCCCTGGTGAGGGTGAGCTTGAGCGCGTACCCGGCGGCCAGCAGGTACGGCACCAGCGACAGCGAGCTGCACAGCTTCAGCGTGAAGGTGAAGGCGTCGTCGGAGAACAGCGTGATCGCCAGCACGGCGGTGATCAGCACGCTGGTCATCACCAGCGCGGCGACCGGCGCGCCCTGCCGGTTCTCGCGCTTGAGGAAGGCCGGCATGTCATCGTCCCTGGCGGCCACGAACAGCACCTCGGCGGCCATGAGGGTCCAGGCCAGGTAGGCGCCGAGCACCGAGACGATGAGCCCGACGCTGATGAGGGCCGCGCCCCAGCCCCCGACCACCGACTCCAGCACTCCTGCCATGGACGGCTGCCGCAGCCCGGTGAGCTCGGCCTTGGACAGGGTGGCGTAGGACAGGATCGTCACCGAGGCGAACAGGGCCAGGACGCTGAGGAAGCCGAGCACGGTGGCCCTGCCGACGTCCTCACGCCTACGGGCGTAGCGGGAGTAGACGCTGGCGCCCTCCACACCCAGGAAGACGAAGACCGTCACCAGCATGGTCGCCTTGACCTGCTCGAACAGCGCTCCGGCCGAGCGTTGCTGCCCGCCCCAGAAGTTGGCGCCGAACACGTCCGCCTTGAAGGTGACGATGAGGATCACCACGAACAGCAGCAGCGGCACGAGCTTCGCGATCGTGACGATCTTGTTGATGGCGGCGGCCTCCTTCACGCCGCGCACGATCATGAAGTGGAAGGCCCACACGCCGACGACCGAGACGGCCACCGCCAGCAGCGTGTCTCCCTCGCCGAACCCCGGCACGGCCGCGCCGACCGTGGACTTGATCAGCACCCAGTACGTGACGTTGCCGACGCAGGCGCTGGCCCAGTAGCCGAAGGCGGAGAAGAAGCCGGGGAACTCGCCGAATCCCGCCTTGGCGTAGGCGTAGACGCCCGCGTTGAGTTCGGGCTTGCGTACGGCGAGCGTCTGGAAGACGAAGGCCAGCATCAGCATGCCGGCTCCGGCGACCGTCCAGGCGATCAGCGCGCCGAGCACGCCGGTGGCCTGGGCGAAGTTGCGGGGCAGCGAGAACACCCCGGCGCCGACCATCGAGCCGACCACCATGGCGGTCAGTGTCAGCAGCGGCAACTTCTGAGCGCTGGAGGTCTGCGCGACCGCGCCGCTCGCGTGCTGGCTCATGTGCTCAGCCGTCCGAGCGTGAAGCCGGTGGGTCAGCGGGCCGCGGCGGCCGACCGGGCGGCCTCGACCGACTCACGCAGGGAGGCCTCGGCCTCCGCGCTGAGCGAGGTCTGGATGATCTCCCCGCCGTAGGGCGCGACCTCGGCGATCACCTTGTCAGGGGTGCTCTGGACGACCAGCAGGAACAGCGTGGCGCTGCCGGGCTGCATGCGCTGGCCCAGGTCCCTCATGAAGGAGTCGTCCACGCCGATGTCGGTCGCCGCGCCGCCGGCCGCTCCGGCGGCCGCGCCCACGGCCATGCCCAGCAGCGGGGCCAGGAACAGCAGGCCGATCAACCCGCCCCACAGGCTGCCCGCCGCCGCGCCGCCGCCGACCGTGCTGCGCAGCTGGTGAAGTTTGATCTTCCCGTCGGGCTTCTTCTCCGCCACCGCGGCGTCGGCGAGCGTGATGAGCTTCTCGCGCTGCATGTCGAGCAGGCGGTCGCGCACCCGCGTGGCGGTCTCGACGTCCGGATAGGCGATGGCGATGAGATTACTCATGAGGTCCCCGATTCTTCGACTGCCCCTGCGCGGGGCCGGTGTCTGGGGGGAGACGTGCGCGCCGCCGTCCGGGCCCCGATCGAGGCCAGCCGCGACGCGCATACGCCATCATTCCGTCTCAAACCCTCCGTCAATCCCTGTGGCGGAGTTCCTTTACCAAAAGGGGCCCGTGGTCACAGCCGTACGGGGTCGGAGACCCTGCGCTCGAGCACCTGCCCCGGCCACTGACCCACCGTGAAGGTCTGCGCGCGCCGGAAACCGCAGCTTTCGTAGTAGCGCACCAACTGCCCGTCGTCACCGGCGTAGCAGTCGACGCGCACGAGGTCCACGCCCTGCTCTCTGGCCTCGTCCACTGCCAGGTCCAGCAGCGCCCTGCCCACGCCGCGCCCGTGGAAGCGCTGGTCGATGACCAGCCCCTGCACGTACAGCTCGGGTTCGTCGGCCGCGCTGACGTACGGCAGCGGCCCGCCGACCGTCATGCACCCGGCCGCCTCGCCGTCGATCACGGCGATGCGCATGCCCTCACCCTCGGCCCAACCGGCCACCTGCCCCACACGCTTGGGGTCGGCGGAGAAGGGCTCGCTGCCCCACTGTCCGGTCCTGCCCTGCGCCACCAGCCACTCGATCGCGCTGTCGAACATCCGCAGCACCGCCGCGACGTCTCCTGGTCCACCTTTGCGAATATCCACGCCGAGATCATAGGGCGCGCGTGCGGGCTACCCGCGCGCGGAGTCTCGCCGCGCTGCCGGCGCCGAGCCGCTCATCGTACGGCCCTGGCCAGCGGGGTGTCGGCCGAGGGGTCGAGCGGCGCCGACAGGAAGACCGGTGCCTGCGCCATGAAGCGCGGCCTGGTGCCGAGGTGCTCCTGGGCGGCGTGCACGGTCAGCGGGTGCACCAGGTAGACCTCGCCCGGCGCGCCCGTGGCGTGGGCCAGCGGCCGGTGCGCGCTGGCCGCCTCGACCAACCGGCTGGCCGCCACGTGCTCGTGGACGCCCTCGCCGAGGGCCGCGATCGAGTCGCGCTGGGAGCCCACCCTGATGCGTGTGGGCGCGTCGTCGGGGCCGACCTCGGAGAACAGGATGAGGATCAGCAGCGTGGCCGAGCGGGCGCTGACCGCCCAGCTGCCGTCCTCGCGCATGACGTTCAGGTCGAGGTGCCAGCCCCTGTCGTCGGCAGGGGGCACCTTGGGGAAGCGGATGGGGATGTTGCCGCAGCTGCCGCTCCTGCGCCAGCCGCCCAGCCCGCACACCTCGTCCAGCGCCCGCGCCAGCTCGGGCGAGTGGATGATCTGGCCGAACGGCCCCTCGCCCGTCAGGTCGGCGGCCCATCGGACGGGCTCGGTCCACCCTGACGGGTCGTCGGGCGTGAGCCCGATCTGCTTCCACAGCAGCGCCTGGGCGGCCAGCCCGACCTCGTCGGAGGCGGCCCGGATCTTGACGAAGCCGTTGGCGACGAAATCCTCGCTGATTGCCATGCAGGTCACGCTAGCAACCGGGTCAATCGTTTTTCGGGGCGAAGGAGCGGCCTGCGAAGTCCTCCTCGTGCAGGGCTTCCGCGGCGGCGTGGCAGGCTCCGCGACCGTCGGCCCTGGCCACCACGCGGGCGGCCCTGACGGCGATCGCGGCCTCGGTGCCGTCGCTGACGGCGCTCAGCCCCGTCGCCGTCGCCAGCTCGCCGCCGTCGTCGAAGACCACCCGCAGGCGCGGCCAGTCCCGCGGCGCGAAGGACTGGCGCAGGCAGTGCCGCAGCTCGGCCAGGACGAGCCTGGCCAGCGGCGCGAGCTCCCCTGGGTCGCCGGTGACCATGGCGAGGGTCACCGGCGCGCCCTGCGGCGCGGCCGGCACCGCCTCCTCGACGGCCTCCAGCCGGTGCACCCCGAGGACGGCCAGCACGCCGTCCTGCTCGAGGGGCGCGGGCTCGCCGCGCAGCGCCTCGGCGGCCTGGGGAGGTGACCACGGCTCGTCGGCGGGGCGCGGCTGCGGAGCCCACGGCAGGTGCGGGGGCGGCCAGGTGTCCTGCAGCTCGAGGCCGGCCAGGCGTTCGCAGGCGCTGACGACGTTGAACGGCTCGACGAAGCCGGGCGCGGCGGCGGCCAGCTGCGCGGCGCCGTACAGAGTGGTCAGCGCCGCCTCGGCGACGCCCACCAGGCGGGCGGGCGGCGTCCGCGGCGAGCCCACCCGCTCCATGGCCAGCCCCAGCAGGATCGCCTGCAGCTTCAGCAGCTGCGCGAACGGCAGCCTGGTGCGCTCGTCGGCGATCACCTCGGCCAGCAGATCCATGCCGAGCCCGGTGCTGCCGTGCCGGTCGTCGGTGGTGAGCGGGAGCCTGGCGACCCAGGCGCGGGCGAAGGCGCCCAGCGCCTGGCCGGGCCGCATGTCCTGCTCGGGCCGTTGCGACTCGGGGGCCTGCTCGGCGAGCTCGGCCAGGACGGCGAAGTACAGGGCCCGCTTGCCGGGGAAGTTGGAGTAGACCGCGCCGCGGGTCAGCCCCGCGCGCTCGGCGATGCCGTCGACCTTGGCCTCGCGAAAACCGCGTTCGGCGAACTCCTGCCTGGCCGCCCTCAGCACCCTGGCCCGGTTGAGCTGTTGCGTCTGCGCCCTGCTGAGCCGCTCCATCGCCCTCCTTCGCGTTGCCGTCCTTCGCGGATCCAAGATACCGTGACCATCCAGATGACATCATCATCTGTTCCTAACATCCACCCCGTGGAGGCCCTCATGATCAGCGGTGTCCCCGAGATCGACCTCACCAGCCCCGACGTCGTCGCGGATCCCTTCACCGCCTACGGCCGCGCCCGTGAGCAGGGACCGCTGGCCCGTGTCAGCGCCCCCGGCTTCTCCCTGTGGGTGCTGACCCGCTACGACGACGCCAGGGCCATGCTCAACGACCCCCGCTTCGAGATCACCTCCGGCAGTTTCACCCCGCCGCCCGGCATCCCCGAGGACTGCCTGCCGTACATGAGGACCATGACCGAGATGGCGGCACCGGAGCACCTGCGCCTGCGCAGGCTCGTCGCCCCCGCCTTCACCGCCAGGCGCGCCGCCGACTTCAGGCCACGCCTCGAACCCCTCGTCGAGGCGCTCCTCGACGACCTGCCCCGCCATCAGGTCGACGACGGCGCCGTCGACCTGATGGCGCACTTCGCGGCCCCCCTGCCGATCGACGTCATCTGCGAGCTGGTCGGCGTCCCCGACGCCGACCGCCCCCGCTGGCGCGAGTACGGCGCCGCCGTGGCCGCCGGCTCGGGACAGAGATTCGGCGAGGCCATCCCCGCCGTCCTGGAGGGAGCCAGGGCCGCCATCGCGCGCAGGCGGGCCGAACCCGGCGACGACCTGCTCACCGACCTCATCAGGGCCCAGGACGACGACGGCGGCAGGCTCAGCGACACCGAGATGGTCACCATGGTCTGGAACCTCGTCCTGGCCGGGCAGACCCCGATCAACCTCATCGCCAACGCCGTCCACGTGCTGCTGTCCCACCCTGACCACCTGGCCAGGCTGCGCGCGGAGCCGGAACTCATGCCCCGCGCGGTGGAAGAGCTCATGCGCTGGTGCGGCCCCATGCTGCTGTCGATTCCCCGCTACGCCCGCGAGGACGTCGAGCTGTTCGGCACCCTCGTCCACAAGGGCGAGGCCGTCAGCGCCTCCATCGCCGGGGCCAACCGCGATCCTCGGGCCTTCACCGACCCCGAGACTCTCGATCTGGGCAGGCCCGCCGGCACCGCGCCCCACCTCGGCTTCGCCCACGGCCCGCACTTCTGCCTCGGCGCCTCCCTGGCCCGCGTCCAGACCGAGGTCGCCCTGACCGCGCTGCTGCGCCGCTATCCCGGCCTGGCCCTGGCCGCCGCGCCGCACGAGGCGCGGCGCGTCCCCGACCCCGGCACCTGGCGGCTGTTCACGCTGCCGGTCACCCTCTGACCGCGGTGGCTCGCATCGCCAACCCGCTGACCTGCACCTTCTGCGGCAAGAACCAGCAGCAGGTCAAAAAGCTCATCGCAGGACCCGGCCGCATCTGCATCTGCGACGAATGCGTCGAGCTGTGCAACGAGCTCATCGCCGAAGACCTGCCGCCCGAAGCCGGCGAGCGCGCTCCGCTGCCCAGGCCGCGCGAGATCCACGACTTCCTCGACCAGTACGTCATCGGGCAGGACGCCGCCAAGATGACCCTCTCGGTGGCCGTCTACAACCACTACAAGCGCATCAACGCCACCCCCTCAGGCCACGACCCCGTCGAGCTCGGCAAGTCCAACATCCTGCTCATCGGCCCCACCGGCAGCGGCAAGACCTACCTCGTCCAGACCCTGGCCCGCCTGCTCGACGTCCCCTTCGCCATCGCCGACGCCACCGCCCTCACCGAGGCCGGCTACGTCGGCGAGGACGTCGAGAACATCCTGCTCAAGCTCCTGCGGGCCGCCGACGACGACGTCGCCAAGGCCGAGCGCGGCATCGTCTACATCGACGAGATCGACAAGGTCGGCCGCAGGAGCGAGAACCCGTCGACCACGCGCGACGTCTCGGGCGAGGGCGTCCAGCAGGCGCTGCTGAAGATGCTGGAGGGCAGCGTCGCCTCCGTGCCGCCCCAGGGCGGCCGCAAGCACCCGCAGCAGGACTTCATCCAGATCGACACCACCAACGTGCTGTTCATCGTCGGCGGCGCCTTCGCCGGCCTCGAGCAGATCATCGACCGGCGGGCAGGCGATCACGGCTCGGGCTTCAACGCGGCGCCGCGCATCGGGCCGCGCGACAGCCTCGCCGACGTCATGCCCTCTGACCTGCTGAGCTTCGGGTTGATCCCAGAGTTCGTCGGCAGGCTGCCGGTGGTGACGACCCTCCAGCCCATGGACGCGACGGCGCTGCGGCGCATCCTCACCGAGCCGCGCAACGCGCTGGTCAAGCAGTACCAGCGCCTGTTCGAGCTCGACGGCGTGGAGCTGGAGTTCACCCCTGGTGCGATCGAGGCGCTGGCCGAGCAGGCGCTGCTGCGCCGTACCGGCGCCAGGGCGGCCAGGGCGGTGGTGGAGGAGGTCCTGCTCAACGTGATGTTCGAGGTGCCGAGCCTGGAAGAGGTGGGCAAGGTGCTGGTCACCCGCGACACCGTCCTCGAGCACGTCAACCCGACCCTGGTGCCGCGCGAGCAGCTCTCACGCGAGCGCCGCGACCGATCCGCCTGACGCGTCGTCGTGATCGGCCTCATCGCCGCCGCCCCCGTGGGCGCGCCGCTGTCCGTCGCGGCCCGCCGCGGGCTGCCGGTCTCGCGCAGGGGCGCTCACGCCATCGTCGGCAGGCTGCGCTCCAGACCGGTGACGTGCAACAGCCTGGTCATGTACGGCCTGGCCCCCGTCAGCATCAGGGTGACGCCCTGCGCGCGGGCGCGGTGATGGATGCCGACCAGGACGGCAAGGCCGGTGGCGTCGCAGAACGTCACCTCTGACAGGTCCAGGACCAGCACGTTCGTGCTGTAGCGCAGTGCGCTGAGCAGGCGCAGGCGCAGCGCCTTGCTGGTGAAGATGTCGATCTCGCCGGACAGGCGGACGGTGGTGGGAGCCGAAGGGCCGGCCCTTCCTGGAGGGGCGACGGCGGTGGCGGTCATGGGTTTCTCCGATCGGGAGGGCAGGACGAAGGGGCGCCGGGTGAGCAGCGGGCGATCACGTTCGCGCGACCGGTGCTGCTGCGAGGCGGACAGCGGTCAGGTGCCCGCCCTCGTTCTCCCAGCCGGCTGGGCCCTCTTCCTCGTCCAGTTGTGTGTCTGAGTCCGGCCGTGTGTCTGGCGCCGACCGTGTGTCTGATGGCGCGTTCTGTGCGGGCAGGTGAGCGATGGTGAGGAGCTCGGAGGGCCACATGCCGTCCGTGTCCTGGGCGGCGAGGGTGAGCGCGGCCTCGGCGGGACCCTCCCCGGTCTCCGGCGGGATGACGAGCAACGTCACGGGCTCCACGCCGGACAGGATCAGTGTGATCAGCAGGGGATCGGTGCTGAGGAACCAGCCGACCTTGACCTGGCGGCCGGGCGCGGGCACCCGGCGGGGAAGGTCGTTCCAGGCGTCCCTGTGCACGCCGACGCGCAGCGTGGTCTTGTCGAACCGCTCGTCGACGGCGGAGATGAGCGCGGGCAGCTCGGCGGCGGCGTCACGCGAGTGCGGCCACCAGGCACCGTCGACGGTGCCCTGCCGCTTCATGGCGGGGTTCAGGCTCAGGCGGAGCGCGGAGTCGGCGACGTCCGGCGGAGACTGGGTAAGGAGTTTCGGCGTCATGGTCGCCCGTCCGGGCCCCTGCTGAGGGGCCGCATGCGGTGGATCGCCGCGGGCGACGCCAACCTGAATGCCAACGCACGAAATGTCCTCGGTATCTCCAGTCTACCTCTCGCACGCCGATCCGGCTGGTCCTGGCCCCGTCCGGATTGACTCCTTCAGCAGGCGCGGAACCGCTCGACCAGCCGCCGGACGGCACGCTGGGGGCAGGCCAACCACCCCGGGCACGCCGAGCCGGGGGAGCGGGGGTGGGTCAGGTGTTGCGGGTCAGACGAGGGCGAGCTGGTCGGCCTGCGGTGGGCGGGGCGCGGGGGAGGGGGCGGGGCCGCAGCTCATGCCGTACGCCTGGGCCAGCTGGGCGATCTGACCGGTGATGCGTGACTCGTAGCCGGGCGCAGGCATGCCCGCCTTGTCATACAGCTCCGCATAGCGTTCGACCAGCGCAGGATGTGCCTGTTCCAGCCAGGTGAGGTACCACTGCCGGGTGCCGTGCGGCAGGCGCAGCACCACCGGCTCCACCCCCGTGGCCCCCGCGGCGGCGATGCGCCGTACGGTGGCGGCCAGTTGGTCGGCGGCGTCGCTCAGCAGCGGCAGCACCGGCGCCATCAGCACCCTGCACTCCACGCCCGCCTCGGCGAGGGCCGCCACCAGCTCCAGGCGGCGCTGCGCGGTCGGCGCGCCGGGCTCGACCGCGCGGCGGATCTGCTCGTCGACGAAGGCGATCGAGACCGCCACCCGCGCCCCCGCGGACCGCAGCAGGGCCGCGTCGCGCAGCACCAGAGGGCTCTTGGTGTAGACGGTGAAGGGCACACCGGCCTCGGCCAGCGCGGCGATCAGTGGCGGCATCAGGTGGTAGGTGAGCTCGGCCTCCTGGTAGCAGTCGCCGCCCACGCCGATCGCGACAGGCTCGCCCTGCCAGCGCGTCAGCTCGGCGCGCAGGCGCGGCGCGGCGTTGGCCTTGACCACGATGCGGGTGTCGAAGTCGCGCCCTGCGTCGAGACCGAGACCCCGATGCGGGCGCCTGGCGCCGCACCCTCTGCAGGCGTGCGCACACCCTCTGTAGGGGCTGACGGCCCAGCGTTCGGTGATGCCCGCGGTCGCGGGCACCTTCTCGATCATCGTGCGAGCCTGCGTCTCGTAGAACGCTCCGCGGGCGAGCGCGCGGCGCTCGATCGCCGGGCGCTCGTCGGCGACGTCCACGAGCGAAAGCGCGTCCCAACCCACACCCCACATAGAACACGCATTCGACAGCGGTTTCAAGCGGATCCGGGATTCCGGCTCCGCTAAAGTGGCACGTGCGTACCACTTTTTCGTGAAAGGGTCCCCTATGGCCTGGCTCCTGCTGTTCGGCGCCATCGCGACCGAGGTCGTGGCGACCTCGGCGCTCAAACTCAGCAACGGCTTCTCCCACCTGGGCTGGAGCGTCGTGGTGGCCGTCGGCTACGTCGCCTCCTTCGTGCTGCTGGCGCAGGTGCTCAAGCTCCACATGGACGTCGGCACCGCCTACGCCGTCTGGTCGGGCGTGGGCACCGCGGCCATCGCCCTCATCGGCGCGCTGTTCCTCGGCGAGAGCCTCACTCTGGTGAAGGTCGCCGGCATCCTGCTCATCGTCGGCGGTGTGGTCGTGCTCAACCTGGCGGGCGGGCATTGACCGCCACCCAGCCGCGCGGCCTGCGCCGCAGGGCCGCCCTACTGGCGGCCGCCGTCGACCTGCTCACCGAGGGCGGCTTCGCGGCCGTCACCCACCGCGCGGTCGCCCAGCGCGCGCAGCTGCCGCTGGCGGCCACCACCTACTACTTCACCTCGCGCGATCACCTGCTGGCCGAGGCCTTCGCCTGCCTGGTGGACAGCGAACTGGCCGCCACCCGCGCATGGGTGGCCGACCACGGCCTGGAGCAGATCATCGACGAGGTCGCCGACGCCGACCGTGGGCGTCAGCTGGCCCTGTGGGAGCTGTACGTGCACGCCGGGCGCGATCCCGCCCTCCAGCAACTCGCCAGGCGCTGGACCGACGGATGCGTCGCCATCGTCGCCGACGCGCTCGGCCTGCCCGCCCACGACCCCACCGCGCGGCTGATCTACACGACGGTCACGGCGCAGTGGCTGGAGCACGTCGTGGAACAGCGTCCCGTCGCCGACGCCCGCGCCCTGCTCGCCCTGGCCCTGCGCGCCGTACCCCCTCGCCCTGACACTCAGGGCACGACGAGCGCCTCCGGGGATTGAGCCGCCTACGGCGGCGTGGGAGGCGCCTCAGCCGGGGAGTGTGGGCGCCGGCCGCCGCCTCGTCGAGGCGGCCGGCGCCGCTGCAGGCAGGCACTCAGGGTGAGCAGCGTTCAGCTCGTTCATCATCCGCGTATGCCACCCATCACCGGAACCGTTCCCGGTTCGTGGGCTCAGCCATTCACGAAGGAGAGGCTGGTCGCGTCGTACCGGGTGCCCGCGACCTGGTCGGGCGGGGCGGCGGCCTCGATGGCGGCGAGGTCCTCGCCGGACAGCTCGACGTCCAGGGCCGCGAGGTTCTCCTCCAGGTACTGCCGCCGCCGGGTGCCGGGGATCGGCACCACGTCCTCGCCCCGGTACTGCATCCAGGCCAGGGCGAGCTGGCCGGCGGTGACCCCCTTCGCCGCGGCCAGCTCGTTCAGCTTCGCGACGATCGCCAGATTCCGTTCGAGGTTGCCGTCGGCGAAACGCGGCTGGCTGCGCCGTACGTCGCTCTCCTCCAGCCCCTCGACCGAGTTGTAGCGGCCGGTCAGGAAGCCGCGCCCGAGCGGGGAGAAGGGGACCAGCCCGATGCCGAGCTCACGGCAGACCGGGGCGATCTCCGCCTCCAGGTCGCGGGTCCACAGCGACCACTCGCTCTGCAGCGCGGCGATCGGATGCACCGCGTGCGCCCGCCGGATGGTCGGCGCCCCGGCCTCGGACAGCCCGAGGTGACGGACCTTCCCCTCCCGCACCAGCTCGGCCATGGCGCCGACGGTCTCCTCGATCGGCACCTGCGGATCGACCCGGTGCTGGTAGTACAGATCGATGTGGTCGACCCCGAGCCGGCGCAGCGACGCCTCGCAAGCCTGCCGCACATAGGCGGCGTCACCGCGGACCCTGGTGGGTTCGCCCAGACGGTTGGCGAAGCCGAACTTCGTGGCCAGCACCACCTCGTCGCGGCGCCCTGCGACGGCCCGTCCGATCAACTCCTCGTTGTGCCCGGCGCCGTAGAAGTCGGCGGTGTCGAGAAAGGTCACCCCGAGGTCGAGGGCGTGCCGCAGGGTCGCGATCGACTGCGCGTCGTCCGTGGCACCGTAGCCGTGGCTCATGCCCATGCACCCCAGGCCCTGCGCGGAGACCGCCAGTTCGCCCAGGTACCGGGTGGGGACGTTGTTCATGCTGCTGCCTCCTGGCTCGGAACCGTCTTCTGCCCAGGGACGCTAGGGCTTCGAGCGCGCTCCAAGTCAACCGCCGAGCAACTGCCCATCGAATGGGAGCAGGTGCAGAACCGCATCGCCCAAGAACGCGGCTCGGATCGAGGGTCTGCCGCCCGCGAGTAGCCGCAGGTGAGTCTTACGAGCTGCCGGGTTGCCTGCACCAGGAGGGCCGAGGGAACTCGGAGCGGTACGGGGTGGTCAGCGGACTCGGTCGTAGACCATGGCCATTTCGCCCAGCTCGCCGGTGTGCTGGTGAGAGAGTGTCCACTTCGTGGCCGGCAGGCCGTCGTCGAACAGGCGCTGCCCGCCCCCGGCGATCTCGGGGAAGATCATGAGGTACAGCCGGTCGAGCAGGTCCGCCGACAGCAGCGGCTTGATGATGCTCGCGCTGCAGTTGACGAGGATGTCGCCCTCACCGGCGGACTTGAGTTCGGTGACGACGTCCGTGGCGGGGGCGTTCACCACGCGGGTGCGTTCCCACGGCGCTTGGGTCAAGGTGGTCGAGAGGACCACCTTCTCCGTGTCGACCAGCCACTTCGCGTACCCGCGATCACGCGGATCGGCGTTCTCGTCGTCGGCGACCGACGGCCAGTACCCCATGAATCCCTCGGCGTTGAGCCGGCCGAGCAGTGCCGTCGTCGCGCCCTCCCAGATGCGGGTCATGTGGTCGCGCGCGACCTCCGTGGTCACATACGGGGCGAACGCCCCGAAGTCGCTGGGCCCGCCGGGACCGTTGTAACGCCCGTCGAGGGTGAGGCTCAGGTTCGCGGTCACCCTGCGGCCGGTCGGGTTGGTCATGTCGTGCTCCTTGTGTCGGTGTCGTGCCCGGTGCTCACGTGCTCGGTGCTGACGTGCCCGGTGGTGTCGGTGTCGTGCGGGCTCGCGGCGAGGGTCGCCGCGAGCTTGTCGAGGCTCTGGCCGAAGCCGATCTCGATGCCCGCGATGAAGTCCGCGGAGTCGACGGTGCTGTCGGTGATCCGCCAGTGGACGTCGAGGTCCGTGCCGGTGTCGGTGGGCCGGAGGCCGAGGTCGACGTGGGCGGTGAAGGCGAGGCTGCCGTCGGGAAGCAGCGGGGAGAGCCGGTAGGAGAGGCGCTCACCGGGGCGTACGTCGTCGACGACTCCATGCGCGCGCCCGGCGACCAGGTCGGAGCCGTCGGCGTCCTCGGCATCGCGGTACTCGTGGACGATCCGCCCACCCGGCCGCGCCTCGAAGAGGAGCTCGGAGACGCGCAGATCGTCGGGCGTCCACCATCGGGCCAGCAGGGCGGCCTCGGTCAGGTGACGCCAGACCAGCTCCGGGGGTCCCGTCAGTGACCGGCGGAATCTGAACGAGCGGCTGTCGGCCCACCCCTGCTCCTGCGCGGCGAGCCGCTCTGCGCGCAGGCTCAGCCCGTAGCGGTCGTAGGTCTCGCGCGGGCCACCGGCCTGGTCGGCGGTGTCGGCGAGCCGGCTGAGCGCCGCCGCCAACTCCCGCAGCGGACCGGGCTGGAGCGCGTAGATGCGGCGCTGGCCGGTGCGCTGGGAGGTGACGACGCCGGCGCGCTCAAGGGCCTGCAGATGCTTGGTCGTCTGCGGCTGGCGCGCCTCGGCGAGCTGGGCGAGGACGCCGACCGGGCGGGGCCGCTCGGCCAACAGGCAGACGAGCCGCCAGCGGGCCGGGTCGGCCAGTGCGGTGAGGAGTGCGTCCATGAAGTGAAGTATTCACCATGGAGAATATTCGTGTCAACGAATATGTAGAGGAAGGTCAGCTTCGGTCGAGCCCGCATCCGGTCGAGGGGTGAGCGTGCCGCTCCTGGGGTGTCACCCGTGGTGGAGTCCTCCGTCTCGTGTCAGTGCGGGGACGCCGGGGCCGGTCAGCTCGTCTGGGCCGACGGGCCTCCCGGACACCGCCAGCAGCAGTGCCAGGGCGGTGCCGCGCACCTCAGGGCCTTCGCCGACGTCGACAGCCGTGTCGCTCGCCATCAGGCGCAGTCCACGCGCTCGTTCCTTGCCTCCGCCGAGCGCCACCCCCGCGCCGAGCTGGTAACGCAGCGCGGCGGCGACGTGCTGGACCGGATAGTCCCTGCTGAGGCCGAGCGGGCGGCGGATGTCTTCCCCGTGCACGAACGCTTCGACCAGCCGGGTGGCTTGCGGCGCAGGAGCCCCGGTGGTCCTCCGGCTCGCCGCGCGGAACGAGGCGAGCGTGCGTCGGGGTTCGCCGGCGCGCTCCCGGGCGACTCCCGCGTTGTTGTAACGGTCGAAGTCGAAGCGGGCGGCGGCAAGACGGAGAAGGAAGCTCAGGCGGGTGGTCTTGGCGTCATCGGCGAGATGGGCCACGACGTCGTGCACGTCCCAGCCGGGGCACAGGGACGGTGTGGTCCACCGCTCCGGTGGGACGGTCTCCAGATCTCGGATCAGTGCCTCGCGTTCGGCGTGGACCACGGCCCAGGTCTCGTTCATGGCTGCCTTTCGCTGAGGAGATCAACTGAACTGTACTGTACAGGAAAGTTGCTTCTGTACTCAAAAGTTCAGTTGAAAGAGCCGGCAGGAGGTCCCTGCATGGACGCCTGTCACGGGCCGCGATGCCGTACCTGCATCGCCTCTCCAGGGCCGCGCGGACGCGCGGAGGTAAACCTGCGCAGTACGGCGCGCGGCGCATACCGCCCGAGTCGTAGCGGCAGGTAGCCATGCGGCCGATGAGGGACGGAGAGGATCGCGGCTAACATGCGCTGATGCGCGCAAGGGTGCTGCCGTCCCTCAGACGGCTCGCCGAGATCGATCCTTTCGTCGTCGACCTGACATTCAGCGTGGTGGCCGCCGGCACCACCCTGGGGTTCGGATTCGCGTTCGCCACGGACTCCGGCGATCTGGGCTATGCGCAGCGCCCCCTGGACGCCGTCGGCGTGGGGTTGACGCTCCTGACCAACCTCGTGCTGGCATGGCGGCGGAGGGCGCCGCTCGCCGTGCTGGCGATCTCGTGCGCTGCGGCGGTCGTCTTTCACGCGGCGGGCTACGACTCCAGGCTCAACGAGGTGGCACCGCTGCTGGCGCTCTACACCGTGGCCAGCCGGCGACGCCCGGCGGTGTCGCTCCTGTGGGGGCTGCCCGTGGCGGCCTCCTGGTGGCACGCGTCGTTCCTCGGTCCTGGCGAGTACCTCTGGCCGAACCTCGTGCAGGTGAGCGTCATGGTCGCGGTCGCCTGGACGTTCGGCAACAGCACCCGGCTGCTGGTCGAGCGCAACAAGCAGCTGGCCCACCTCACGGAACGGCTGCGCCAGGAGCAGGAGGACAGGGCGCGGCGCGCCGTCACCGAGGAACGGGTGCGCATCGCTCGCGAGCTGCACGACGTGGTCGCCCACCACATGTCCGTCATCGTGATCCAGGCGGGGCTGGCCCGGTACGTCTTCGGCTCCGACCCTGCGACGGCGCGTGGCGCGCTCTCCACCATCGCCGACACCGGCAGCGAGGTCATGGGCGAGATGAGGCGGCTGCTGTCCGTCCTGCGCATCGACGCCGACGACGAGGGGGACGGCTACGACTCGGTCCCCGGCCTGCAACGGCTCGACCAACTGGTGGAACGGGTGCGCTCGGCGGGCGTGCCGGTCCATGTGTCGATCACCGGTTCCGTGCGCCCGCTGCCGTCCGGGATCGATCTGTGCGCGTACAGGGTCGTTCAGGAGTGCCTCACCAACGTGCTGAAACACGCGGGCCAGGCGAGCGCGTGGGTCTCGCTCACCTATGGGCGCGAGCTCGAGCTACGCGTCGCCGACGACGGCGTCGGAGCGGCGCCCACCTCGCAGGGAGACGGTCACGGCTTGATCGGCATGCGCGAACGCGTCAAGCTCTACAAGGGAACGGTCACGGCCGGAGTAAAGCCGTCAGGCGGATTCGAGGTCGTGGTCACCCTGCCCATGCCGCCCCCCGGCATTGTCCATCAGCCCTCCGACCCGCCCGGTGAGCCGAACGCATGATCAAGGTACTCGTCGTCGACGATCAGATTCTCATCCGTGCGGGCCTGGCGGCGCTCATCCGCGCCGTACCCGACCTGGACGTCGTGGGAGAGGCGGCGAGCGGCGAGGAGTCCGTCGGCATGGCGGCGGCCACCCGCCCCGACGTGATCCTCATGGACATCAGGATGCCCGGGATGAACGGCGTCACGGCGACCGAGCGCATCCTCGCCGCGGAGCACGACCACCGGCCCCTGGTGCTCATCCTGACCACCTTCGACCTCGACGAGTACGTCTACAGCGCCTTACGCGTAGGGGCGTCGGGGTTCCTCCTCAAGGACACCCCGCCCGAACGGCTCATCGCCGCCATCCGCACCGTCGCCTCCGGCGACATGCTCTTCGCCCCCAGCGTCACACGCCGCCTGATCGAGGCCTACACCCGCCGCCCCACCCCGGCCGCCGCTCCGCCCTCGCCCGAGCTGGGCGCCCTCACGGCCCGCGAGGCCGAGGTGCTCAAGCTGGTCGGGCACGCGCTGTCCAACACCGAGATCGCCAGCCGCCTGTGCGTCAGCGCCGCCACCGTCAAGACCCACCTCAACCGCGCCATGACGAAACTCAACCTCTCCAGCCGCGCACAGGCGGTGGCGCTGGCCTACGAAGCCGGCCTAGTCACCCCCGGCAGGTAGAGCCTGATGCTCCGCGGCTCCTAGCCGACCACGGTGATGTGCCAGGCCTGTGAGAGCGACTTCTTGCACGGCCACTGGATGGCGGCCTTGCCCTTGCGGGCCTGTCCGTTGCCGATGGCCAGGCACATCCCGGTCGCGCCGTTCATGAAGTGCCGCGGCAGCTCGGATTCCGGGATGTCCCTGGGTCCGCGCCACAGCCGCTTCTGCTTCCAGCGCTGCGCCCACCCGCCGTTGCACGTCCACTGGATGGCGGCCTTGCCCCTGCGCTCCTGTCCGCCGCCGATCGCCAGGCACATCCCGGTCGCGACGTTGACCAGATGCCCCTCGGACGTCATCAGCCAGCGCTGTGCCGGGCTGTGGATGCAGGGCCACTGGATGGCGGTCTTGCCCTTGCGCGCTTCACCGCGGCCGATCGCCAGGCACATGCCGGTGGCGGCGTTCTTCAGTTCGACGACGGCTCCGCCGGAGGCCTCGGCGGGAGCCACCAGCAGGCCACCGGCCAGCGTGATCCCGGTCAGGAGGGTCATGGCTGCACGCATAAAGTCCGTCCTCTCTCGTATGTGGCGGCCATACAGGGCGCTGTGAACGGGCTCGCTGCAGGGAAATGGCGCAGATCCTTCCGCGAGCGATTCGTTCGAGGCCGTTGGGCCGCATCAGGTTACGAACGGGACGCCGTCCTGCGCGTCAGCCGCAGGGTGGAAAGAGAAGGGGATCTTCACCCGCCCTGCCGACGGTGCTGCAACTTCTGCGGTAGCCCGCCCGCGGTATGGCGGCGCCCCGTCAGGCGGCGGCTCCATGAGGTCATCAGTGGCAGGTCTGCTGATAGGCCAGTTCGGGGATGTGCGCTTGCCACTCGGCAGGGGACAGGCCGCCGTCCCGGCGGCAGATCACGGCGGTGGCGGCGCCTGGATCGACGGTGATCTCCCGTAGGGCCCCGTCGGCGGATGAGACGAGGAGAGAGGTCCTGTTGAACGCCACGGCCGGTACGGACCGGGTGTGGTAGGTGATCGGTGAGGCGATCCGTTGGTATCCCCGCCAGTCCCATAGCTGGATGCCGTATTCGCCTTCGCCGGCGACGGTGGCGAGCAGTTCGCCCCGCGGGTAGGGAACGAGAGCGTTGATCGATGCCGTGTGCGCGGTCTGCGGCGGGGACAGGGGGGTGCGCAACTCCCTGTCCCAGAACGTCACACGCCCGTCGACGTCGCCGATCGCGGCCATGTTCTCGATGAAGAGGATCTCTCCCTCGGCGCGGGCGTCGGATGATCGCCGGCGCATCTCGCCGGTGGCCGTGTCGACCAGCATTCGCCCCTCCGGGGACACGTCCACGAACAGCCGGCGCCCGTCAGGCTCGAAGATCATGATCCCGGATCCCGCACCGGCGACGGTTCGGATCCATCTGCGCGCTCGCACGTCCCACAGCTCCAGGTCCCACATCGCCTCCTTGTCATCTGGGTACGGGAGCGGGACGAACGCGACGGTTTCGCCGTCGGGGGAGAAGGTCAGGGACATGACTCCGACGGCGCCCCGGCTCCGGACGCGGAACGCGCCGACGCGACGGCCGTTCGTGACGTCCCACAAGGTCACCACGGGGGACGCGGGGTGGGCGAGCGCGAGCGTACGCCCGTCGGGGCTGAACACCGGCGCGTACGCCGTCTCCGTGGAATCCTCTTCAGGAAGATCGTCGACGGGTAGCGGGCCGCTCACGGGTTTGCGCGCGGCGACATCCCAAAGGCGCACCTCCGGCCTGCCCTTCCGGTGATTCGTCGTCACCAGGTAGCGGCCGTCGGGGCTGAACAGCCGCTCGTCACCTCCTGGAGCGAGTACCTCGGGGTGGGTGTAGGGGGAGATGTCCAGGACGTTCACCGTGCCGTACTGGCCGGTCACCCGGAGACGGCGGGTATCCGGTGAGAAACGGGCATCGGCTGCCACGACGTCGGAGGGAATCGGGGAGCTCATCAGCAGTGTGCCGTCGTCCACCCGCCACAAGGTCACCCGCCCCTCCGCCTGCGTTCCGACCAGGAACCGGCCGTCGGGGCTGAACTCCACACGCCCGGACGCCGGAAGCAGCGGGCGTAGAACCGCCTTGCCCGAGGAGAGGTCGAACAGCCAGATGCCGTCGGAGGTGGAGACGGCCAGGTGCTTGCCGTCTGGGCTGAACACGCCGTCCGTGGCGGTGTGCGGCAGCCAGGAGGCACGGAGCGGCTTGCGCTGTTCGAAGTCCCACAGCTCCACTCGCCGCCCCGAACTCCTCCCATCGCCGGAGGACGACAGGGTGGCCGTCAACTCGTCGGCGTTCACCGGGATGACCAGGGCCAGCCGGCCGTCCGGGCTGATGGCGCTGACCGGCTCAAGGAGCACGCGTGTGCCGTCCGCGACGCTCCAGACTTCGTTCAGCTCATCGCGGACCCCGATGAGAAAGCGCCCGTCCGGACTGAACTCCGTAGGAGCGAGCTGGGGGAATGCCACGCCGAGATCCGTCAATCGTGTGCCGTCGACGGCCCATAGCCGGGTGTCGGTATCGTCGTCCACCGCCACCGTACGGCCGTCGGGGCTCCACACCACTTTCCAGACCTGCTGCCCGCTCCATCTCGTGTTCGCGATCTCCTTCTTGGTGACCAGGTCGAATATACGCAGGGCGGCAGGCTCGGCCGCCGTCCCGGGTGTGTAGACGGCCAGTTTGGTGCCGTCCACGCTGAGCCCATGCACCAGGTCCGTCGCGTTGTACGGGGCGGTGACGACGTCCACCAGGGGGAGCGCCATCGAGTCGATCACCTCGCTCCTGGCCTCGGGGACCTGGGCGATCCGCCAGGCCGCGGCGCTCAGGCGGCGGGCCAGCTGCGGGTCGCTCATCCGCAGGGTGGCCGCGCGCCTGGCGGCCAGCCGGGCCGCCGCCTCCGCCAGCCGGTCGTCGGCCAGTCCGGCCTGCCGGACGGCGACCCCCGCCGCGACCATGGAGGCGACCAGCAAGATCACCAGAACGGCCGAGACGGCGACCCGCATGAGGGAGGTGCGCCGGGCCAGTGCCGCGCTCGCGTGAACGAAGTCCCGTTCCAGGGGCGTGAGGTCGTCGCGGTCCCCCGGCTCGACGAACAGCTTGTCGACGACGGCCAGGCGGGCGCCCCGGTAGAGCAGCCCGGCATCCCGGCCATGCGCCTCCCACCCTTGGGCCGCCTCGGTCAACTGCCGATGTGTGCGTAGGCGATCGCGTCCTTCGTCCACCCATCCACGCAGTCGCGGCCACGACTCGATCAAGGCCTCATGCGTGAGCTCCACGCTGTCCTGGTGCAGCGTGAGCAGCCTGGCCGCGGCCAGCTGCTCGATGACCAGCGCGGTGTCCGCCTCCTCGTAGGGGTCCAGCTCGGCCCGGGCGGCGGGACGGCGGGTGTCCTGGGCCTGCTCGCCCGGACTGATCAGCCTGAGCAGGACCCGCCGGGCGATCCTCGCCTGCGCCGGCGACAGGCCGGCGTAGAGCTCCTCCGCGGTATGGCTGATCGCCCCATGGACTCCGCCCACGCTCTCGTAGGCGCCCAAGGTCAGCATCTTGCCCGTACGGCGGTGCCAGACCTCCCGCAGCGCGTGCGACATCAGCGGAAGCGCCCCCGGCTCGTCGGCGACGTCGGCGACGATCGCGGCCGTCAGCGCCCGCTCCACCGTCAGGCCCTCGGCCATCGCCGGCCGGACGATCGCCTCCCTGAGCTCCTCGTGCCGCATCGGCCCCACCAGCAGGTTGGCCTCGCGCAGCGCTACGGTGAGCTCGCGGTGCTCGGCGCATCGCCCGTAGAAGTCGGCGCGCACCGCTATGACCACCTTCATCCGGCTCTGCGGTTGTCGCGCGCTGAGCAGCAGGTCGATGAACTGCCCTCGCTCACGCTGGTCCCGGCAGAGCGTGAACACCTCCTCGAACTGGTCGACCACGATCAGCGTGTCGAAGCCGCCCTCGACAGGGACGAACCGGTCGGCGTGCCGCATCGGGTGTTCCCCCGGGGTGAGTATCAGGCTCTGCCCGAGGGACTGACCTGAGGGTGTCGTCTCCCCACGTGCCGCAGGGACGAGCCCGGCACGCAACAGGGACGACTTACCGCTGCCCGAAGGGCCGAACACCGCGGCGAAGCGATGCCGCCGAAGCAACTCGTGCAACTCCTCGACGAGCCGCTCCCGTCCGAAGAATCGACCGGAATCATGGGTGTCGTAGGAAGCCAGCCCCAGGTACGGCCCGGCGGCGTCGTCCTCGTCCGCCCTCCGGCGGGCCAGTTCATCGGCGGCCTGCTGCCAGCGGCGCTCCCATTCGGAGAGGTCTCCGTCGCATGCCTGCACGAAGGCGAGGACGACGGGCAGCGAAGGCAGACGCTCACCCGCCGCCGCCTGCGACAGCGTGGTGACCGAGTAGCCCGCGCGCTTGGCCATGGCCCGATAGGTGAGGCCGTCCGCTTTCTGGCGCAGGTCGCGTAACTCGGAGGCGAAGCGTTGAACCGGTCCCGCTGCCGGGTCCACCGGACTTTCGCGACGGCCTGCCACCGCTATCGGGCTCCGTTCACTGGACGACCAAGAGCTTTCGCCTCGACGCGTGACCCGGGTTCGCCGATCGCGTGCGTCGCGGCGTGCAGGCCTGCGCGCGCAGGCGACGCCCGAGGGCCGATCGGTGTCAGGAGCCGCTGCCACGGGTCGGGGAGGCGTGGCGAGGATCCGTTCGCCGAGAGAAGCATTGTTTGCCTGTCTGATGAGGGGTGTCGAACAATCGTGCCGCCATGATCCTGGTGCCACAGGTCTCCGCGGGCAAACGGTCAAGGGCCGCTTGCCGCCGGGGGCCGCAGGGGGAGCTGTTCCGGCCTGCTTGCCCATCGAGACCAGTCTCGTGATCCCGTCCCCCCTTGATCACCCACTGAGTGAAGGACCTCCATGCGCACGAGCTCCAGGACCACCGCCGTGGTCGTGACCGCCCTGACCGTCCTGTCCCTGTCGCCCGCCGCGTCCTCACAGGCCGTGGCGGCCTCCGCCGGCCCCGGCCGGGCGTACGTCAACGGCGCCACCGGCATGTGCCTGGCCGTGGGCGGGGGAGAGGTGAAGGCCGGCAAGCCGGTGATCCAGTGGCCCTGCATCGGGAGCAAGGCCCAGCGCTGGATCCACCGCTCCGACCGTCGGCTGGTGAACGTCAAGACCGGGCTGTGCCTGGCGATCGGACGGGGGGAGAAGAAGCAGGGCAAGGTCGCGATCCAGTGGCCGTGCACCGATGGCGGGCTGGCCCAGGAGTGGGTCTACGACGGCATGCAGCGGCTGCGCAACAGGGCCACCGGCATGTGCCTGGCCATCGGGTCAGGCGAGAAGCTCAAGGGCAAGAAGGCGATCCAGTGGCCCTGCAAGATCACCTCCGAGCAGGCCTGGTTCCGGCGGTGACAGCGCCGCGGTAGTGCGCTGCGAGTCCGTGCTTCCACGATCGGATGGCGACGAACGTGGAGGACGAGATGGACGATGACGTGGTCGGCACGGCGGTGCTGGACCGGACAGCCCCCCTACCGGAACGGGACCGGCGCGGGTGGCTCGCGGTCGTGGCCCTCGGGATCGGCGCGTTCGCGATCGGTACCGACATGTTCGCGATGGCCGGGATGCTCGGCGGGATCTCACGGGACCTCGGGGTCACCGTCGGCGCCGCGGGGCTGACGGTGACGGTGTTCGCGCTGGCGTATGCGATCGGCGCGGTGCTGCTCAGCGCTCTGCTCGGGTCGTGGCCGCTGCGACGGGTGCTGATCGGCTCAGCGGCGCTGTTCGGGATTCTGAGTCCGCGGCCGGCGCGCTGTCCGGTGGCCTGGTGGTCGACGCCGCGGGAGTCGGCGGTCTCTGGGTGATCGCCGTCGCCTGCTGCGGCGCCGGCCTGGCCGTACACGGCATCCTCGGCAGGGAGGTCCTGGCATGATCGAGCGTGCGTGTGATGTCGCCGACCTGGGCGTCATCCTGGGGATCTGGGCGCATCCTGACGACGAGGCCTACCTGTCCGGCGGTTTGATGGCGATGGCCCGCGACAGCGGATCGCGGGTGGTGTGCGTGACCGCGACCTGCGGTGAGCTCGGCACGGGCGACCCGGTGGAGTGGCCGCCGCATCGACTCGCCGCGGCGCGCGCCCGCGAGCTGGCGCGCTGCCTGGAGATCCTCAGGGTCGGCGAGCACCACTGGCTCGGCTACAGGGACGGGCAGTGCGCGCAGGTCAGCAGGTCCGAGGCGGTCGCGCGGCTGTGCGACGTCATCGAGCGGGTGCGGCCCGACACCGTGCTCACCTTCGGCCCTGACGGCATCACCGGTCACCCGGACCATCAGGCGGTCTCGGCCTGGACCACCGCGGCGTTCGGCCGCGCCGCCTCACCAGGAGCGCGGCTGCTGTACGCCACCTTCGCGGAGCGGCGGGCACCGCGCTGGAGCGCGCTCAACGAGAGCTTGGGCATCTTCCCGCCGGGATACCCGATCACGACACCGGCCCACCTGCTGGCGGTCGACCTCGTGCTGGACGCGGAGACGGCGGCCCGCAAAGTCCGTGCCCTGGCGGCGCAGGAGACGCAGACGAGCGAGCTCATCGCCGGCATGGGCGTCGACTGTTTCACGGCATGGGTCGGCGACGAGTCGTTCGCCGAGCCGCGCGCCCAACGGCTGTCAGGATCGAGTGAGGTTCCGCTCGATCGCCTGCCGAGCCAGCTCGAGGAGGGCGACCCGGCTGGGGATCGGCGTCGCTGAAGCGGCCACGGCGCGCGCGGGGCGCTCGCCGTGGGAGCGGTCCACGGCCGGAGCGTCGGGAGCCTGGCCCGCCGCGGCGTCGATCAGCGCGGCTGGCTCGTCGTCGCCGAGCCTGCGTAGCAGATCGGCGAGGTTGCGCAGGGTGACCCACAGGTGAGTCCAGTTGCCGTTGCGGGCGAAGTATTCGATGACGTCACGGTAGCCGCCGAGCGCCTCGTGGACCCGGCCCGTGGAGGCGCGCACCGACAGCAGCCCGACGGTCGCGACGCCGACGAGAAAGGTCGCGCCCGAGGTGCGGGCCAGGTCGATGGCACGGAGGTAATGCCGCTCGGCCGGCTCGCTGTGGCCCGCGAGACTCTCGATCTCCCCGGCGACGTAGGCGCCCCACGAGAGCATCGTGGGCGACACCGCGACGGCCAGCCCCCGCTCGTTCAGTCCGCGCGCCGCATCAGGATCACCCGCGTAGGCGGTCGCGAGGGCGGCGATCCCCAGGCTCTCCCGGTGCGGGCCGGCGAGAACGGTTGCGGCGAGGGAATGCTCGACCACGTCGTCGTAGGCGCCGCGCGCCAGGTCGGCCACCGACAGCACCATCAGGCAGTGCCATGACCCGACGCTGTCGCCCGCCTTCTCCAGCCCGGCGCGGGCGAGCCGGTCGGCCTGGCGGTAGTCGCCACGGTGGTAGGCGGCTTCCCCCGCGGTCGCGAGTACGGCGCCGGCCCGCGGGTGGGCGGCGAGCGCCTGGTCGCCGGCCAGTTCCTCTGCCCAGTCCCGAAGCTCGATCAGGTCGCGGTAGGCGACCGTCTCGAACAGCGCGATGACCATCGCCGCGGCCTCGTCCAGACAGCCCCGGCTGCGAACCAGCCGCCACGCGGCCCGCAGGTTCGGCAGCTCGCGGCGCAGGACGGCGTCCGCCTCGGGCTCCCGCTCGATGGCCATGGTGGCCTCGATCCATGAGGTCAGCTCCACAGCCCATCGGGCCATGCGCTCCACGGCGGCCTTCTCCTCGCCTGCCGCCGCGAGCCGGTCCAGCCCGAAGGCCCGCAGCGTCTCCAGCATGCGGTACCGGGTGGTCCCCTGGAAGGAGGCGTCGATCATGGAGGCGTCGACGAGACGGGCCAGAGCGCTTCCCGGATCACTGTCCAGGCCCAGCTCGGCGGCGAGCCGCTCGGCGGTGTCGAGATCGACCCCGTCGGGGAAGACCGACAGATGCCGGAACAGCCGCCGTTCGTCCTCGGTGAGGAGCTGGTACGACCACTCGATGGTCGCGCGCAGCGTGCGGTGCCGGGAGTCCGCGCTGGGCCTGCCACCGCCGAGCAGGTCGAGCGAGCGGTCCAGGCGGCCACGCAGATCGGCGAGGGACAGCGTGGACAGCCGGCCCGCCGCCAGTTCGATGGCCAGCGGCATCCCGTCGAGCCGGCCCACGATGTCGGCGACCGTGCACAGCTCCGCCGGCGTCGGCGGTGGACCGGGCCGGACCCGTCGGGCCCGGTCCAGGAACAGCGCCACGGACGGTGCCCTCGAAGGGTCCTGGTCGGGGCGGGGCAGCGGAAGCGGCGCCAGCCGTGAGACGTATTCGGCCGCCAGTCCGAGGGGTTCGCGGCTGGTGGTCAACAAGGAGATTCCGGGACATGAGGAGAGGATCACGTCCACCGTGTCCCTGACCCCGTCGAGCAGGTGCTCACAGTTGTCGATCATCAACAGGCCGGGACGGTCGCCCAGCACGGCGACGCAGGCGGACAGCACGTCACCCTGGTCGATCTTCAGGTTCATGGCCGCCGCCAGCGCGTGCGGGATGGCGGCGGGGTCGGTGACCGGCGCCAGCAGCAGCACCGTCGCCGTGCCGCTCTGCAGCGCGACCTCCAGGGCGACCCGGGTCTTGCCGATGCCGCCTGGCCCCACGAGCGTGACCAGGCGCTCGGCCGCCAGCAGCCGATGCAGGGCAGCGACCTGGGACTCCCGGCCGAACAGCCGCGTGGTCGGCCGGGCGGGCCCCTCGGGCCGGCTGGGAGCGGAACCGGCGGCACCGCCGACGATCTCGCGCTCGAGCGCGTCCAGCGCGGCTGAAGGATCGAGGCCGGTCTCCTCGACCAGCCTGCGCCGATACTCCCGTCCGATGCGCAGGGCCTCCGGCGCCTGCCCGGTCGCCGCCAGCGCCCGCATGAGCAGCAGGACGGCGGGCTCCCGCAGCGGGTCGGCGGCCGACGACGCGGCGGCCAGGCCCAGGATCTCATCAGCCTGTCCTGCGGCGACGGCGCTGTCGACCAGCGCGTCGGTCACCTCGCGGCGCAGCTGCGCGTACTCCTCGACCGCGGTGGCGATGGGCACGACGTCGGAGAGGTCGGCGAGAACCGGCCCTCGCCACAGCCCGTGCGCCTCCTGCAGCAGGGAGAGCGCGCCGGCCGGGTCCCGCTGCGCCGTCGTACGCGCCGTCGCGAGCAGTGCTCGCGCCTGTGCCGCGTCCAGTTCGTCGCGCTCGAGCGCGAGCAGATAACCGTCATGCCGCGTCTCGAGCCGGGCCGCCGCAGGACCGAGGTGCGCACGCAGCCGGGACACGTGGTTGTGCAGGGCCTGACGCCCCGATTCGGGAACCTCCGACGGCCAGAGCGCGTCCACGAGGCGATCGACCGTGACGACGCGGCCCTCGGCGAGCGCGAGCAGCGCGAGCACCGCACGCCGTTTCGGGCCGGACACGTCCACAGGGGCGCCGTCAACGAGGAGCCGCAGCGGCCCGAGCACCTCCACCCGGACCGGCGGCGGCAGGCTCCTGACTGCCATGGCATCCCCCGTGTCCAACACTCCCGTGACGAGGACGAACTCGGCCTGTTAGCACGACGATAGCCCGTGCGAGGGCCGTGAAAGGCCGCGGGCCGACCCTGGGGTTGTGACCGGCACCAGCCGGTCCGACAGGAGGGGAGACCAGAGATGGACCACGAGAAGGTGAACGAGTTCCTGGGCCGGTTCGTGAGCGACCTGGCAGCGACCGACGCCGCCGGCTCCGTCGTGATCGGCCAGCGGCTCGGCCTCTACCGCGCGCTCGCGGAGGGCCCGGCGACGCCCGAGCAGTTCGCCGAGCGCACCGGGTGCCACCTGCGCTATCTCACCGAGTGGCTGCGCGGACAGGCCGCCGGGGGATATGTCAGCTACGAACCGGAGACCGGTCAGTTCTCGCTGACCGAGGAGCAGGCGTTCTGCCTGGCCGACCCGAACGGTCCCAACGTGCCGACGGCCTTCCTCATCTCTCTGGGCATGCTGCGCGCGGAACCGCGCATCACCGAGGCGTTCCGTACCGGTGCCGGCGTCGGCTGGCACGAGCACGACGAGGACGTCTTCGTCGGGTGCGACGCGTTCTACCGGCCCGGCTACGTCGCCGAGCTGATCCCGAACTGGATCCCCGCGTTGGAAGGAGTCGAGGCGAAGCTGACGGCCGGGGCCCTGGTCGCCGACGTCGGCTGTGGTCTCGGCTCGTCGTCGGTCCTGCTCGCCGAGGCGTATCCGCGTACCACGGTCGTCGGCTCGGACTACCACGCCGATTCGATCGCGCTGGCGCGCAAGAGTGCCGCGGAGGCCGGGCTCGCCGACCGGGTCAGCTTCGAGGTGGCCACCGCGCAGACCTTCACAGGGACCGGCTACGACCTGGTGACGATGTTCGACTGCCTGCACGACATGGGCGACCCGCTCGGGGCGGCCAGGCGGGTGCGGGAAGCGCTGGCTCAGGACGGCACGTGGCTTCTGGTGGAGCCGTTCGCCTCCGACAGGGTCGAGGAGAACTTCAACCCGGTGGGACGGCTGTACTACAGCGCCTCCACGTTCCTGTGCGTCCCCAACGGCCTGTCCCAGCCGGGCGGGTACGCGTTGGGCGCGCAGGCCGGTGAGGCGGCGATCCGCGAGGTGATCACGGACGCGGGCTTCACCCGATTCCGGCGGGCCGCGCAGACGTCGTTCAACGTGGTCTACGAGATCCGGCCGTGAGGCGGGCGGCGGGCCGCCGTGGGCGCTCGACTGGACGGCACGCGCGTCATCCGACGTCGGGGGGTCGGGTCGCGAGAGCGCGGCGCTGCTCAGCCGGCGAGGAAGGCGCGCATGTCGTCGGCTTCGGGCAGTCCCATGCGCACGTAGACATCCAGCGCGCCGGCGGCGTGCTCGCGGGCCAGATCCCGCTCGCCGCGCTCGCGGTGGGCACGGGCCAGCCCTTCGTGGGCGGCGGCCTGCCGGGCGGGGTCGCCGGCCTCGACCGCCATGGCCAGGGCCGCACGGTGGTCCTCCACCGCCTGTGTCATCTCGCCCAGGTGGCGCGCCGCGGTGCCCATGCCGTTGAGCGCGTCGGCCTCGCCGCTGGGGTAGTCGAGGCCACGATGGTGCTCCAGCGCCTGCCGGTAGTGCTCCAGCGCCTCCGCCGGGCGCCCCCGCCACAGGCAGATCTGCCCCAGGTTGGCGCGGATCGTGCCCTGCCCGCCGGGCAGCCCGATCGCCTCGAAGCCCGCCAGCGCCTGCCGCAGCGCCCCCTCGGCCTCGTCGTAGCGGCCCTGCCGCCCGGCGACCAGCCCCAGGTTGCCCAGCACGATGGCCACGTCGGTGCCGGCGTCCACCTCGCGGAACAGCTCAAGGGCGGCGCGGAAGCGCTCTTCCGCCCGCAGGTCGTCGCGCTCGCGCCAGCGCATGTCGCCCAGCGCGTTCAGCGCTCTGGCCTCGCCGTACCGGTCGCCGATCTCGCGGGCCAGATCCCTGGCGTGCTTGGCGTCGTCGTGGGCGGGGTCGTAGCGGCCCTGGCGGGCGTTCATCGACATCCACTCGTTCAGCAGGTGCACCTCGCCGCCCCGGTCTCCGAGGTGGCGGGCGGCCTGCAGCGCCCTGCCGTACAGCGGGAGCGACTCGGCGTGGTGGGCGTGGCCGTCGAGGTAGGGGTAGAGGATCCGCGCCAGCAGGACCGCGTGCTCAGGCCAGCCCTGCTCGGCGGCGTACGTCCCCGCCGTCACGAGGTTGGCGCGCTCGCCGTCGAGCCAGCGCAGCGCGTCGGCGGGGCGGGCGAAGGGCTCCCCCGCGGGTACGGCGGGCCGCAGGTGCGCGCCTGAGGGGTAGAGCAGGTTCGTGGCGGTGGCCGCCGTCCTCACGTAGTGGTCGAGCAGCCGGGTCAGCGCCCCGCGCTTCTCGTCCCGCTCCTCGGCCGCCCCGCGGGCGAGCTCGCGCAGCAGGTCGTGCTGGTGGTAGCGGCCCGGCACGTTCTCCAGCACCAGGCTGGCGGCGACGAGGTCATCCAGCAGCCGGCGCGCCGTACTCACCGGGACCTCGGCGAGCGCGGCCGCGGCGTGCACGCTCAGGTCCACGCCGGGCGCCAGGCCGAGCAGGCGGAACATGCGGTGCTGCCCGTCGTCGAGGTCGCGCAGCGACATCGACAGCACCCCCGAGGTGCCCAGGTCGCCCTCGCGCAGGTACTCCGCCAGCGTCTCCAGCGTCCAGGCCGGGCGGTGCCGCATGCGCGCGGCGGCCACACCGAGGACCAGCGGCAGGTGCCCGCAGCGGCGCAGCACCTCCTCCAACGCGGGCGAGTCCTGCGCCCGCGCGTCGCCGAGCGCCGCGCCGAACAGGTCGGCCGCCTCGCGCGGGCCGAGCACGTCGAGCGAGACAGCGTGCGCGTCGCCGAGCCCGACCAGCCGCCTGCGGCTGGTGATCAGGACGATGCTGGACCCGGCCCCCGGCAGGAGTGGCCGCACCTGCGCCTGGCCCGCGACATTGTCGAGCACGACGACGGCGCGCCGCATGGCCAGCTCCGACCGCCACAGCGCGGCGCGCTCCTCCACCGCCTCCGGTATCCGCCCGGACGGCACGCCGAGCGCGGCCAGCAGGATCCGCAGCGCCTCGGCGGGCTCGACGGGATCTCGGCAGGGGGTGAAGCCGTGCAGGTCGAGGTAGAGCTGCGCGTCGGGGTAGTCGGAGGTCACCCGGTGAGCCGCGTGGACGGCCAGGGTGGTCTTCCCGACCCCGCCCATCCCGTCGATGGCCACCACGCGGTCGGCGCGCGCGGCCGTCAGCATCGCGGCCAGTTCCTCCTGCCGCCCGGTGAACGTGGTGATGTCGTACGGCAGGTCGTTGCGGGTCACGGTGACGGCGGGACCCACCCGGGGGCCGCGTTTGCCCGCCTCCCACAGCGGCCGCAGCGGCCGGGGGTCGACGCCCGCTACCTGGCAGAGCCCCACGACCACCGACCAGGGCGGCACGGCCTGACCGGTCAGGTAGCGCGAGAGCGAGGAACTGCTCACGTGGAGTGAGCGCTCCAGGTCGCGCAGGCTGCGGCCGCCGGTCTCCCGGATCTGGCGCAGGCGCCGTGCGAGATCCTCGCTCATGCTCCATCCTTCGGACGTCCCGTCCCGGGACAGCGCAGGGACAACTGGATCTCACTGTATCGCCCGAGGTCAGCTCGTCCGCCCAGACGGTGATCGCCGTCCCGGACGGCTCGCGGCCGGTGGCGGGCCGCCGTGACCCCGTGGCGTCATGGAGCTGCGAGCCACTCATTCAGGAGGACACCATGAACCCTCGGATGCCGAACCCCGTCACCGTGCTGCCCGGCGCGATGCGGCCACTCATGAAGATCGTGGAGGTCGCCAGGCAGGGCGGTGTCCCTGAGACCACGCTGGAGCTGGTGCACCTGCGGGTCAGCCAGGTCAACGGCTGCAGCGCCTGCGTCGACGGCGGGTCACGCACCGCCAGGAAGTCGGGTGAGAGCGAGGAGCGCCTGGGGGCGGTGACGGCCTGGCGCGAAACGCCGTACTTCACCGACGCCGAGCGGGCCGCGCTGGCCCTGGCCGAGTCGGCGACCCGGCTGGCCGACCGGCAGGACGCCGTCCCCGACCAGGTCTGGGACGAGGCGGCCAGGCACTACGACGAGCGCGGACTGGCCGCGCTGATCCTCATGATCGGTGCGACGAACCTGTTCAACCGGCTCAACGCCTCGACGCGGCAGATCGCAGGGGCGTGGGGCTGACCGATGAGCACCACCCTGACCACCCTGAACCCGCCCGCCCGCTCCCTCGCCCTGCGCGTCCGCGACACCCTGGACCGGCTCGACCGAGACGTCGACGCCTGGTTCGCCACCGCCGATCCGGCCGGCCTCGCCACCTTGCCGGCATCCTGCCCGCATGAGTGCGGAGCCGCCGCCCCGCGACCCTGGACACCCGGCGACGACGGAGGGCAGTTCCACGCATCTGTGGCAGCGCGGGCGCCGGGCCGACGTGCCGAACACCATCCGCCATGACGACAGCGTCGACGTGTGGCGGTGTCCGGGAACGCCGCCGGCTGGGCCGGGAGCGGGCGTGCGTCGGCCGAGGTCAGGAGCTCGTGAGGATGACGAGTTGCTGGGTCGCCCGGGTCATCGCGACATAGCGGTCGACCGCCCCCTCGATGCCCTCGCCGAACGCCTCCGGATCGATGAGGACGACCAGGTCGAACTCGAGCCCCTTGGCCAGCTCGGGAGTCAGCGACCGGACGCGGGAGGTCGCAGGGAAAGCCGGATCGCCGATCACGCAGGCCGTCCCGTCGGCGTGCGCGGCCAGCCACGCCTCCAGGATCGAGTCCAGCTCCGAGACGGATCCATGGGTGACGGGCACGCCGTTGCTGCGGATGGAGGTCGGCACGTTGGCGTCCGGCAGCGCGGCCCGGATGACCGGCTCGGCTTCGGCCATGATCTCCTCCGGCGTCCGGTAGTTGACCGTCAGCGAGGCCAGGGTGATCCGGTCGAGCCCGACCCGCTCCAGCCGGTCCTGCCACGACTCGGTGAACCCGTGCCTGGCCTGGGCGCGGTCGCCGACGATGGTGAAACTGCGAGACGGGCAGCGCAGCAGCAGCATCTGCCACTGCGCGTCGGTCAGTTCCTGCGCCTCGTCCACGACGATGTGCGCGAACGGGCCGGCCAGCAGGTCCGGCTCGATGCCCGGCACCGCCGTCTCGTCGACCAGGGCGTCTCGAAGGTCTTGCCCGCGCAGCATCGTCACCACCCCTTCACCGTCGTCATCGGCATCCAGCAGGCGGTCGACGACCTGCGCCATGCGCTCGCGTTCGGCGGCGACAGCCGCGTCCTGGCGGCGCTTGAGCCGGGCCGCCTCAGGGTCGCCGAGCCGCTGGCGGGCCGCGTCAAGGAGCGGCAGGTCCGACACCGTCCAGGCCTGGGCGTCCTCACGCTGCAACACCCGGATCTCCTCAGGGGTCAGCCAGGGAGCGCACAACCGCAGGTAGGCCGGCACCGTCCACAGGTCGCCGACCAGGTCGGCCGCTTCGAGCAGCGGCCACGCCCGGTTGAAGATCGTGAGCAGCTCCCTGTTGCGCAGCAGCGACTTGCGCAGCAACTGCGGCGGCGCCTCGTCCTCGTCGTGCTTGTCCAGCAAGATCGTGAGGAGTTCCTCCCAGATCACGTCACGCGCGTCGTTGTGCGGCGTGCCGGGATCCGGCGCCGCGAACGCCTCGGCCCAGTCCTCGGCGCTCAACCGGATGTCGGACCAGGGAGTGGTGACCGTCATCGGCTGGGCGGGCGGGTTCTCATAGAACCGGACGGCCGGCTCGATCGCCTGCACCATGCGCGCCGACGACTTCAGACGCTCCACCTCCGGGTCGGTCTCGATCGCCGGCGCGGCTCCTTCGGCGACCAGGTCGCGCAGGGTGCAGGTCTGCACGCCCTCCTCGCCGAGGCTGGGCAGGACGTCGGCGACGTAGGCCAGATAGGGCTGGTGCGGACCGACGAACAACACGCCGCCGCGGTGATGACCCAGACGGGGGTCGGAGTAGAGCAGGTAGGCCGAGCGGTGCAGCGCCACGACGGTCTTGCCGGTGCCAGGGCCGCCGTCGACGACCAGCGCGCCGGCGGACCCCGCCCGGATGATGGCGTCCTGGTCGGCCTGGATGGTGCCGAGCACGTCACGCATCCGGGCCGACCGGTTGCTGCCCAGGCTGGCGATGAAGGCCGACTGGTCATCGAGCGCGGCGTGCCCGACGAGCCCGTCGGAGGTGAACACCTCATCCCAGTAGTCGCTGATCCGGCCGCGGGTCCAGCGGTATCTGCGGCGGCTGGCCAGCCCCATCGCGTTGGCGTGGGTGGCTCCGAAGAACGGCTCGGCCGCGGGGGAGCGCCAGTCGAGCAGCAGCCGGCGTCCGGTGCTGTCGGTCAGGCCCAGCCGTCCGATGTAGACCGGCTCGCCGCCGTCCGCGCTGACCATGTGGCCCAGGCACAGGTCCAGCCCGAAGCGACGCAGGGTGCGCAGCCGGGCGGTCAGCCGGTGGATCTGCATGTCCCGGTCCATCGCGGCGCGGCCCGCGCCGCCGGGCGCCTTGCGCTCGGCCTCCAGCCGGTCCGACAGGTCGGCGATCGACTCGGTCAGGGTCTGCGCGATGGCCGCGAAGTGCTGCTCATCACCGGCGATCAACGCCGGGTCGGCCTTCGGGGCGAGGTGGCCGGGAAGGTCAAAAGCGCTGGTGGTCAGGTAATTCACGTTCATGGCTCCGATACAGGGTCGCCGGCGCCCTCGCGCGCGGCGAGGCGTCCGGACCGGGGTGACGAACCTGGCGGCCATGACAAGCGACGCGCTGTCTGACATGGCCGCCATGGCCGTTCCCGGTTCCAGCCGCCAGGGGTGGCGGTTACTCGTGTTCTGACGGTCTACGTGTGATTCAGGCGGAGACGGGCGGCCTTTCGCGGCTGACCGCGTCCAGCAGCAGCGTCGCGGCCACCGTCGCCCCGTCGGCGCGGATGGTGCCGGCCACGGCGGCCGCCCGCACGCGGGTCTCGGGGGCCAGGGCCGCCTCCAGCGCGGCTGACAGGGACTCGGAGGTCGGCGTCGGACCGTCGTGTGCCGCGCCGATGCCCAGCTCGGCCACCCGGCCCGCCCAGTACGGCTGGTCCGCCCCCTGGGATACCACCACCTGCGGAGCGCCGGCCCTGGCGGCGGTCGTCGTGGTGCCCGCGCTGCCGTGGTGCACGACGGCGGCCACCCGGCGGAACAACACCTGATGGTTGACCTCGCCGACGGCGAGACAGTCGCCCCCGTCGTCGATCAGGTCCAGGCCGGCCCAGCCGTGGCCGACGAGTACGCGGCGCCCCTGCGCGCGGATCGCCTCGATGGCCACCCGGGCGAACTCCTTCGGGGCGCTCATGGGCGTACTGCCGAAGCCCACGTACACCGGTGGTGTGCCGCCGTCCAGGAACGCCGCCAACCCGGCCGGGAGCGGGCGCTCGTCGGTCAGGATCCACGCGCCGGTCTGCACCACGTCGAGGCCCGTCGGCTGCCACGGGGACAGGATCGGGTCCGTCGCCAGCCACGGGCGGTCGGTGAAGGCGTAGTCGCGGACGTTGTCCACCGGCGGCAGGCCGATCGACGCCCGGTGGGTGTTGAGCACCTCACCGAACATCGCCTGCGCGATCTCGGCGTCCAGGTCCCACAGCGCCCGGTTGTCGGTCACGTCCGATGGCAACGGCCGGCCCCGCCGCGGGGGCGGTCGACGGTACGGCGACGGCAGGATGACCGGCTGGTGGCTCACATGCACGTAGCGGATGCCCAGTTTCTCGGCCACCGACCGCGCGCCGGCCGTGGCCGGCAACGGGCCGGTCGCCACCAGCGCATCACATCCCTCGGCCGCCGCGGCGACCGTGTCGAACTGCGCGGCCATCAACTCGGCCACACGCTGCGGCAGGCCCACCGCCGACCCCGGCGTCACCGTGGTCACCAGCGGGCGCACCGGCCGGCCGGCCGGCACCAGCGGCACCCCGACTCCGGCCAGCAGCTCCACGAACTCCTCGTCCGGCGGCGCGCACATCCGCACCTCCGCGCCGAGTGCCCGCAACCCCACGGCGAGCCCCGCCATCGGTTCAACACTTCCGCGCGACCCATACGCCGACAACAACACACGCACTCCGCGTTCCTCATTTCCGCAGGTTCTGGCCTCGGTCGGCGATTCTGCAGCACGACAGGGGTCTTGCCGCAAGCCCCCTGGTGCGCTATACGTTGAGAGTGGAAAGGAGCGGGCGCTCTCCTTTCCCTTTTCGTTGTCCGCCATCGACGGACCCCTCTTGTCGTCCGCGATGGATGGACAGGCCCTTCGCCACCTTCGGCTGCCTGCACCGGGCGCTTCGGGCGCGCTTCGGGCGTGCCTGGATGAGTCGACTGTCGCCAAGACGTTGAAGATGCTCCGGCAGGACGCCGACCTGGTCTTCAGCGTTGCCGCGCACCGAGGGGACGCGCCGAACCTACCGGACCGCCACCCCCGCGCCTACACCTACGCCCGAAGCCGCCCCCGTGGCGGCGCCGGCAGCCCGGCAGACCTGGCGGCATTCCCCCGCCTTCCGTCCGCTCGGGGCAGTCGGGCCGTTGGAGCCACCGAGTCAACGCGATGGGGGGCGACCCCACTCCCGGCCCCGGCGCGTTCTGGCGCGTGGTGGCCAGGCGCGACGTGAGATACGTCGACGGGTGGCGGGGTCAGTGCCGGGCTGCGACCTTCGCGAAGGTCTGTTCACGAGGCGGACGTGCGCCGAGGCTCGCGAGGTGCTGGTGGCGGCTCTCGGCCTGGAGCCCGGCGGCGGCGTCGCGGTCGGGTCCGGACCACAGCGGACGGCGGCCGCGCCCGTGTGGGGAGCGCGGCCGCTCGTCATCGACTGATCAGGACGGGGATGCGGCAGTGAGCTTCGCGAAATCGGGGGCGTAGACGGTCATCCAGTGCGGATGCAGCCGGTAGTAGACCACGTCGTTGTCCCAGTCGAAGAGGTCGTCGCCGTAGAAGTCCTTGAAGTAGGCGAGCAGGTCCGGCCAGTCCGGGGCCGGCTCGCCGTCCTGGGGGTTGAGGATCTCCACCGTGCCGTGCGTGAACACGCCCAGGTCCTCCCCGCGCAGGTGCGCGACGCTGGCGGCGGGGCGGACGGCGAGGTGGCGGGCCTTGGCGGCGCCAGGCGCCGTGCCGAAGTGCCACTTCCCGTGCAGGAAGTGCCCGTCCACACCGCTGATCCGGGGCTCGCCCTTCGCCGTCACGGTGGACAGGGCGAGGGTGCACATGCCGGTAAGGACCTGGGTGAGTTGCTCTGCGGTCAGCGTGCGTTCGGTGTTGATGATCGAGCGCAGGTGCGAGGTGGAGCGGGAGAGGGAGGCGTCGAGGAGAGCCTGGAGCTGTTTGAGATCTTCTGCCGTTTCGCGCATGGAGGTCCTTGTCTGTTCGTAGCGTCCGGCGTCTGTTCGTAGGGTCCGGTCCACGGTCGCGATCGACCGCCGACCGGCGCAACCATGCTCGACCCGAAACCCGACACCTTGTGTCGTATTTCGTGCCTCACTTCGAAGCCGGAGGAGATCGCCGCCGGCCGTGACCTGAGCCACCCGGAGTGACGGGTCTGGGCTGCGACACGGCTCCCACCGCCTCGTCACCGAGGTCGAGCCGGGCCGTGACCTTCCCGTAGAGCGTGAGGCCGGCGTCGGCTTCCTGCCAGAACGATCAACATGAGCCTGAAGGAGATCCGTAATTTCGACTACCCGATCCTGCTCTGCGAAAGATGAAGGAGACGAGAACCTTCTACAGGGAACCGACCGACCTGCCCAAGCAGCGCCACCGGACGCTGTTCTTCCGCGATCCCGAAGGCAATGTGATCGAGATCTACGCCGAGTACTGAGCGAGCCTGTCGTCACTGCGCCAGGGGGCCGCGTGTGGGCGGCCTTCGACGGGTCAGGCGCTCTCCTTGTCTTCCAGGCCGGCCGCCTGCCTCATCTCTCTGCTGTCATCGCGCAGGCCTTGGGCGTCCTGGCTCTCGGCCATCTGGCTCATCAGGTCGGCCAGGCCGTCCGCTATGGCGTTGGACGCCGCCCTGACCCACCTGCGCACAAGCGGGTCCGAGGTGCGCGAGGAAGACGTGGCCCGCCTGTCGCCGTTCGTGCGGCACCACATCAACCTGATGGGCCGCTACTCCTTCCACCTCCCGGAAGTGCCTGGCGGGCTCCGCCCGCTAAGTCCCGTGCCGTGAGTAGACGGGTAGCTTTCGAGCCTCGGAACCGGCAACGCTCCTGGGCTCGAGGCGGGCTCCAGCAGGGGCGTTACGCCTCGGCCTTCTCCGGGGTGGAGGAGGTCGGCTGAGGTGTCGCTGGCGCCTGGTGGCGTGCGGTTGTCAGGTGGTAGAGCAGCGCCAAGGTCGTGACACCGGCGGCCGGCAGCCCCAGCGCGGCGGGCACGATGGCAAACCACTTCTGGGCCAGTCCGCCCAGGCCGCCACCGAGAGCTATCCCGACGTAGATGGCCGAGGAGTTGAGACCGAGCAGAACCGGTGCTGCGGCCGGGCTGAGGGCGATGAGTCGGTGCTGTTGGGGCACGACGATGACGCCCAGGGCCGCGCCCCAGATCGCGGCCCATGCCAGGGTGGACACGAGCGTGGCGGTCGCCACCGAAGTGAGGGCAAGGGCGACGGCGGCGATGGTGAGGGAAGCGGTCAACGCGTGCGCGGGGTCGTGCCGGTCGACCAGCCGTCCGGCGATGATGTTTCCGGCCAGGACGCCGATTCCCCAGGCCAGCAGGATGACGGCGAGCAGCGATTCGGAGCCGCCGGTCGCATCCTGCAGGGCCGGGCCGATGTAGGTGTAGAGGGTGTAGGCGCCGAGGAAGACCAGCATGGTGACGGCCATCAGCGCGAGGACCCGGCCCTGCTTGAGCGGGCGCAGCCGGTCGCCCAGTGAGGCAGCCGGGAGCGTCACCTTGGGCAGGCCGGCAGCGATCCCGAGGGCCGCGACGAGGCCGATCCCGGCGACGGCCCACAGGGTGATGTGCCAGTCGGTACGGCCGATCAGCGTGCCGAGAGGAAGACCCAACGCCGTCGCCAGCGTGAGGCCGCCCATCACGAAGGCCAGGGCCCTGCCCCGGCGTTCCGGGGGTGCGATGGCCCCCGCAGTACTGGAGGCGGCCGAGTTGATCATTCCAGCCCCGATCGCGGTGACGATACGGGCGATCATCACCACCCCGTAACTTGTGCCCAGGGCGGTGACAGCGTTGCCGACCACGAAGACACTCAACGCGATCAGCAGCGCGGTCCGCCTGTCCAGTCCACTCGTGAGCGCGCCCATGACGGGCGCCGACAGGGCCATCACCAGGGCGAACACCGTCACCAACTGCCCGGCGGCCGGAGTGGAGACCTGCAGGTCGGTGGCGATGGCCGGGAGCAGGCCCGCGATGACGTAGCTGTCGGTGCCGACGGCGAAGGTCGCCAGGGCCAGCGGAAGAAGTCGTTTCAACACCGGGTGGTGCCACCTTTCCAGAGGAACCTCGGAAGTGCCGAGGGGAACCCTAGGTAATATATGGATGCTTGTCCATGTATCCATGTATTGGTAGCGTGGCGGGTGTGCGGAACACAGGGGGCGGCGATGCGTGAGGTGTCACAACCGGCGACCGAGGCCATCCGGCTGGTGGAGGTGCTGCGCGCTCTGGCCGATCCGGTACGGCTGGACCTCGTCCTGCGGCTCGACCGGATGGGCGAGGACTTCTGCAACGCGATCGGCGCCGAAATCGACGTGCATCAGACGACGCTGTCGCACCACTACCGGGTACTGCGCGAGGCCGGCGTGACGTGGACGAAGGTGCAGGGCCGATCCCGGCTGGTACGGCTGCGCCGAGAGGACCTCGACGCACTGTTCCCCGGCCTGCTCGACTCTGTACTGAGCGCACAGCGCCGAACACGCGACACCACGACCACCGCCACCGTCGAGGCGCCGTAGAACTGCACCCCGGTGAAACCGGCATCGACGAACGCCTGCATGGCCTTCCGCAGGTCGGGGCGGTCCTGCTCGGCAGCGGAGGTCGGCACGGTCACGCTGCTGGCTGCGGTGGCCGGACCGGGGGTGGCCGTTGCGGCCAGCAGCGCGGCCGACAGCGCCGTGACGGCCACGCGAGGACCTTGGTCGCCGGTGGGGAATGGGTCTTCACGGTTCCTCGTCTTCAGTGTCGTGCTCACGGCGAACAGTTCGTCGGGCGATGCGGGAGTGGGTGCCGGTAGGCGGCCGGGTGTCCCGTCAGCTCGCCTCCCGGCACGTCCCCGGGCGTGGTTGTGGTGATCAGGCCTGTGCGCTGCCGAACACCTCGGCGACGAGGCGCTGGGTCGCCTCCTGGAAGGCCGCTCCCATGGACAGGGCGGCGTCGTCCGCGTAGTTGAGCGCGGCGGTCAGGGTCCTGCTGCCGTCAGGCGTGCTGTACATCAGTGCGGCGTGGCCCGCCATGCCGCCGTTGTGGGTGATGACGGTGCCGCCGCCCGGCGTCTCCTGCACGAACACGCCCAGCCCGTAGCCGGCCTTGGACTCCGGCGTGCACATCTCGGCCAGCAGTTCGGCCGGCAGGAGCTTGCCGCCGACCAGCGCGGAGATGAACGTGTGCAGGTCCCGGGTGGTCGAGATCATGTCACCGCCGCTGGAGATCCAGGACGGGTTCTGGCTGGTGACGTCGACCGTCCGGGTCTGGCCGTCCTCCTCGTAGCGGTAGTAGGCGCGGGCGTGCGGGGCGGGGACGTCCGTCTCGCTGGTCGGCTGAATGGTGCCCGTCAGGCCGAGCGGCCCGAGGATCAGCCGGTGCATCTCCTCGGCCACCGAGCGGCCGGTGACCTTCTCGATCAGCAGCCTGGCCAGCACGTAGTTGGTGTTGGCGTAGCTCCAGTCCGTGCCCGGCTCGAACCGCGCCGGCTTGGACAGCGCCAGCCGGACCAGCTCTTCTGGCTGGTAGGTGTGGAAGCGGTTGTCCACCCATTCCTTGCCGGCCATGGTGGCGGGGATGCCCGGCACGAACGTGCCGTCCTCGAAGTACTCGCCGGTGAAGTTGAACACCCCGCTGGTGTGCTGCAGCAGCATCCGCACCGTGATCCGCCGGTCCAGCCCGAACTCGGGCAGGTAGTCGTCCACCGCGGTGTCGAGCCCGATGCGGCCCTCGGCCACCAGTTGCAGCACCACGGTGGCGGTGAACGTCTTGGTGTTGCTGCCGATCCGGACGTGTCCGTCGACCGGCGGCGCTTCGATCCCGCCCAGCTCGGCCACCCCGGCGCTGCCGGTCCAATCCCCGCGCTCGTCGTGCACCCGCAGCGACACCCCGGTGAAACCGGAATCGGCCATCTCCTGAATGACCTTCTGCAGCTCGGGGCGGTCCTGTCCGGCCGCGGCCGGAGCGACGTCGAGGGCTTCGGTGATCTTGCGGGCCATCTCCGCCATGGCAGGGCCTGGCTCGCCCTGCTGAGGCCGGGTGGCGGCATCGACGGCGACCAGGACGGTGCGGCGGAAGTTGTCGGCCTCGGCCGGGTCACGCTCCTGAAGCAAGCTGATGGACGCGGTCAGCGCAGGCAGCACCTGGTCGGCCAGTTCGGCCACCGTCTTGCCGTACTTCACGCCCTTGGGGGCCTTGGCGAGCACGTGCCCGACCGGCCCGGTCGCGGAGGTCAGGGCGATGGAGCCCTCGGTGGCGGCCTTGTGCGCCGAGCCGGCGGCGCCGGCGGCGGACATCAGCGAGACGGCGCCCCAGGCGGCGGTGCGCAGAGTGAGCTTGTCCTGCTCGGAAAAGGTGATCGACATGGTGATGCGCTCCTTCGAGAATCGTTAATCAGGTGAACGGACGGACCGTGGTGTCATCCACCATCGCCGACCGCGCTGATAGCGGGCTGTCCCCGCCCTGACGCGGCCGCTGACACGGCCAGGGAGTCAGTGCGTGATGGGGCTGATCCACTCGGTGAGCTGGACCTTCACGCCGTTGGGGTCGACGAGTTGCATCAGCAGCTCACCCCACGGCTCCCGCCGGAGCGGGATGGTGATGGGGGCGCCTTCGCCGCGCAGCCGCTCGTACTCGGCGGCGAGGCCGGTTGCCGCGAACACCACGATCAGGTCCGCCAGCCCCTGTCCCGGCTGCCATCGCTCGAGGTCGCGCTCGACCATGATCAGGTCGACGGCCCCGTCGTCACGGCCACCGCAACCTCGGCAGTGTGCGTGACCGGCTTGGCGATCGTGGATACGGGCTGACCGGAGCCGGTCGGCAGCTTGACCGGCGCGAGCCGGCCAAGCTCATGCTCGCTTCGTGAACTGCGCGCGCACCCACAGGTAGCCGAGCAACGAGAGCCCGGCGCACCCGGCGATCGCCATGAGGACCGGGCCCGCCGACGGCGGGCCGGTCAGCAGGCCGCGCAGGGTCTCCATGAGTGGGGTGAACGACAGGTGCCGAGCCAATGGCCTCACCCCCGGCCCCTTCTTGCCGACTGGCACAAGTCCGATGATGATCCCGATGGACACGAGGCTCCCGAGCATGACGTCGTAACGGGCCAGCGGGCCCCGCATGGTGTCGCGGAAGCCGACGCCGTTCAGGACGATCTTGCGCTCGTACGCCTTACGCGGCGTCGCGGCCGCAATCACTGAACCGTTCATGGTCGTTAGGGTCGCGGACCGCTCTGACGCCCGGCCGGTGTCGCGCTGACACGGCCGCTGACACGGCCGGCACGGACGCTGACCCGACCGGTCCCGGCGCAGGCATGGGCCTCGCCCCTCGAGCACATGCCTGCAACGCCATCCAACATGCCTTACGTCGTACGCAGCGGCGGACTACGGCTCGGCGCGCTCCCACGGATCTCGAGACGGCGACGGCCATGGCAGATCTTCACGGCCCATCAACCGCACGAACGCGTACGACCACTCCCGGTGGCGGCCGTAGTCGACCTTGTGGTGTTCGGTCGGCCGGGGATCGTCGTCTACCAGGCCGACACGTTGATCGGCCGTGAAGGCATGTTGCATTGAAAGCGTGACCGGGTGTTCGGCCGAGCTCATCGAGTCGGAGGCGGCGTCGTTCGCCCTTGGAAGGCGACTTCGAGCTGCGCGACAACCCCAGATAACGCGGCAGGCCTGTTCCGCCGAAGCCCTCTTGCCTCGCAGGCCTTCTCTGAACTACGAAACGATCATGAATGCTGCTGGTTGTCAGGCCGTTGCCTGCGCGTTCCGAAGCGGGGCTCTCCTGAGAGGAGGTGAGGTCTGGGCCAGGTCACGATAGGCGGGCATGCCGATTCTCTGAACTATAGGGCCGCTCGTCCCAAAGCCTCTGATCTGCGGCTCCCTGAAGCCGAATCGGTGATGCCAGAGGAGTCGCAGCGAGATGCTCCGGAGAGCGAGAGCCGCTCCGCCTGCCGCCTCATTACTGTGACTTCGCATGACCGACACCGAGATTGAGATCACCGCAGACCTGGTCCGCGACCTGCTGCGGGAGCAACATCCAGACCTTGCAGGGCTGGCCATCCGCGAGGTGGCGGGCGGCTGGGGCAACCACATGTGGCGCCTCGGTGACGAGTTGGCCGTGCGCATGCAGCGCATGGACCCCACCCCGGAGCTCCAGCTCAAGGAGCGGCGGTGGCTGCCTGTGCTGGCCCCGCGCCTGCCGCTCCCGGTGCCGACCCCGGTGCGGTTCGGCGAACCGTCCGAGCGCTTCCCCAAGCACTGGACCGTGATGACGTGGGTTCCCGGCGAGCCGCTGGACCACGGCTCGATCAGCCGCGGCGCCCACGCGGCCGGCACGCTGGCGAGCTTCCTCAGGGCGCTCCATGTGGAGGCGCCCGCCGAGGCCCCGGCCAGTTCGGACTTCGGCGCTCACCCCAAGAGGTGCACGGGCGGCTTCGAGCAGTTCTTGCAGGCCATCGACCCCGACGCCGTCGGCGATGTCCGCGCCGTCCGGGCCGTCTGGGCCGATGCCGTCGCGGCCCCCGAGTGGGAGGGCCCGTCGGTGTGGGTGCACGGTGACCTCCATCCCGCGAATGTCGTCGTCTCGGACGGGACCCTCTCGGGCGTGATCGATTTCGGTGCCTTGTTCGCCGGCGATCCCGCGTGGGACCTCGGCGCCGCGTGGGTGCTGCTCCCCGCGGGCGCGGCCGCACGGTTCTTCGACGCGTACGGGCACGCGGACGAGGCAACGATCAGGCGCGCCCGCGGGCTGGCCGCTATGAAGAGCCTCTTCCTGATGCTCATGGGGCAGAACGGAGATCGGGGCCTTCCCGGCGGCAAGCCGAACTGGGGACCTGCAGGCCGGGCGGCACTTGATCGTGTTCTGAAGGGCGTTTGATGCACTCAGCCCGTCTTGTCCCGGTTCTCAGCTTCCCGAACTACGAGCTGGCCGATCCGTGGCATGCCGATGAACACCGGCGAGGCCTCCCGCCGCTCCCTGACGTCAATCTGGCTGATCAGGAGACTTGCTTCACTAGTTGAAACAGTCCTGCTTGGTGAGCGCGATGCCGTACTCGGTGACCTTGCCGTGCGTGACGCCGAAGGTGTAGTAAGCCTCCTTGTTGCCGGGAACCGTGATCACATGAAAGCCGTGGACGTCTTTCTTGATGCGCGGGTAGGCCGCCTTCACCTGCTTGACGGTCGAGCCGATCTTGATGCCTTCCGGGGTTCTCATGCCCTTCGCGGCGAAGATGGCGGCCAGTCCCACGTTCGGCGAGATGTAGATGCCGACCGAGTCTTTGGGGGTCGGGAACTTCTTCAGGTCCCAGCCGGAGCAGCCGCCGTGGCCCGGCCTTTTCTTGACGACGTCCCCCGTCGTCTTGGCCTGCTTGACGGTCATGCCGAGCTTGACGGCGCCATAACCGTAGGGACCCAGCGTCGGCTTCGTCTGGGCGTCCGCCGCGGTGGCGCCGGAGACCAGCAGCGAGCCGGCGAGGAGCGAGGCTCCGATCATCGTCTTCATCATGCTCTGCTTTGACTGCGAATCGCCGGTAAAGGTTTTGAGCAGAGCCACTTTTCCTCTGTTGACGCCGACCCGAGCGGAGGGCCCTGATCAGGCGGTGGGCCGGCTCGCCGAGTTTGCCTTCCCAGCCGGCCCGCGGCTCGACCTCGGCGGCCACGCGGCCGCGCAACCATGCCGCGTGGGCGGGCGGCTGCCGCGCCGGCGCGGCAGCGGGCTCGGTGTGCGGCTTGGCGGCAGGGCTTTCCGCAGTAGCGGGAGGGGTGGCCGGAGCGAGGCGCCGGGCGGGGTGTGCGGCGTCGTGCCGACGACCGTGTCAGGGTTGGGTGTCGAGCCACTCCTGGAAGGTGGGGCCGGCGAGCTTGGCGTGAGGGCTGGGCAGGAACCCGCCGCTGGCGGCGGTCTCGGCATCGGGCATGCCGGAGCCGTCGACGCCGACGACCTTGATGCCCCGGCGGGCGCCGAGGAGGGTGGCCGCCTCGGCCATGATCTCCTTGCGGGGCCCGGCGATCTCGGGGATGGGGGTTCCGGGAGCGGGCTGGGCGGGCGCGTCGGGGTCGGTGGCCAGGTCCACCAGTTCCTCAGCCACGGTACGGCAGGCCACGAGCTGGGTGGGCAGGGCGGGGATGTAGGCGACGTCGCCCTGCTGCCAGTCCAGGAGCTGACCGACGAACTCGTGGAACTGCGCGGCCCGCAGTAGGCGGGCGGGCAGCGGGCCGGACAGGTTGGCCTCCTCGTGCACCTGCTGGGCCGCGATGAAACCGGCGGTGGCCTTGTCGGCGCCGATGATGGAAACGGCGACGATCTGTCCGACTCCTGCGTCCTGGCCGAACTCGTGCAGGTTGCGGGTCGCCGTGCGGAAGAACTCCGTCGCCGCCTGCTGGTCGGAGGAGTGCCACGACGCGACGTCGATGATGACGTCGACCCCGCTGAGGGCTTCCGCGAGGCCCTCAGCGGTGATGATGTCCACGCCGGTGGCCCGGGACATCGGAACGACCTGGTGCCCCCGTTCGGAGAGGACGTCGACGACGTGACGTCCCAGCCGCCCGGTTGCTCCTGCGACCGCGACCTTACGGATGCTCATGTTCCATGCCTTTCTTGGGTGCCAAATGATGTTCGAGTGGTACGACGACGGGGCGATGCGCCGTACTCACAGTTCGTGGAGACGTCTCGTCGGACGGGCAGGGCGTGATGCGGCCACCAGCCGCACCTCCGGGGTGAGGAACGCTTGGTGTGTCCTCACCCCGAGCCCGTTCCGTGTCAGTCGCTGTAGTTCTGGCCGGGCGGCATGCCGGGGATCGGCTTGGCGATGAGAGCGGCGGGGGTGAAGAAGCCGATGTGGGCGATCGCCATGATGAGCGTCCAGAGTGCCTTGTCGTCATAGTGCGCGGACGCCTTGGCGTACAGCTCGTCGGGGACGCGCTCTCCGGACGGGTTCGGGGACAGGACGGCCTCCACCAGCTCCAGCGCGACCCGTTCGGCGTCGGTGAAGTAGGTGGCGTCCCGCCAGGTCGCCACGGCGGTGATGCGCTCCTCTGATTCGCCGGCCTGGCGGAGGTTGCCGGTTTCCCTGATGGTGAAGTACGTGCTGCCGAGGATCTGCCCGGCGCGCAGCTGCAGCAAGTGGATGGTGATCTGCGGAATCGAGCCGTTCTTCATGACCTTGTGCAGGCCTTCGGCGACTACCGCCATCTCGGGAACGAACGGGAGGGGGTTGGGCATGCGCGACCGGAGGTCGGTCGTCGTGGGTGTGGACATGGCGAGGGCCTTCCTTCTCAAACTCAACTCGTGGCGTCGCGTGCCGTACGGATCGTTCGCGCGGCGTCCTGACGAACACGAGACGCCGGCCACCCGCCCCCCGTAACAGCGCTGTCGTGTGACGTGGACCACCGATCGCAGGTGTTACAAAACGGTCGGAAGCGGCGTCTCGTGCATGTGGTAGAGCTAAGTGCGGACAGGCAGGAGCCAGGCATGAGTGAGAGCGGCGAGCGAACGACGGACGCACCGGGGCCGCTCGACCGTGCCGATCGTGTGGACTCCGCTACCGAGGCGTTCGTCGCCCATCGCAACCTGCTGTTCACCGTCGCCTACGAGATGCTCGGTTCGGCCGCCGACGCCGAAGACATCCTTCAGGAGACCTGGCTGCGATGGGTCGACGTCGACCTTGGCACCGTGCGGGAGGAGCGCGCCTACCTGGTGCGGATCGTCACACGGCAGGCGCTGGACCGGCTGCGTGCGCTCGGCCGGCGTAAGGAGTCCTACGTCGGACCGTGGCTGCCCGAGCCGTTGCTGACCGCGCCTGACGTGGCCGAGGACGTGGAGTTGGCCGACAGCGTCTCGATGGCGATGCTGCTGGTGCTGGAGACGCTCCAGCCGATTGAGCGGGCGGTGTTCGTGCTGCGCGAGGTCTTCGATCTGGATTACGACGAGATCGCCGAGGCCGTCGACAAGAGCCCGGCCGCGGTCCGTCAGATCGCCTATCGGGCACGGGCACACGTCGCCGCGCGCCGGCCGCGCGGCACCGGCTCGCCGGCCGAGCACCGAGCCGCCCTTCAGGCTTTCCAACGAGCGGTCGAAACCGGCGAACTGCAGAGCCTGCTCGACATCCTCGCGCCGGACGTCGTCGCCCTGAGCGACGGTGGCGGAGTCAAGCATGCCCTGCTGCGGCCCATCGTGGGGGCCGGCAACGTTGCTCGCTTGCTGGCTGTCGGCTGGTGGAAGCGCGACGCGGAAAGGTCGGTCGAGCTGGTGCAGATCAATGGCGGCCCGGGGCTGCTCGTCCGAGTCAACGGTGAGATCGACGGTGTGCTGGCGGTGCGAGTGGAAAACGGATACGTCACCGGCGCCTACCACGTGCGCAATCCCGAGAAGCTGTCGCGTATTGAACAGCAGACCGCCGTGAGCCGCTGAGGCTGGCCATGTGCCCCTCCGGCCTGGCCCAGGTCGCGGACGGGCCGCCGCTGGCGCTGTTCGCCGACGGGCTCGACACCGCGATCCACCGGCTCGATCCCGGCACGCGGCGATTCCAGCCGATGTCGCGCCTGGAGGGCTGTGCGGCCTCCTTGACGGCCGGCCACTCGGGCGAGGTCGTCGCCGTACTGGCGAGCACGGCCTACGAGCCGAGGAACGTCCACGCGGGCCCGCCCGCCGGTCGGCTCGCCCGGCTCAGCGACACCAGGCCTGAGTTGCGCGAGATCAGGTGGGGAACACAGGAACGCCTCTCCTACCAGGCCTGCGACGGGCTCGGCCTCGACGGGTTGCTGATCCTTCCCGTCGGCAGGGGTCGCGAGGACGGCCCGTTTCCGCTCATCACGCTGGTGCACGGCGGCCCGTACGCCAGGTACGCCGACCAGTTCCTGCTCGGCACGAGCCCGTCGGCGCAGTGGCTCGCGACCGCGGGATACGCGATCTTCCTGCCCAATCCGCGAGGCGGCGAGGGCCACGGGCACGCCTTCGCGGCGGCCGTCGCGGGAGCGGTCGGCATGCAGGAGTGGACGGACATCACCAGCGGCATCGACCTGCTGATCGCCGACGGCATCGCCGACCCCGACCGGCTCGGGATCGGGGGGTGGAGCCACGGCGGGTTCATGGCCGCCTGGGCCGTCGGGCAGACGAGCCGGTTCAAGGCCGCGGTGATGGGCGCGGGCATCAGCGACTGGGGAATGCTCGTCGCCACGGGCGAATGGGGGATCTGGGAAGCGGGGCTGGGCGGCAGTTGCGGCTGGGAGGCGGCCGGCCCGCACCGCCACGACCAGCTCAGCCCCATCTCCTACGCCTCGAGGATCAGCACTCCGGTGCTGATCCTGCACGGCGAGGACGATACGAATGTGCCCGTCGGCCAGTCCACGTACTTCCATCGTGCGCTTCGGCGCTTCGGGGTCGAGTACGAGTTCGTCGTCTACCCGAGGGAAGGCCACGCGATCCTGGAACGCAACCACCAACTCGACGTGCTGCGCCGTACCCGCGCGTGGTTCGATCGCTGGCTGAGCACGCCTGCTGTGTGACCACCTCGGCGCTCGTACGCGCGCGGAAGCGCGTGGCGCAGGCCACCACATGCGGACCCGAGACCGGTCGCCGTCACGGCGACCGGCCCTCGTGGTGTCGCTATTTCCATTCCCACACCTGGGCGCTGGTCTTCCCACTGTCGTCCACTTCGTACTCGAAGAGGCCGATGGCGCCGTTGACCTGGACGAGGCGCTGGGAGTCCGTGCGGTAGAAGATCGCGCCCCGCCAGACGGTCCTGCCCCCCTCCACGAAGCGGCCGACGCCCTGCCCCTTCCAGGTGACCATGTCGCCGTCCGCGGTCATCAGGACACCCTGCCCCTCGCCGGCCAACGTCCCGCCGGGACGCGGCATGGCCACGTAGGTGCCCGTTTCTGTGATGTCGGCAGCGAGGAGCTGGCCCTTGGCCTCGTACGTGACCTCCACGGCCGGCGTGCCGCCCTCCTCGAAGGGCAGGACCCGCCTTCCCGTGATCTGTCCCTGATGCTGTCCCAGAAGATCGCCCAGCATGCGAACCCCCCATTCTCTCGATCTGCGTCCCCGATGCCCGGCCTGTTCCGATGCCAAGCAAGACCTCAGGCAACGGCTGGGTCATGGCAGGGCCGGCGCCACGCGCGGGGGCCCGTCATCCGCAGGGCGGCCGGTAGGGCACGCCGGGAATGTGCCTGGCCCACTGCGCCCGGGTGAGCCGGGGGTGGGCGAGCGCGCAGACCCGCCCGGCGACCCGCTCGTGGTCGGTGTCCCACAGCCGTACCGTGGCGTCGACGCTCCCCGAGGCGAGCGCGCCGTCCTGGCCGAACGCCACCGCGTAGACGCGGTCGGTGTGACCGCTCAGCACGGCCGGGGCGCCTGTCGGGTGGGCGCCCGCGACCTGCCACAGCCGTACGGTGCCGTCGAAGCTGCCCGAGGCGAGCGTCCGGCCGTCCGGGGCGAACGAGAGGTCGGCGACGGCGTTGGTGTGGCCGGTCAGGGTGGGGAGGGGGAGGGGACGGCGGGGGTCGGTGACCTTCCACAGCCGGGCCGTGCCGTCGAAGCCGGCGGAGGCCAGGATGTCTCCCCGAGGAGCGAACGTCACGTCGTTGACGGCGTTGGAATGACCCGTCAGGGTGGCGAGCGGAAGAGGACCGCGGGGATCGGTGACGTTCCACAGCCGCACCGTCCTGTCGGCTCCGGCGGTGGCGAGCGTGTCGCCGTCAGGGGCGAACGCCACGGAGTAGACGGTGTCCGCATGGCCGGTCAGTGTGGCGAGGGGGAGCGGGCGGCGGGGATCGGTGACGTCCCAGAGCCGCACTGTCCTGTCTGCTCCGGCGGTGGCGAGCGTCTCGCCGTCAGAGGTGAACGCCACGGAGTAGACGTTGTCCGCATGGCCGGTCAACGTGGACAGCGGTGCGGGCCTGCCCGGCACGCCGACGTCCCACAGCCGCACCGTCCGGTCGAGGCTCGCGCTGGCCAGCGTCCTGCCGCCGGGTCCGAACGCCAGCCCGACGACGCCGTCGGTGTGGCCCGGCAGCTCGGCCAGCGGCCTGGGCTCGCCGGGGACGCCGACGTCCCACAGCCGCGCCGTCCGGTGGCTGCCGGTGGCGAGGGTACGGCCGTCCGGGCTGAACCCCACGGCGTACACCGTGCCGCTGTTCCCGCCGAGCAGCGGGCCAGGGACGTCCCAGAGCCGGGCGGTGGCGTCCCTGGCGGCGGAGACCAGCGTGCGGCCGTCCGGGCCGAACGCCACCGCGAAGACGGTGTCGGCGTGTCCGCGCAGCACGATCGGATCACCGGCGTCGCGCACGTCGGTGACATCCCACAGCCGGACGGTGAAGTCGTAGCCGCCGGTGGCCAGGGTCCGGCCGTCGGGGCTGAAGGCCGCCGCGGCGATCCCGCCGCCCTCCTCGGTGAGCGTGGCGAGCGGCTTCGGGCGCCGTGGGTCTGCGACGTCCCACACGCGCAGGGTGTCGTCGAAGCTCCCGGTGGCCAGGGTGCGGCCGTCAGGGCTGAAGGCAGCCGACAGGACGGGGCCGGTGTGGCCGCGGAGCATGGGAAGCGCGACGGGGCGCCGCCGGTCGGTGAGGTCCCACAGGCGTATGAGGCCGTCGGATCCCGCGGTGGCCAGCGTGCGCCCGCGGGGGGCGAGCGCGACCGTGGGCGAGGCGTCCTGCCCTCCGTCCAGTTCGGCCAGCGGTTGGGGACGGTTCGGGTCCGCCACGTCCCACAACCGCACCAGCCGGTCGTGGCCGGCCGTGACGAGCGTCCGCCCGTCGGAGCCGAACACCACCCGCCGGACGTCGCCGGTGTGGCCGGACAGGGTGGCCGCCTGCCGGGGCCGCCCCGGGACGGTGAGGTCCCACAGGCGCGCCGTGTCATCCTCTCCGCCGGTCGCCAGCACCCTGCCGTCGGGGCTGAACGCCACGGAAAGGACGCCCCCCGTGCTGTCGCCGAGCGTGGCCAGGACGGTGGGGCGGCGGGGGTCGGCCATGTCCCACAGGCGCAGCGTGCGATCGGTGCTGCCGGTGGCGAGCAGCCGCCCGTCAGGGCTGAACGCGGCGGCGTAGACGGCGTTGGTGTGACCGTTCAGCCGGGTCGCGTAGGGACCGGCCAGGGCGCTGAGCAGGCTGCCGCGCGCCTCGGGGCCGGGGACGAGGCGGTAGGCGGCCAGGCTGAGCTGGGCGGCCAGCGCCGGGTCGGTGGTCCGCAGCGCTCCGGTCTCGGCGCTCAGCTTGAGTGACAGCGCCGCGTCGCGTTGCCCGGTGGCCGTTCGCTGGGCGTGGAAGGCGAAGCCGGAGGCCCCGAGGGCCATGGCGAGCAGGACGCCCAGGGCGACGATCGTCTGGTACATGCGCCGCGTGCGGCGACGGGCGTGGTGCGCGCTGGCGTCCAGGAACGCGCGCACCGGCGGCGGCAGGTCACGGCCGGCGGCCCACTCCTGGGCCGCCAGCAGGCGGGCGCCGCGGTAGAGGGCGTCGGGGTCGCGGTGGTCACGTTGCCACGCGGCGGCGGTGGCGGCCAGCTGACGGCCGGCGAGGAGGCCTGCGCGGTCGACGCTCAGCCATGCCCGCAGCGCCGGCCATGCCGTGAGCAGGGCCTCATGGCTGATCTCGACGCTGTCGGTGTCGGCGGTGACGAGGCGCTGCGCGATGAAGCGATCGAGCACGTCCTCCGCCTCGGCCGCCCGCGCGTCGCCGTAGCCAGCCAGCAGTTCGGCGGTGGCGACCCTGCGGCGGGTGTCGGCGGTGTCGGGGGCGACGTGCACCAGATCGAGCAGAAGGCGGCGCGCCAGCTCGCGCCCAGGTTCGGTCAGCCCGTCGTAGACCTCGCTCGCGCTGGCCGCCACGGCGCCGTCGAGGCCGCCGACCTCGTGATATCCGGCGACGGTGAGACGCCTTCCGCGCCCCTGCCGCCATGCGGCGTACAACACGTGGGACAGCAGCGGCAGCACGCCCGCGCTGTGAGCGGCCTCGCCCCCGCCGCGGGGGGCGACCTCCTTGACCAGCAGCTCGACGAGTCCGTCCTCGATGTCGATCTTCGCCATCCGCGCGGGTTCCGTGATCGCCTCGCGCAGCTCCGCCTCGTTCATGGGCCCGACGGCCAGCTGCCCCTCCTGCACCGCGGCGACCAGCTCGGGGTAGCGCAGCACGGGGGCGTAGAAGTCGGCCCGCAGCCCGAGGACCACCAGCGCCCCGCCCGAGGCCAGAGCGCACAGCGCGGCGACGAGGGCCCGCCGCTCGTCCTCGTCGCCGCACATGGTGAACACCTCCTCGAACTGGTCGACCACGAGGACGAGGGGAGCGCCAGACGCGGCGGCTTCGCGCGCGTGGGCGCAGCAGTGCAGGGGATCCGTCCTGATCGCTGCGGCGATCTCCTCCTGCGGGGTGCCGGTGAGCGCCGCCAGCCTGGCGGCCAGTTCGTCCACCGGACGCGCGCCGGGGACGCAGAGCGCCACGGGCCAGTCCTCCGCGCCGGGCAGCTCGCCCGCGCGCAGCGCCGCGATCAGGCCGGCGCGCAGCAGGGACGACTTGCCGGACCCCGACGGCCCCACCACGACCTGCAGGCCTCCGCCCGCCTCCCGCAGCCCGGCCAGACGTGCGACCAGCCGGGCGGTCAGCTCGCGCCTGCCGAAGAACCACCCGGCGTCCTCGACCTGGAAGGTCGCCAGGCCCCGATACGGCTCCGGTCCGACCGACTGGCGTCCCGGTGCACGCCGCGTCCTGAGCCAGGCGCGCATCCACGCCTCCAGCGTCTCGCCTTCGGCGACCCCGCACGCCTCCAGCACCCGCGCCAGCAGGTCGCGCGACGCCGCGGAGGGAAGGCCCCGGCCGGAGAACCAGTCGCCGACGGTGCTGTGCGCGCCCTGGCCGCCGGCCTTCGCCGCCACCTGCCGGACCGTCAGGCCCGCCTGCTCGCGCAGCAGCGAGAGCTCGCGGGCGAAGTCCCGCCGATCCCGCACCCGGCCGGGGTCGGGCGTCTCGGGTCCTGGGGCGGGGGAGTGGGGCAATTTCGGTCTCCTTCACGGGTCGGCACATCAGTACGTCGCCGGGGGACGGCGGAGGGTTACAGGGACGGATGTCCCGAAAGTCCTGTACGGCCTTGTACGGACAATCCCGTAGCGCTGTTCAAGGGCCCGAAACTCCCTGATCGTCGACACGGCAGCGACCGAACAGCCGGCCGGGGGCGTCCGCGTCCGGCGCGCCCCTCGCGGCGATCACCCTCCACGCGCAAGGAGCAGCCACATGCGATTACCACCAGGAGCCGCCCGCACCCGTAGCCCGCGCGGGCGCTCACGGGCGGCCGCCGTGCTCGTGGCCGCCATGCTGGTGGCCGCCGTGCTGTCGGGCCTGTCACCCGTCGCCCCCGCCGCCCCCGCACACGCCGACGCGGGCCAGGTGTGCCGGGTGGCCTTCGCCGTCACCACCGGTGGGGACGGATTGCACAACGACTCCCTCGAGACCGTGACGCTGGGCGGCGCGGCGTTCCTGTTCGAGGACTGGAACGGCGACGGCGCCGACGACACGCCTCCCAAGCCCTTCCACCAGGGAGGCACCGGCGACAGGCCGCACACCACCTTCACCTGGAACGCCCACCTGTCGCCGTGCGTGCCGGCCAGCGCGCTGCTCGACGGCTTCACCTTCCACCACCTCACGACGGCGCCCAACTGGGAGGCGGACAACTGGGACCTGAAGGCGCTCAGGATCGTCGATCGCGACAGCGGTTTCGTCTACGTCGACCGCCCTCCCTCGGGGGCGCTGCTCCACCGCTTCTACAAGAACTCCGACCAAACCTGGAACACCAACGAGGGGCGGCCCGACACGGACACCGACGGCGACGGTCTGACCGACCGCATCGAGTTGCTCGGCATCCCCCGCCCTGACGGCACCCGCGACACCTGGCTGCCCGAGCACGACGCGGATCCCTGCAGGAAGACGATCGCCGTCGAGATCGACTGGCTCGACGACGGGCAGGACTCCGACCGGCCGTCGGCCGGCGCCCTGGCGGAGGCCCGGCACATGTTCGACAGCGCGCCGGTCAACCCGGCAGGGCTCTGCCCGTACGGTCCCACCCCCAGGCCGGGCATCCAGCTGCTGACCGACGAGTCGACCGCCATCAGGGTGACCGCGGCCGAGCGCAGGCGGTACCTGTTCATCGAGGGGGCGGACGGGCGGACCGATTTCGATCGCTACCGTGCAGGCAACTTCGCCGACGTCCGGAACGGCTTCTTCTTCTACTCGCTGTGGGGCTACCAGTACAGCGACTCGGGAAGCAGCGGCCACTCGCACGCCGGCGGGCGCAGCACCGACTTCATCGTCACACTGGGATCGTGGGGCGACACCTCCGACCGCGTGCAGAGCGGCACGTTCGTCCACGAGCTGGGTCACGCGCTCGGGCTCTCCCACGGCGGTGGCGATGACGTCAATCACAAGCCGAACTACCTGTCCGTCATGAGCTACACCTATCAGCTCATCGGGGTGCCCGACCTGAGCGCCTGGGAGGCGGCCGTCGGGCGCATGGGCGACGACGTGGACGCCGACATCTGGAGTGACACGGTCCGGTCGGTGAGTTCGATCGACTACTCGCGGGAGAAGCTGGCCGACCTCCGTCTGGCGCGGCTCGTCGAGAGCAGGGGCGTCGGAGCCGGCACCGACCTGCTGGCGGCGTGGCGGGACGAGAAGCTGGTCCAGCGGGTGGGCGACGCGTCCAAAGGCATCGACTGGAACTGGAGCTCGCGGGGTGCCGCCGATCCCGATCCGTCCCACGAGGTGGGGGTCAGCCTCATGAGCTGGACGCAAGTGTGCGTCTCTCCCGAGGACCCGGCAGGCTCGCAGGACGGCCTGGACTCCCCGCGCGACCCTGCGGACATGCCGTTCGGCAACCGGATCGTCACCGGTCCCGACGACCAGTGCTCGACCCCGGCCCTGAACGGCGACACCCAGGTGCAGCCACCCGGGTTCCGCTACCCGGGCAAGGACCAGACGTTGAGCGGGTTCGACGACTGGGAGGCCATCAGCTTCCCCATCGGGGTCTCTCCCGACGCGGGCGCACCGGCTCCCGAGACGCACGAGCCTGAGCTGACCGAGGAGGAAGGCGAACGCATCGTCTCGGACCTCGTCGACGCGCTCGTCGCTTCCGTCGCGCCGGCGGCCTCACCCTCCCCGCGCTGGGGCTATGCCTACATGGACCAGGCGACGGCACCGCTGAACGTGGAGACGGCCCTGAACCCGACGTTCCAGTGGACCACGGGCAGGCTCGACGCCTCGACCGCGGGTCACCGGGCGACGGTGCGGCGCACGGGGACCGGCGCCTACGAGGTCCGCCTGCCGGACGTCGCCTCGCCGACCGGCGTCGCGCACACCACCGCCTACCGGACGCTGTACAGAGGCCGGACGTGCTCGGTGGTCGGACAGGAGCCCTCCGGCCCTGACGAGGTGATCCGGGTGGCCTGCTTCGACCATGCCGGGGCGCCCGTGGACTGGTGGTTCACCGTGTTCTTCGCCGCGCCCGCCGACGGCGAGGCACCCTACGCCACCGTCCGCTACAACCCGCCAGGAGGCGCGGGAGACCTCGCCCCCGTGCGGAACGACGGGACGTTCAACTCCGCAGGCGGCGTCAACCATGTCCGTCACGAGGGGACGGGCCGGTACACGGCGGTGCTCAAGGGCGCGCCGTACGCCGCCGACAGGGGATACGTCCAGGTGACCGCGTACGGCTCGGGGACGCCCGCGCGCTGCCACCAGGAGGGGACCGCGGCCGCCGGCGGCGACGCCCTCGAAGTGACGGTCGGCTGCTACGCGATCGGCGAGGACAGCACGCCCCGCAGGATCAACTCTCCGTGGGTCCTGTCCTTCGTGGAGGGGGCCGGGCTGCACCGTGACGCGTCGGCGCCCGCCGCCTACGTCACGACCACGGGTGACGTGGGCGACCCGCAGGTCGACACCCGCCGCTCCTACAGCGCCGACGGCGAGACCCCGACCGTCAGCCGTCTCGGGGCGGGCTGGTACCGGGTCGCCTACACCGGGATCGGCAAGCTCGGCGACAGCGCCCAGGTGTCGTCCCTGAGCCCCGGCCGGTACTGCCATCTGGGCAACATCAACTCCCATTCCGCTCCGCCCAAGCTCCTGGTGGACGTCTACTGCCACTCGGCGGCGGGCACCGGAGCCGACGCCCGCTTCGGAATCGCCTACCTCAGGGCCCCCTAGCAGGGGGCTCGCTTCCCACAGCGTGGGCCGCGGCCGTGAAGACCGGCCGCGGCCCGCGCCCGTACCCCGGGGCGGGCGACCAGCACGATGACGACCATGGAAGGAACACCTGTTGACCGGCTCGGAAACGGCTGACCCGCCTCCGCGCACGCGCGAGACCGTGCTGTTCACCGGTCTCGGGGTGATCGCGGACACGGCGGCCGTGGCGCAACTCGTCACCAGCGGATCGGTGACGGGCATTCTCGTCACCGGCCTGCTGGCCGCCCTGCTGGGGTTCGTCCTGCTGCTCCGGCGGCTCGGCGAGCCGCTGCGCGTAGGAGACCTGCTCCTGGCCCTGCTGATCGCCGTCGGGTCAGGGACCGCGGGCGCGGCCATGGACCGGCTCTTGACGACTCCCGCCTCCGGCGTGGCGGCCGCCCCGGTCAACGGCGCGGTCTCCGTCACGCCGAGCCAGGCCGCGGACGGCGTCCCCCCCGGTGACGATGCCGCCTCCCCGGCGTCGCCGTCGTCCTCGGGGACGACCCCGGCCTCCACCTCGACCCCGACCTCGACCCCGTCCCCGACCCCGTCCCCGACGGTGTCCGGTGGCGGCGTCATCAACAAGGGGGAGGTCACACTGGCCGACCACGACTACCTCGACCTCGAGAGCGGCGTCGTCAGCGAGGTGAACGCCACGGTGGACATCCTCTACGACGCCCCCTACACCGACATATGGACCAAGGGCGGTGGCGAGCTGTGGATCACACCGTTCGCCGGGACCCCGACGATGACCGCCTGCGACGAGCAGCTTCGGCGTCGCCACTACGGCAGCGTCGGCGCCGAGAAGAACGCCTGGTTCTGCCTGGAGACCACCGAGCAGAACATCGGGGCCGTGCGGGTCGTCGAGATGCCCACGCGGGACGAGGGCATCGTCCTCGCCTACATCGTCTGGCGGCGTTGACCCGCGGCCGCGGTGGCCGTTTGTCGGTAGCCTGTCGGCCATGTTGCACGGGAGGCAGGCCGAGCGGACGCTCGTCGTCGAGCTTCTCGCGGGTGCCCGCGCGGGCATGAGCGGCGCCCTGGTGATCCGTGGTGAGCCGGGCATCGGCAAGACCGCGCTGCTGGAGTCCATCGCCACGCAGGACGACATGCAGGTGCTGCGCGGAGTGGGGATCGAGTCGGAGGCCGAGCTCTCCTTCAGCGGACTGCACCTGCTGCTTCATCCGGTCCTGTCGCGCCACCTGCCCGCCCTGCCGGGCCCGCAGCGGCAGGCGCTGGAGGGGGCGTTCGGGCTGGCGCAGGGCCCGCCGGCCGACCGCATGCTGGTCGGACTGGCCGTTCTCACGCTCCTGTCGGAGCTGGGGGAGAGCTCTCCCGTCCTGTGCGTGATCGATGACGCCCAGTGGCTGGATCGTCCCTCTGCCGAGGCGCTGCTGTTCGCGGCCAGGCGACTGAGCGCCGAGGACGTGGCCATGATCTTCGCGGTCCGTGACGGCGAAGCGCCCTTTCCCACGCAGGGGCTGGCCGAGCTGCGGCTCGGCGGGCTGTCTGCCGAGGCCGCCGCCGCACTGGTCGACGAGCGAGAGCGCGATCTCAGCCCCGAGGTACGGCGGCGCGTGCTCGCCGAGGCCGGCGGCAATCCGCTGGCGCTGATCGAGCTGCCCGCGGCGCTGCGCTCCCTTCCGCCGACCGGCGAGCTGCCGCTGACCAGCCGCCTGTTGCGGGCCTTCCACGCCCAGGCCGTCCGGCTGCCGGCACCGAGCAGGGACCTGCTGCTGGTGGCGGCGGCCGACGACACGGGAGATCTGAGCGTGCTGCTCCGTGCGGCGGCCGCGCTCGGTGCCGGGATCGAGGATCTGCCCGTGGCGGAGAAGGCCGGGCTCCTGCGCGTCGAGGGCAGGAACGTGTCGTTCCGCCATCCTCTCGTTCGCGCCGCCGTCTACCAGGGCGCCCCGCTCGACCGGCGGCTGCGCGCGCATCGGGCGCTGGCCGAGGCGCTGACGGAGCCGGAGCACCCGGACCGGCGGGCCTGGCACCTGGCCTCCGCGGCGACGGGTCCCGACGCTCAGGTGGCGGCCGAGCTGGCCCGTACCGCCCGGCTGGCCGCGGCGCGCAAGGGGTACGCGGCAGCGGCGGCGGCCTATGAGCGGGCGGCGCAGCTCGCGCAGGACGCCGACGAGGGCACGCTGCTGCTGGCCAGCGCGGCCGACACCGCGGCCGAGGCGGGGGAGCTCGTCAGGGCGCAGACACTGGCCGAGCGGGCGGTGACGCGGGCGCGCGATCCTGAGCAGCGCGCCGCGCTGCTCAGGATCCTGGCCAACGCGGCCGCCGGACGCGGCTTCCTGCGGGAGGCCCACCGCCTGCAGTCGGCGGAGGCCGCCAGGCTGGCCGGCGCCGACCCGCGCCAGGCGGTGGAGATGATGATGGACGCGCTGCACACCGCCTGGTTCGCCGGAGATCAGGAGCTGACCGCCGCCACCGCCGCCCAGTTGGAGGCGCTCACCCTGCCTGACGGCGATGCCGCATGGCCGGTGCTCAGGCTCCAGCGCTGGCTCGCCTCCCTCGGCACCGGACAGCCCACAGGACGGCTGGAGCACCTGGCGGACGTCGTCGACCAGGCTGCGGCGCTCCACCGGCACAGCGCGCGCGACCTGCTGCTGATCTGCCAGGCCGGCCTGCTGGGCGGGCTGGAGACGCAGGCGCTCGAGCTGGTGGCCGGCATCGTCGCCCGCTCGCGTGAGGAGGGCAAGGTCGGCGTGCTGCCGTCCGCACTGTGCTACCTGGCGGTCGCGCAGACCTTTCTCGGCCGATATCGCGACGCGACGACCAGCGCCTCCGAGGCGTGCGACATCGCCACGGACACCGGTCAGCCGCACTGGGCCGGCCACGCCCGCGGCGTCCTGGCCTATCTGTCGGCCGTCACCGGTGACAGGGAGAGCTGCCAGGAGCTGGCCGGTCTGGCCCTGGAGGACCAGGGGGAGCGCGCTCTCGGGCACCGGGCCAGGTGGGCGCTGGGCCTGCTCGAACTCGGGCACGGACGGGCGCAGGACGCGCTGGAGCACCTGATGGTCCTCTACCGCGGTCCCGCCGCCCACCAGCTGCCCGCCGAGCGCAGCCTGCCCGACCTGGTCGAGGCGGCGGTACGGCTGGGCGAGAGCGACCTGGCCGCCGAGGCGCTGGCCCGCTTCGACGTGGTGGCGCGAAGGGCGCCGCAGCCGTGGATCGAGGCGCTGCTGCACCGCGGCCGGGCGCTGCTGACCCCGGACGACGACACCTTCGCCCGCGCCCTGCGCCTGCACGAACAGGACAGCCGCCCCTTCGACCACGCCCGCACCCGGCTGCTGTACGGCGAGTATCTGCGCAGGACCCGCAGGAAGGCCGAGGCCAGGCGACAGCTCGCCGCCGCGCTGGAGGGCTTCGACCGGATCGGCGCCAGACCGTGGGCGGACCGGGCGCAGGCCGAGCTGGAGGCCGGCGGCGCCGGGCTGACCCAGCGCAGGAGCCCCGGTGTGCTGGCGCTGCTCACCCCGCAGGAGCTGCAGATCGTACGGCTGGCCGCGCAGGGGCTCGCCAACCGCGACATCGCCGCCCAGCTGTTCCTCAGCCCGCGCACGGTGGGCCACCACCTGTACAGGGCCTTCCCCAAGCTGGGCGTGGGCTCGCGTCAGGAACTGGCCGCTCTCCTGCTCTCCGAGCAGTAGGGCACGACTGATACCGGCTCGCGCGACCGGCCGGCGATTAAGTCATGGGTGCCGATTCGGCGGATCGGGGACGCCGCCTACCGTGGTGAACGCCACGAGGAGGGGGTCCCGCTTGCCGTACAAGAGTCATGTCGCGCCTGTGTCCTGGATGTCGGCGGAGCAGGCCGCCGCCTGGCACGCGGTCGTCGCCGCCTCGATCGAGCACGATCTGCCCGGCGAGTCCGCGCCGACGCCCGAGCAGGTCCACGCGCGGCTCACCACGGCGGCGCCGGACGGCAGGCGGCTGTTCTGGCTGGCCGCCGAGGACGACGGCGCCGTGGTGGGCGTGGCGGGGCTGCGGCTGTTCACCGGGCAGGGCAGGGACCACCTGGCCGAGCTGGAGCTGCACGTACGCCCGGACCGCAGGCGGCGCGGGGTGGGCTCGCACCTGCTGACGACGGCCATCTTCGCCGTCCAGGTGGAGCGGCGGCGCGGCCTGCTGACGTCGGCGGTGGCGGACGGGCCCGGCGACGCCTTCTGCGCCGCGCGCGGCTTCCTGCGCCGCCTGACGCTCAGTCACGTGCCGCTCGATGTGGCGCGAGCCGACGACAGCACCGTCAACCGGCGGCTGGGTTTCCTGCCCTACCGCCGCACGCACGAATACCGGCTGGACGTGACCCCATGAGGATCACCCGGCCCACCGACCGTCGAACGGGGCCGCACCGCGGCCAAGGAAGGAGACCATCCTTGAACGTCACCACCATTCCCTCCACCCCCGAGCAGATCGCCGCGGTTCGAGGGCAGCTCACGGCGGGGGCCGCGACGCCGCTCCCCGCCGAGGCCGAGGTCTCGGGCGACTGGGTCAGCGCGCCGGGAGCGGGACAGGGCGCCGTCGTCTACGTGCACGGCGGGGGATTCGCCCACACCAACCCCGAGGCCGAGCGCCTGGTGGCCTACCGGCTGTCGAAGGCGACCGGACGGCCGGTGCTGCGAGTGGACTACCGGCTCGCCCCCGCCCACCCCTATCCCGAGGCGATGCAGGACGTGCTGGCCGCCTACCAGAGCGTGCTGGACAGGGGCGTTCCCGCCTCCGAGATCGTCATGTTCGGCGAGTCGGCGGGCGGCACGCTGGTGCTGTCGGCGCTGCTGGAGCTCGCCAGGACGGGCAGGTCGTCGCCGGGGGCCGCGGTCGCGATCTCGCCGCTCACCGACCTCGCCCTGGGCAGTCCTTCCCTGTCCGCCAACGACGGCAAGGACCTGCTGAGCCGCGCCGTGCTCGAGACGGTCCGCACCCAGTACCTGGCGGGCGCGGCGGCGGACGAGGCGCCGCAGTCGCCCCTGCACGGCCGGGCGCGCGGACTGCCGCCGCTGCTGATGGCGGTGGGCGCCGACGAGGTGCTGCTCGACGACGCCCGCAGGTTCGCCGAGGCGGCCGACGCGGCGGGAGTGAGTGTGCGCCTGGAGATCTACGAGGGCATGCCGCACGCCTTCCACCTGTCGGAGGCGGGCGAGGCGCTGTTCGCCCGTGTCGGGAGGTGGCTCGCCGACCCGGTAAGGGAGTTCACCGTCTCGGGGCGCGAGGCCGGGCCGTACGCGCTGGCCGAGGGGGCCGACGGCGCGCTGTGGTTCACCCTCGTCCACCAGGGCGCGATCGGCCGCAGGTCCCCGGATGGGGAGCTGAGCACCTACCCGGTCGGGGCGGGCCCGACCGTGATCGTCCCCGGCCCCGACGACGCCCTGTGGTTCACCGAGTATCAGGCCCATCGCATCGGGCGGATCACCCTCGAAGGGCAGGTCGACTCCTTCGAGTTGCCCACCCCCGAGGCCGGGCCTTTCGGCATCGCCGCGGGCCCCGACGGCGCGCTGTGGTTCACGCAGACCAACGCAGGCCGCATCGGCCGGATCACCGTCGAGGGGAAGGTCACCGACCATCCCGCGCAGGGCGGCTTCCCCTCCGCCATCACCGCGGGGCCCGACGGGGCGATGTGGTTCACGCTGAACCAGGCCAACGCGATCGGCCGCATCACCATGGACGGCGACACGACCGCCTACCCCCTGCCGACCGAGGCGGCCGCGCCGGTGGGCATCACCGCGGGCCCCGACGGAGCCCTGTGGTTCGTCGAGATCGGCGCGGGACAGATCGGGCGCATCACCGTGGACGGCGCGATCACCGAATACCCGCTGCCCGACCGCGGATCGCGTCCGCACGCCATCGTCACGGGCCCCGACGGCGCGCTGTGGTTCACCGAGTGGGGCGGCAACCGCGTCGGCCGCATCACCGTCGACGGCCGGATCAGCTCCCACGATCTTCCCACGCCCGGATCGGAGCCCCATGGCATCGCCGGCCACGGCGGGGCCCTCTGGTGCGCCCTGGAGATCGGCACGCTGGCCAGGATCGAGGTTCCCGCATGACCGTCCCCGGATCCGGACGTGGTGCACCCGCGAACAGCTGACGATCTCCGTCGAACGAGCGCGGCGCCGGGCGACTCACGCGGACCCGCGATCACGACGGACCGGCCGGGGAGGTGGGTGTCCACCCGAATGGCGTCCCCTCCTTGATCACCGGCCTCGCCGGGCCCCGGCCTCCTACGGGAGGCCGGCCAGGCGGAGATCGGTTGCGCGACTCTCGTGACGGAGTGTCGAATGGGATCGGGCACACGGGCGGGATGTCGGCGAACCCCTTGGAGAGTCAATGAGACCGTTGGCCATCGCATTGGTAGCGGTCCTGCTGGCCGCGGGATGTTCGACGCCGAGACGGGACAAGATCACGGTCGCGTGCGGCGCGAGCGAGCGGTGGTGCGCGATGATGGTCAAGAGGTTCTCCGACTCCACCGGTGTGGAGGCCGACTTCGTCCGGCTGTCGAGTGGGGAGGCGCTGGAGCGGATCAGGACGGCCAGGGCGCGACAGGAGTTCGACGTCTGGCACGGCGGTCCTGCCGACTCCTACGTGGCCGCCAAGAGCCAGGGGCTGCTGGAGCCGTACAGATCCGAGAGATCCGGTGAGATCCGGCAGCAGTGGGCTGATCCGCAGCACGCCTGGAGCGGCATCTACGCCGGCGTGCTGGCCTTCTGCAACAACACCAAGGAGCTGGCCAAGCGAGGCATGAAGCCGATCCGCTCCTGGCGGGAGCTGCTGGACAGGCGGCTGCGCGGGAGCGTCGCCATCGCCCATCCGGCCACCTCGGGAACCGCCTACACCGCCCTGTGGACGCACGTGGAGCTCAGCGGCGGCGATCAGGACGCGGCGCTCGGCTACCTGCGCGGCCTCCACCCGAACGTGCTGAGATACAACTCTTCCGGCAGCGCGGCCGCCCTGCAGGCGGCCAAGGAGGAGGCGGCGGTCGGCGTCGTCTTCTCCCACGACTGCGTCGCCGCCCAGGAACAGGGCTATCCGAACCTGGAGGTGACCTTCCCGCAGGAGGGCACCGGTTACGAGCTCGGCGGCCTTGCCGTGCTCGCAGCGGCGCACAACCCCGACAGCGCGCGCAGGTACGTCGACTGGGCGCTGAGCGGAGCCTCCCAGCGGCTGGGGCCGTTGGTGAAGTTCTACGCCCTGCCCACCAACACCCAGGTGCCCCCGCACTCCAAGGCGGCCGACCCCGCGACGGTCAAGTTGGTCTCCTACGATGTGGAGGTCGCTGGGCGCGCCAAGCAGGCGCTCGTCGACAGGTTCAGCGCGGAGGTCGCCGGGCCGCCCGCCTAGGAGCAGCCCTCGAACTGCGGAACCGAGATCACCGACAGGTCGATGCCCGACCTGCCGAACCACTTGTCCAGCAACATGTGGGCCGTGCCGTCCTGGTACATCTGGGTGATGGCCCTGTTGAGCTCCTCGCAGCCTTCGACGTCGCCCTTGCGCACGCCGATCGACGTGCGCTGCTCGTTGAAGGTCGCGCCGACCAGGTGCAGGTCGACGCCCGGCCTGGTGAGCAGCCCCGCCAGGATCTGGCTGTTGGTGGAGATGGCGTCGATCCTGCCGTCTTTGATCATCTCGAGGCAGACGTTGTAGTCGGGTGCCGGGACGACGATCGCCTCGACCCGGCGCTCGTCGACGATCCGCTGGGCGATGTTCGTGCCGCGCACCCAGCAGATCCTGCGGCCCTTCAGATCGCGGACGTCGCGGATGGCGCCCTTGTCGGCCGGCCGTACCGCGATGTCCTGGAAGTCGACGTGGTACGGCCCGGCGAAGTCGATCACCTTCTTGCGCTCAGGGGTGACCGACATGTGGGCGAAGACCAGGTCGGCACGCCCGTCCGTGAGCACGGTGAGCTGGTCGCCTGCCTTGATCTCCAGCCAGCGGATCCGCTTGCCCAGCCGGGAGACGAGGTCCTCGGCCACGTCGATGTTGAAACCGTCGTAGGCGCCGTCCTGCCCCTTGAAACTGATCAGCGGGACGTCGGAGCGGATGGCGACGACGAGCTCGTCGTCGTCCACGAGGGACTCCCTCCGCGCGGCGCCGCAGGCGGTGAGCAGCAGCATCAGGCAGATCAGCAGTCTTCTCACCGGTACTCCCTGAGCCGTGGCCAGACACCGACCAGCACGAGCAGGGCGCCGGCGGCCAGCCCGGCGGGGACCGACCGCCACAGCGTCTCCAGAGCCCCGTCGCCGCTGTCGATGGCGCGCTCGAAGTCGGACTCGTGCCGCCGGACCAGCTCCTCCAGCACCCTGTCGTAGCTCTCGTAGGCCTGGGTGAGCTCGCCGTCCCAGAACTTGATCGCCGCTTCGGCCCGCATGGTCCGCATTCGCGCGTCGGCCTGCTGGAACCTCTGGTAGACGGCGAAGAGTCGCTCGCGGTCCTGGCCCGTCAGTCCGCCGAGCAGTCCCTGGAAGTTCGCGCGCAGCTTGCTCTGGTAGTCGGGCAGGCTGGTGGACTCCACGGCTGCGATCGTCCTGGACTTGTCCAGGAAGGTGTGTTCATAGGTGTCCTTGCGGAAGCGGTCGAGCAGGTAGCGGCTCTGGTCCCCGTGCATGCTCCTGCTGATCGCCCGTGCTCTGGTCAGGGTGAGGACCGAGTCGAAACCGCGGCGCTTGGCCTCCTCCAGCGCCTGGCCCTGCCGGTTGAGCAGGGCCGTGCCGGTCACCAGGCCGGCCGCGGTGAGCACGGTGGCGACCACCAGGGCCGGCGCGAAGACCCTGCGGAACCTGCTGGTCAGGTAGGCCTGCAGGCCCAGCAGGCAGGCCAGCGCGAGCAGCCCGGTGACGATGACGGCGGTGCGGGCCAGCGAGGTGGCCGAGCGCTCGGCGTCGTGCGCGCGCCTGACGATCGTCCCGGTCTCCAGGGTCAGGTTGTAGGCCTGGGGGAGCAGTTCGCGGTGCATGAGGTCGGTGGCCCTCTGATAGGCCTCGACGACGTGGTCGGGCGGCTGTCCCGCGGTGTGCTCTGACTGCACATCCAGCAGCCGGGCCTGGGCCGCCAGCCGTTCGTAGCGGCCCAGCCCCTCGATCAGCGACTCGACCGTGCGCTGCTCGACGGGGTCGTCCAGGGCCAGCCGGTAGGCCTTGAGCAGGCTCTCGGAGATCTCCAGCCGCCGCTGGTCGTAGCCGGTCAGGTCGGCCTGCTGTTGCGGGCCGTACTCCCTGCCCAGCAGCAGGGTCTCGGCCACCAGCGCGTCCATCTCCGACATCTGCCGATGCAGGCCCGTCGTGGCGAGCACCTGCGGCCCGGCGTCGTGCCCGATGGTGCGCAGGCCGGAGCCCGTACTCGCCGCGCCGCCCAGGATCGCGGCCAGCAGCAGTGTCAGCGTCAGCAGGGACAGCCCGGTCAGCGTGCGCACCCGCCCGGAGACCGACTTCCCGCGCCGCGCCGAAGGCATCGCCGTCACCGTCACGGCCCGCTCCGGCGGGAGACACCGGGGTCGTTGGTGGGCACCGCGCCTCCCGAGATCGACTCGTGCTGGGAAACCGAGCATGACCACGGGCGCGGCAGGTCCGCAAGAGGGCCGCCGCCGGCGATGCCGAAAAGATCAACGTCCTGCGCTGGTTCACGCCGTCCCCACCGGTCAGCTCTGCGCGTCCCACGAGCTGAGGCCATCCGGGTTCATGGAGCGAGAGGGCCGACGCCGACGAAGACGCCAACGGATGGAGGCGAATTCAACCGTTAGAGGGGTGGGTAGGGTGGCGGCATGCGAACCCGCGCGCCGCTCCTGGGCGAGCCCTTGCCGGTGGAGCTGATGAACACGGTCTGGGCCGACCGCGACGGCGTCCACGACGCGCTGGACGATCCCGCCGCCGCCCTGGCCTGGCTGCGCGCCGTCGCCCCGAGCCTGGACCACGTGAGCCTCGCCGACCTCGACGCCCTGCCGCCCGGCGACCTCGACCAGCTGACCCGGCGGCTGGTCCGCCTGCGCGATGCGCTGCGCCGGCTGGCCGCCGAGGCCACCGGTGATCCGCGCTCCGCGGCGGCTTCGGCGACGAGCGACCTGCAGGCCGCCGTCACCGCGGTCAACGAGGCCGCCGGCGCGCTGCCGCGCTGGTCGGCGCTGGTCTGGACACCCGGTGGCCCTCCCACCCTGCAGACCCGCACCAGCGGCCAGGCGGCTGCCGCCATCGTCTCGGCGATCGCCGAGGAGGCCGTCGTCCTGTTCGGACAGGACGACCGGCTACGGCTGCGCGCCTGCCAGGGCCCCGGATGCGTCCTGTACTTCCTCAAGAACCATCCCCGCAGGGAATGGTGCTCAGCCGCCTGCGGCAACCGGGCCAGGGGCGCGCGTCACTACCGGCGCCACCACCGCCCACCCGCCTGACACCCCTGCCTCCGGCCGCGCGCCTACGGTTAAGCCGGACAGACCGGGGCAGGATGCGCATTATGGCAGGTGGGAGGTGGTTCTCCCGGTGGCCGGTGCTCCGGCAGCTCAAGGGAGAGGACGGCAGGAGCGACGCCGCGCGCTCGGCGCGCACCGACGCCCTGAGGCCGCGCACCGAAGAGGCCGACAGAGTCGCCCGCTCGGTCTGCCCCTACTGCGCGGTCGGCTGCGGCCAGCTCGTCTACGTCAAGGACGGCCGGGTCAGCCAGATCGAGGGCGACCCCGACTCGCCCATCTCACGTGGCCGGCTGTGCCCCAAGGGCTCGGCCAGCAAACAGCTCGTCACCCATCCGGGCCGCCAGACCCACGTGCTGTACCGCAGGCCGTACGGCACGGAGTGGGAGCGGCTCGACCTCGGCGCCGCGATGGACATGATCGCCGAGCGGGTGCTGAGGACGCGAAGGGACACCTGGCAGCAGACCCATGAGGGCAAGGTCGTGCGCCGCACGCTGGGCATCGCCGGCCTGGGCGGGGCGACGCTCGACAACGAAGAGAACTACCTGATGAAGAAGCTGTACACCGCCCTCGGCGCGATCCAGGTGGAGAACCAGGCGCGTATTTGACACTCCTCCACCGTCCCCGGTCTGGGGACCAGCTTCGGGCGTGGCGGCGCGACGACCTTCCAGCAGGACCTGGCGGGTGCGGACTGCATCGTCATCCAAGGCTCCAACATGGCCGAATGCCATCCGGTGGGCTTCCAGTGGGTGGTGGAGGCCAGGGCGCGGGGAGCGAAGGTCTTCCATGTGGACCCGCGCTTCACCAGGACCAGCGCGCTGGCAGACCGCCACCTGCCGATCCGCGCGGGTAGCGACATCGTGCTGCTCGGCGCCCTGATCAACCATGTCCTCGCCAACGAGCTGGTCTTCCGCGAGTACGTGCTGGCCTACACCAACGCCGCCACCCTCGTCTCCGAGGACTTCAGGGACACCGAGGACCTCGACGGGCTGTTCTCCGGCTTCGATCCCGAGACGCGTACGTACGACCCGAAGAGCTGGTCGTACGAGAGCACAGGCGAGCAGGCGCCGGGCGAGACACTGGAGGGCGGCCTGCACCACGCCCAGGCCGCGGGGGCGGACCGCTACGGCTCCGGCGGCGCCGCCGCGCACCCCAGCCCGCCGAAGGACCCGACGCTTCGCCACCCGCGCTGCGTCTACCAGATCCTCAGGCGGCACTTCGCCCGCTACACCCCGGAGCTGGTGGAGCGGCTGTGCGGCATCCCGCCGGAGGACTTCGCCGAACTCGCCGACGCGATCACCGCCAACTCCGGCAGGGAGCGCACCACCGCGTGGGTGTACTCCGTCGGCTGGACCCAGCACACGGTGGGCGCGCAGTACATCCGCACCGCCGCGATCCTCCAGCTGCTGCTGGGCAACATGGGCCGTCCCGGCGGCGGCATCCTGGCGCTGCGCGGGCACGCGAGCATTCAGGGCTCGACCGACATCCCGACGCTGTTCAACATCCTGCCGGGCTACCTGGCCATGCCCCACGCCCACCGGCACGAGAACCTGGACGACTACCTGGAACGCGAGGGCGGCGAGACCGGCTTCTGGGGCAACCGGCGCTCCTACCTGGTGAGCCTGCTCAAGGCCTGGTGGGGAGAGGCGGCCACCGAGGAGAACGACTTCTGCTTCGACCACCTGCCGCGCCTGACCGGCGACCACGGCCACTACACGACCGTGATGGGCCAGATCGACGGGACGGTGAAGGGCTACTTCGTGGTGGGGGAGAACCCCGCGGTCGGCTCCTCGGGCGGCCGTGCCCAGCGCCTCGGCCTGGCCAACCTCGACTGGCTGGTGGTGCGCGACCTGACGCTGGTGGAGACGGCCACGTTCTGGAAGGACGGTCCTGAGCTCGAGACCGGGGAGATGCGCACGGAGGACATCGCCACCGAGGTGTTCTTCCTTCCCGCCGCGAGCCACGTGGAGAAGGAGGGCACCTTCACCAACACGCAGCGGCTCCTGCAGTGGCGGGAGAAGGCGCTCGACCCGGTCGGCGACTGCCGCAGCGACCTGTGGTTCTACTACCACCTCGGCAGGCTCCTGCGCGAGCGGCTGACCGGGGACGAGATCGACCGGCCGCTGCGCGAGCTGACATGGGACTACCCGGAGGAGGGCGAGCACCGGGACCCCTCGGCGGCGGCCGTGCTCCGCGAGATCAACGGTGTGGGCCCCGACGGGCGGGCGCTGTCGTCCTCCACCCAGCTCAGGCCCGACGGGTCCACCGCGTGCGGCTGCTGGATCTACTGCGGCGTCTACGCAGGCGAGGTCAACCACGCCGCCCGGCGCAGGCCAGGGAGGGAGCAGACGCCCGTGGCGCCCGAATGGGGCTGGGCCTGGCCGGCCAACAGGCGGATTCTCTACAACAGGGCCTCCGCCGACCCCGAGGGCCGCCCGTGGAGCGAGCGCAAGGCCTACGTCTGGTGGGACGCGGAGCGCGGCGAGTGGACCGGGCACGACGTGCCCGACTTCGAGCGGAACAAGCCGCCGGACTACGTGCCGCCCGAAGGCGCCAGGGCCGAGGCCGCGCTGGCGGGGACCGACCCGTTCATCATGCAGTCCGACGGGAAGGGCTGGCTGTACGCGCCGGCGGGTCTGGCCGACGGGCCGCTGCCCGCCCACTACGAGCCGCACGAGTCGCCGGTCCGCAACCCGCTGTACGGTCAGCAGTCCAACCCCGCGCGCCGGATCTACGCGCGTCAGGAAAGCCCCTACAACCCGCCCGGGTCGCCTCGCTTCCCTTACGTGCTGACCACCTACAGGCTCACCGAGCACCACACGGCGGGCGCCATGAGCCGGCCGCTGGCCTACCTCGCCGAGTTGCAGCCCGAGCTGTTCTGCGAGGTCTCCCCCGAGCTCGCCGCCGAGCTCGGGCTGGTCAACGGCGGCTGGGCCACGATCGTGACCAGCCGTACCGTGATCGAGGCCAGGGTGCTGGTCACCGGCAGGGTCCGGCCGCTGCGGATCCAGGGCAGGACGGTCCATCAGGTCGGCCTGCCCTACCACTGGGGGTGGGGCGGCGGCGGCCTGGTGACCGGCGACGTCACCAACGACCTGCTGCCGCTGGTGCTCGACCCGAACGTCTACATCCAGGAGAGCAAGGCCGTGACCTGCGACGTACGTCCCGGAAGGCGGCCGAGGGGCCGGGCGGCGCTCGACCTGCTGGAGGTGTACCGCCATGACTGAGCGGATGGGCTTCTTCACCGACACCAGCGTCTGCATCGGCTGCAAGGCCTGCGAGGTGGCCTGCAAGGAGTGGAACCAGCTGCCCGACGACGGGTTCGTGTTCGAGGCGACCTCCTACGACAACACCGGGCAGCTCGGGGCGAGCACCTGGCGCCACGTGGCCTTCATCGAGCAGACGCGCACCGTGCGGATGAAGGAGGACGAGGGCGACGGCGTCGATCGCTGGCTGATGTCGTCGGACGTGTGCAAGCACTGCACCCACGCCGCGTGCCTGGACGTGTGCCCGACCGGCGCGCTGTTCCGGACCGAGTTCGGCACGGTGGTGGTACAGGAGGACATCTGCAACGGCTGCGGCTACTGCGTGCCGGCCTGCCCGTTCGGGGTGATCGACCGCAGGGAGGGCGACGGGCGGGCCTGGAAGTGCACGATGTGCTACGACCGGCAGCGCGGGGGCCTCGAACCGGCGTGCGCCAAGGCCTGCCCGACCGACTCGATCCAGTTCGGCCCGCTCGACGAGCTCAGGGAGCGGGCCGAGGACCGGCTGGAGCGCCTGCACGCCGACGGGCACTCCGAGGCCCGGCTGTACGGCGAGAGCCCGGACGACGGGGTGGGCGGCGCGGGGGCCTTCTTCCTGCTGCTGGACGAGCCCGAGGTGTACGGCCTGCCCCCTGATCCGGTCGTGACCACCCGCGACCTGCCGTCCATGTGGCGCTGGGCGGGGGCCGCGGCGCTGTCCGTGGCGGGGGCGGTGGCGGTGGCCTTCGCGGGATTGCGTGACGGGGGGCGGCGGTGACGCGGGAGCGGTCGATGGTGCCGGAGGCCGAGTTCCGCTCGTACTACGGGCGGCCGGTGATCAAGGCTCCGATCTGGCACGAACCTCACATGCCGACCTATCTCTACCTGGGAGGTCTGTCCGGGGTTTCGTCGATGATGGCCGTGGTGGCGGGGTTCACCGGGCACCACCGGCTCGCGCGCACCACGCGGGTCGCGGCGGCGCTCGGGGCGGCCGCCGGCGCCGGCCTCCTCGCCGCCGAGCTGGGCAGGCCCGAACGGTTCCTCAACATGCTGCGGGTGTTCAAACCGACCTCGCCGATGAGTGTCGGCTCATGGATCCTGGCCGCCCAGGGCGGGCTGTCGGCGGTCGCCGCCTCCTCCGAGCTGACCGGGATCCTGCCCGTCGTGGGTGACGCGGCGCTCCTCGCCACGGGTGTGACAGGGCCGCTGACCGCCACCTACACCGCCGTCCTGGTCGCCGACACCGCCGTGCCCGCCTGGCACGAGGCGTACAGGGAGCTGCCGTTCCTGTTCGCGGGGAGCGCCCTGGCCAGCGCCGGGGCGTTGGGCATGCTGGCGACGCCCCGTGCGGAGGCGGGGCCCGCCCGTGCGGTGGCGGTGCTCGGGGCCGCCATGGAGACCGTGTCGGGCGTGGTGATGGAGCGCAGGCTGGGGACGGCAGGCGAGCCGTACCGGCAGGGGAGGGCGGGCCGCCTGATGCGCTCGGCCCGCGCGCTGACGGCCGGCGGCGGCCTGCTCGCCGCGGTCGCCGGGCGCAGCCGTACGGTCACCGCGCTGTCCGGTCTCGCCCTCACGGCCGGCGCCCTGTTCACCCGCTTCGGCATCCTGGCGGCGGGCCGAGCCTCGGCCGCCGACCCGAAGTACACGGTCGTGCCCCAGAGACAGCGCCTCGACGGCGAGCGACCCGCCTGACCCTCCGCCGCCGGCGTTCAGCGCAGTCGCAGGTGAGAGCCGGAGAGCGGGACGAGCTCGCCGATGACCGGCGCACCGGGGATCTCGCCTGCCACCAGGAGGCCACCGGAGGTCTGGGCGTCGGCGAGCAGCAGCAGGTCCTCCTCGCCGAAGCCGCCGGGGTCGAGGCAGGGACGCACCCAGTCGAGGTTGCGTCGGCTGCCGCCGCTGACGTGGCCGTCGCGGGCCGCCTCACGGGCCCCCTCCAGGTACGGCACGGCCGCCACGTCGACCACGGCCGTGACCCCGCTCGCCCTGGCCAGCTTGTAGAGGTGGCCCAGCATGCCGAACCCGGTCACGTCCGTGGCGCACACCGCTCCGGCGGCCAGCGCGGCCCTGGAGGCGTCGCGGTTCAGCTCGGTCATCGCGGCGACCGCCTGCGGGAACACCTCGCCGGTCGCCTTGTGCCGGGTGTTGAGCACCCCGATGCCGAGCGGCTTGGTGAGGCTGATCGGCAGCCCGGGCCTGCCGCCGCCGATGCGCAGCAGCCGCTCGGGATCGGCCAGGCCGGTGACGGCCATGCCGTACTTCGGCTCCGGGTCGTCGACGCTGTGGCCCCCCGCGACGTGGCAGCCCGCGGCCCCCGCCGCGTCCAGGCCGCCGCGCAGCGCCTCCTTCGCCAGCTCCAGCGGCAGCGTCTGCCTGGGCCAGCCGAGCAGGTTGACCGCCACCAGGGGCTCCCCGCCCACCGCGTAGACGTCCGACAGGGCATTGGCCCCCGCGATGCGGCCCCAGTCGTAGGGGTCGTCCACCACGGGCGTGAAGAAGTCGGCGGTGGCCACGATCGCCCGGCCGCCGTCGACGCGGACCACCGCGGCGTCGTCCCCGTCGTCGAGACCGATGAGCAACTCGCCGGCGGGGGAGGCCACGGGCCGGCCGACCAGCCCCGCCACGACGGCCTCCAGCTCGCCGGGCGGGATCTTGCAGGCGCAGCCGCCCCCGTGCGCGTACTGCGTCAGCCGGATCGTGTCCTGCCCCTGCCGGGTGCTGAATGTCATGGCGTCCTCAGGTGGATCGCGACGGTGTGTGCCGCTTCAGCCCCTACCCACCTGCGAGTATGTTCTCCCTTGGAGGCGTGTGGGCGCCTGGTGGCCCCCGCGGTCTTCAAAACCGACGAGGCCGAGGTCCTCGGCCTGGCGGGTTCGATTCCCGTCCGCCTCCGCTCTATTTTCGAAGAGTGGATCCACGAAGGCACGTGCCACGTACCGACGCCGTGCTCGCCGACCCGCGGCTGGTCGCGGCGGGCGGGCGGCTGGGCAGGTCGGTCGTCAAGGACGCGGTGTCGCGGGCCCAGCAGCGGGCGCGACTCGGCGAGATCGGCCCCGAGCAGGTCGCGGACGCGGCCGTGGCGGCGCTCCCGCCACAGACCGCGAGCCTGCGCGCGGTGATCAACGCGACCGGCGTGCTGATCCACACCAACCTCGGCAGGGCGCCGCTGTCGCCCGCCGCGGTCGAGTCGATGGCGGGCGCGGCGGGCGCCGCCGACGTGGAGTTCGACCTTCAGACCGGCGCCAGGGCCCGTCGCGGGCGGGGCGCGCTGGACGCGCTCACGCGCGCCGTGCCGGCCGCCGAGGACGTGCACGTCGTCAACAACAACGCCGCCGCGCTCGTCCTGGCGGCCACCGTGCTCGCCGCGGGCCGGGAGATCGTGATCAGCCGCGGCGAGCTGGTGGAGATCGGCGACGGGTTCCGCATCCCCGACCTGCTCGTCTCCACAGGGGCGCGGCTGCGCGAAGTGGGCACCACCAACCGCACCTCCTACCGCGACTACGCGGCGGCCGTGGGACCGGAGACCGGATGCGTGCTCAAGGTGCACCCGTCGAACTTCCTGATCGAGGGGTTCACCGGCTCCGCCGAGGTGTCGGAGCTGACCGCGCTCGGCGTGCCCGTCGTGGCCGACATCGGCTCGGGCCTGCTCACCCGCGAGCCGCTGCTGCCCGCCGAGCCGGACGCGACGACCGTGCTCGAGGCCGGGGCGGATCTCGTGACCGCCAGCGGCGACAAGCTGCTCGGCGGTCCGCAGGCGGGGCTCCTCCTCGGCCGCCGTGACCTGGTCGAACGGTGCAGACGGCACCCGCTCGCCCGCGCGCTGCGCGTCGACAAGCTGACGCTGGCGGCGCTGGAGGCCACTCTCAGGGGTCCCGCCGTCCCTGTCCGACAGGCGTTGTACGCCGATCCGGCGGCGCTCGGCGACCGGGCAGCGGCGCTCGCCGGCGCGCTGGCCGGTGCGGGAGTCGACGCGAGAGCCGTGCCGAGCGAGGCCGCCGTGGGGGGCGGGGGAGCGCCCGGCGTCACGCTGCCGAGCGCCGCCGTGAGCCTGCCCGAGCGGCTCGCCGTACCGCTGCGAACCGGCGAGCCGCCGGTCGTCGGCCGGATCGAGGGCGGGAGGCTGCTGCTCGACCTGCGCACCGTTCCCGGCGACCGGGACGGCGATGTGGCCCGCGCGATCCTCGAGGCGAGCGGCTGATGCACGTCGTCGCCACGGCGGGTCACGTCGATCACGGCAAGTCCACGCTGGTGCGGGCGCTCACCGGGATGGAGCCCGACCGGCTGGAGGAGGAGCGGCGGCGGGGGCTGACGATCGAGCTGGGCTACGCCTGGACGACTTCGCCCTCGGGGCGGCGCCTCGCCTTCGTGGACGTTCCAGGCCACGAGCGGTTTCTCGCCACGATGCTGGCCGGGGTGGGCCCCGTGCCGGCCGTCATGTTCGTGGTGGCCGCGGACGAGGGCTGGATGCCGCAGTCCGAGGAGCACCTGGTGGCGCTGGAGGCCCTCGGCGTACGGCACTGCCTGCTCGCGGTGACGCGCGCCGACCTCGCCGACCCCGCCCCGGCGATCGAGCAGGCAAGCAACCGCCTGGCCGCCGCCGGGCTGGGTGGAGCGGGGGAGGCGGCCGGGGCGGGCGGCGTCGAGGCGGTGGGGGTGAGCGGGCGTACCGGCCAGGGGCTCGGCGAGCTGAGGGCGGCGCTGGAGCGGCTGGTCGCAGGGCTGCCCGCGCCCGATCCCGAGGCGCCGGTCCGGCTGTGGATCGACAGGGTGTTCACCGTGACGGGCAGCGGCACGGTCGTGACCGGGACCCTGCCCGAGGGCACGATCTCGGTGGGTGACGAGCTGGCGCTCGGCGGCGAACCGGTACGGGTCCGGGCGCTGGAGTCCCTCAAGGAGCCACTGCCCGCGGTGACCGGCGTCGCCAGGGTCGCGGTGAACCTGCGGGGCCGCGCTCTTCCCGAACGAGGCCGAGCCCTGGTCACACCAGGCAGATGGACCTCCACGGACCTGGTCGACGTCCGGCTCTCACCCGTCGGGGCGCTCCGGGACTCCGGCCGCGGGCCGAGCGAGAAGGGCGACGGGGGCGAGGAGCGGCGCCTGCCAGGGCGGCTCACCGCGCACATCGGGTCGGCGGCGGTGGCGTGCGAGGTGCGGCCGCTCGGCGCCGGCATCGTGCGGCTGCGCCTGGCCGCCCCGCTCCCGCTCCACCTCGGAGACGTGCTGCTGCTGCGAGACCCGGGCCGCGACCGGAGCGAGGTGCGGGTGCTGGCAGGGGTGAGCGTGCTCGACGTGCGCGACCTGGCGCACGGCCGCAGGGGCGCGGCGCGGGCGCGCGCCGCGAGGCTGGAGCCGGCCACGCCGGACGCGGCCTCCGCCCTGCGCCTCCATCGGCTGCTGCGAGCGGCCGACCTGATCGCCATGGTGGGGGAGCTGGGCGGTCGCCGCCCGGTCTGCGACGACTGGTACGCCAGCCCTGAGCATTGGGAGGAGCTGGCCAGGCGACTGACCGAGGTGGCCCTGCGGTACGCGGCCGAGCACCCGCTGGATCCCGGCATGCCGCTCGAAGCGGCCAGGCACGAGCTCGCCCTGCCCGACCGGAGGCTGGTCTCCGCGCTGGTACGGCCGCCGTTCACGGTCGCAGGGGGCCGGATCCTCACCCGGCCTTCCGGGCTGCCCGCGCCGGTGGCCAGGGCTGTCGAGCGGCTGAAGGCGGAGCTGTCCGCCCATCCCTTCCAGGCGCCGGAGGCCTGGCGGCTGACCCAGCTGGGGCTGGGCGTCAGGGAGGTGGCGGCGGCCGTACGGGCGGGGAGCCTGCTGCGCGTGGCCGAAGGCGTCGTGCTGCTGCCCGGCGCGGACGCCAGGGCGGCGGAGCTGCTGAGGCGGCTGCCGCAGCCCTTCACCGTCAGCGAGGCCAGGCGCGCCCTCGACACCAGCAGGAGGGTCGCGGTGCCGCTGCTGGAACACCTCGATCGGAGCGGGATCACCGAGCGGGTGGACGAGGTGCACCGCCGCTGCCGTTGACCGGAGCCTCCGGCCGATCACCTGCTCGGAGCCGCCGGGCTGGGACGCCCGGCGGCGGTTCACCTCACGGTGTACCGGCGATGGCGCACGCCCGGCACGGGGGACGCCCGCAGATGCACTGCATGATGGCGTCGAGGACGTCGTGGTCGTGATACAGGCACCGGTCGTTGCAGGTGTGGCGCGGAACGAAACCCGCCTGAATCTCGTCGGGCCACGGCTCTTCGCCTTCACGGCAGCGGACGAACTGGTCAGGGTCCTCGGAGTGGAGACCGTGCATGCGCGCCCTGGCCTGGGTCTCCAACGTCCGCGTCTCCGCCACCATGGCCTTGAGCTGGGCGGCGAGGTCGGAGTACCGGTCGTCGCCGGTTCGTACGTGCGCGGCCCGTAGTGCCATCACCGCATTGCCGAGGAATCGGCTGGCGTCCTGGAGGTCCGTGGTGTGGTGCAGTTGGATGCCCGTCACGTTTCGGACCCACACGGCGTCGTTTGTCATCGATCAACCCTTCGAAGTGGCAGGCTCGCACACCTGTTCGGGAGTTGCCCAGGGGGCATGGCGGGTTTTACAGATACGCGAAGGGTAACCGAAGTTTTGCGCCTTTTTCGTACTCGGTGTCTTGTTCTTGACCGTAGGCGAAGGCGCCCGGCACGCTCGACGGCCCGCTTCCCGCGTGTCTAGAGGGGTGCACGTCGCGACACCACGATCGCGGCGTACGGAGAACCTTGACGAGAAACAGGCCGAGATTTTAGGCATGCGAGCCCGGCCACCGCTTCGGGCACGGTGACCGGGTCCGTCATGCGGCGGCGATCAGCTCGTCACCGCGCACTGTCCGCGCTCCTTCTTGACCGGCCCCTCCATGGTCGGCCGTACGTCGAAGTCGAAGATCGCGGTGGGCAGGTAGAGCGAGCAGCATGCGTTGGGGATGTCGACGATCCCGCTGACACGCCCTTCGATCGGGGCCGAGCCGAGGAGCAGGTAGGCCTGTTCGCCGGTGTAGCCCCACTTCTTGAGGTACTCGACGGCGTTGAGGCAGGCCCTGCGGTAGGCCACCGTCGCGTCGAGGTAGTAGTTGGTGTCGGTGTCGGGGTCGACCGAGATCCCGATGAAGGAGAGGAACTCGGAGTAACGCGGCTCGACGTTGCCGGGCATGAAGATCGGGTTGGTGGTGACACCGTACTTCTCCATGCCGCCCTTGATGAGGTCGACGTGGAAGTCGATGAAACCGCCCATCTCGATCGCGCCGCAGAAGGTGATCTCTCCGTCACCCTGGCTGAAGTGCAGGTCACCTCCGGAAAGCTTGGCGTCCTTCACGTGGACCGGGTAGAAGACCCTGGCTCCTCGGGTGAAGTTCTTGATGTCGTGGTTGCCCCCGTTCTCCCGCGCGGGAACCGTGCGGGCTCCCTCGGCGGCGATCCGCTGCGCCACCTCGCCGCTTGCCGTGCCGGAGATGACGTTCTCGGCCAGCGGTGGCAGGCCGAGCGGCGGCACCCTCTGCGGATCCGTGTCGATGAGAGCCTGCTCCCTACGGTTCCAGGTCGCGAGCAGATCCGCTGACGGCGCGGTGCCGAACAGCCCGGGGTGGGTGATGCCGGTGTAGCGCACACCCGGCAGGTGGCGGGACGTGGCGACCTGGCCGTGGAAGTCCCAGATCGCCTTGTAGGCGTCAGGGAAGTAGTCGGTCAGGAATCCACCGCCGTTGGCCTTGGCGAACACGCCGGTGTACCCCCACCCCTGGCCTGGCGCTCCGCCGACCTGCTGTGGAACAGGGCCGAGATCAAGGATGTCGACGACCAGGAGGTCGCCAGGCTCGGCTCCGTCCACCCCGATGGGTCCGCTCAGGACGTGCGCGACACTGAGGTCGACGTCCCGTACGTCGTTCGCGGAGTCGTTGTTGCCGATCTGGGCGTCGGTCCATTCCCTGCATTCGACTCGGAACTCGTCCCCAGGGCGCACCATGTCGGCCACAGGAATGTCTGGGTGCCATCGGTTATGCCCTGGTATTTTCTGATCTCGCATTGACATCGACTGATCGATGCTGAATACGACGTTCGGCATGATGAGTGTCCTTCTTGGATGCGTGCTGAATCTCAGGCATGACCGCGTCGCATCACCGCCTCTCCAACTCTTCGGGTCTCCGTGTCAGGTCCAGCGGGGGCGGTGCCTGTGCTCCCGGGCACCCACCGCCTCGTCACCCGGGCTCGGTGCCGCTGCCGCGGGTTCCCGTCCTCGTGTGAGCGGCCACAGCCCGATGAACACCACCAGGCCGAACACGGCGAGGATGACCGCGATGAGGTTGGTGTTCCGCCAGTAGCCGGTCAGGATCATGAACGCCGGGATCGCCGCCGTGACCCATCCCTGGATCGCGGTGACCCAGCCCGTGTACCTGGTGATCTGTTCGTGTTTCAAGCCCAGCAACACGAAGAAGAGGAACCACAGGAAGGACCAGTAGAGCCAGATGACGCCGAACGCGGGGTCGCCGAGAATCTGGAAGTTCGCGTACGCGTATCCGAGCGCCATGACGGCCACGAACAGGGAGAAGTAGCCAACTCCCGTGGAGTCGAAACCGCCGAGCAGATTGATCCCGACGTAAAGGTAGGTGAAGCCGAAGAGGTAGATGCCCGACGCGCCGAGGATCTCGGCGGGCCTGCTCAGATTGGCGATGATCAGCACCGTGGGCGTGACCACCTGCAGGGCTCCGACGAAGAGATTGAAGATAGCCGTCGCGCGTGGCTCGACCTTCCCCAGGAGCATCATCCCGTTGAGGAAGAGCACCGCGCCGACGTAAAGCAGTCCGACAGCTCCCATCAGCGACGCGCCTCCTAGTGCCTGTGATGGGTGGTTTCTATTGGCGGCATCGTCCACGGGCTCGTACATCCGAGGCGGCGTCCAGATACTGCGGATCTCCGTGCGTGGCCGGTCCGAGCGCACGTGGACACACTGTTGTGTTGATCAAGGGCGGGGCAGGCGTGACACCGCCGGATGCGCCGGCCGCCGGCGCTGCCTGGGAGGCAGGCTCGTGACGACCTCGGGGGCTTCCTGGCTCTGCTCCTCCCGGCTGAGCGCGGCAGACAGCGTCGGGGGCACCCTGGTCAGATGGGGCGAGGAGAAGACACGACGGGCCGCGCGGTGGCACTCGGGGCAGTCGCAGACCGTCGGAGCACTGCCGATCGGCAGGTGCACCTCGAATCGCCCGCAATCGGCGCAACGGTACTCGTAGGTTGCCATAGGCACTCCCACCGGAGATCAAGCCTCGTTTCCCGGCAGCACCGCGACCTGTCGCCGGTCCACGGCGATCTGGGCTGTCAACCCCAGGTAACCCCCGGCCTTGACCGCGTGTCAACGTCGCGGAAACGGCCGGCGAGGCCGTCGAGGAGACCCCCTCTGAGCTGAAAATCGGTGGACTTTAGCAGGAGGACGGCCCCAGGTGCCGGCAATATGGTCGGTTTTTTGAGGACAGGGCACCGCGCTGCCCTGGAGACCCCTGAGATTTTGCCGGACGTTTGAGGCGTCGACGTCGCTGATCGTCGACCCGGGTGGCGACGCCCGCCTTCCTCCGGCCCCACGCACTCCCGGCAGCCGGCCGTTCCGGAGATCTTGACGTGAGGCACTCCCGGAGCCATTCTTACCACTTGGTAGGTAAAGGCGGCGTAGCCCGCCGTTCACGCTGTGCGCACGGCGTTCGTTCCGCTCACGCACCGGCTCCGCGCCGCGTGCGTCCCTGCTCTTCGTCCTCGACAGGGTTCAGTGAGGTGGCCATGCCCGCAGTCAGTCAACGGCACAGGAAGACACTCGTCGCGGTGGCCGCGGTGGTCGCTTTGGCGACGACCGCGGCGCCGGCCGCTCAAGCCTCCGTCCGTGATACCTCCGTCGCCCACTACGTGGCACTCGGCGACTCCTACACCGCGGGGCCGGGAATCCCCAATGAGACGGACGCCAACTGCGGCCGTTCCGACCGGAACTACCCCACGCTGACAGCGGCCGCGATCGCCGTGCCCGCCTTGGGCGACGTGAGCTGCGCGGGCGCGACCACGGCGCACATGACCAACTCCCAGGGCACGGCGCCGCCCCAGCTCGACGCCCTGCGGCCGACGACCGACCTGGTCACCCTCGGCATCGGCGGCAACGACATCAACGTCAGCGGCATCATCGCCCGCTGCGTCCTCCTCGGAAAGCTCAACCCCAGCGGTTCGCCCTGCAAGGCCAGCTACACGATCGCCGGCATCGACCAGCTCGACCAGCGCCTCAAGACCACCGCGGCCAAGATCGACACCGTGCTCCAGGACATCAGGCGGCGCTCACCGGACGCGCGCGTCCTCGTCGTGGGATATCCCGTCATCATGCCGGACGACGGGAGCAACTGTTACGCGACCGTCCCCATCGCCAGGGGCGACGCGCCCTGGCTGCGGGATGTGGAGAAACGCCTCAACACCATGCTCGCCGGCCGCGCGACGGCCAACGGCGCCGGCTTCGTCGACACCTACACCGGCTCGATAGGGCACGACCTGTGCAAGCCCATCGGAGTCCGGTGGATGGAGCCGATGGAGGGCGTGGACTCGGCGGGCCTGCATCCCAACGCCGCGGGCCACCAGGCCATGGCCACCAGCGTGGTGAACGCGATCAACCGTACCCTGGCCTGATCTCCGGGCCGGGTCCTGAGCGCGGTCCACGACCTGCCCACATCTCTGAACCCGCAGACCAGCGCCGCGGTTCTCCTGACCCGCAGGCCAGCGCCGCGGCGACGACGCGAACGAAGGCGCTGCCGGGCGCACCGGCAGCGCCTGCCGGACCTCGCCCGGCAGGCCGCCATCAGCGCGGGAGATCCGCTGGATGAGGGTCTCCTGGACCATCCCGCCGGCGACGCGCCCCCGGCGGTTCCGCGCCGGGCTGCGCGCCCGACCTCGCCACGACCACGGAGGGGCCGTTCACGCCGGCGTCGGGGCCGTGATCGACACCGGCCTGTATGAGCGGGCCCACCCCGCCGACCGGCTCGCCGCTTGTGGTTCGGCGCTCCACGCGGGCCCGGTGCCCCGCGAGCAACTCCTCGGCCTGCTTCCCACGCTGCTCCCGCCCGCGTCATGGCGCTCCCCTCGCCGGCCGTACCGCGGGCGACGCGACGGCCCAGGCGATCCGGCACAGCCCGCGACCGCCCTGTAGGACCGGTTGGCCCGACCCCGCACCCGCTGCCGAACGCCACCCGGCGATCCGAGCCTGCCCGTCCCATGCAACCGGCGCCCGGGCCGGAAGCATCTTCTGGGATGTGAAGCCATCAATCTGGGAGACCCATGAGCCTTGACGAGGAGTACACCGCCTACGTGAGCGGCCGGCTGTCCTGGTTGCGGAAGATCGCTTACCCGCTGTGCCAGGACTGGCACCGCGCCGACGACCTGGTGCAGACAGCGATCACGCGGCTCTACGTCAAATGGCGCCAGGCGCGAGTCGCCGATGACCTCGACGCCTACGTACGGGTGATGCTGATCCGGGTCTTCCTCGCCGAACAGCGAGGGGGCTGGTTCTCCCGGGTACGGCTGACGTCCGCGATATCCCACCAGCCGTTCGAAACCGGCGACCGGGACATGGCCATGGACATCAACCGAGCCCTCGCCGCCGTCCCTCCGCGCCAACGCGCCACCCTCGTACTCCGCTTTCACTGCGACCTGAGCGTGGAACAGACCGCGCACGCGCTCGGCTGCTCCACCGGAACCGTCAAGAGTCAGACCGCCCGCGGCCTGGCCACCCTGCGCTCGATGCTCGGCGCGCCGGAGTCCCGTCTCGCACGTACGGAGGACCACTGATGGATGTCAAGCAGATGTTCGACTCGCTGGCGACGCACGAGCAGCCGCCCACCACGGTTGACGCGAACCGGGCCATGGCAGCGGGACGTGCCGTGCGCAGACGTCGTCGTGCTGCCGTCGCCGGGGCCACGGCCTCGGTGGCGGTAGCGGCGACGGTCGCGGCCGTCCTCGCGGACGGGACGGTTCACCCGTGGCCGCGGCAGGACGGCGTCGCCGTCGCCGTGCCCGCCACACCCTCCGCCACGCTCACCGTCACGGCCACGCCACGGCCCACCTACAAGGGATTCGCGGAATTGAAGAAGGAGTATCCCCCCAAGGGGAAGGTCGCCTCCGTGCCGCCGCTGCTGATGTGGGTGAGCGACGCGCCCCGCAAGAACGAGCTCTTCCTGTGCGAGAGCGGGCCGAACGGTAGCTCCTGCAGCGGATTTCCGCCCCTCGCCGCCAAGGAGTTCGCCCGCAGGCAGGGCAAGCTCCGCCTCGTGCCCGTCTGGTTCGGCGTCGCCAAGGACGACGTCCACGGAGTGACGGCTGTCACCAGGGACGGGCGGAAGGTTCCAGGCACTCTCAGACGGGGCGTCGGTCCAGGGCTCGGGCTTTGGGCCGTCGAGTATCCCCCTGACGTGCGGAGCCTCGTCTTCACCGGCGCGAAGGGGCAAACCCTGCAGCGGATCGCCCTGTGACGTGGCGTGATCTCTCACACCGCTGAGGGCCTGGCCACTCGGCGGACCGCTGGTCAACGTCGGCGGTCGCCGGAGCCGGAGTTGATCACCGTGTTGGTGTCAGCACGCGTGCCCACGCACCTACGCCCACCCGCGTGGCAGGGACGGTCAGGTGCGCAGGCGTTCGAGTTCGTCGGCGCGGCGGTGGTCCTTCGGCCGGCCGAGGGCCCGCCGCATGCGGACGAGGTCGTCGAGTGCGGCGTAGCGAACCGTGAAGCCGGAGGGGTCGTCCGCATGCACGGCTCGGGTCAGGCTGGCGGCGACGTCGAGGCCGCCCCAGGCCAGGGCGGGCGTACACAGGTCTCCGCTGACACCGGTCACCTGATAGGCCACCTGAGGGTGGTCGAGGTCGGGCGGCTCGGCGCACCCGGCGATGACGAGGGCCTCGCGCAGGGCGCGGGCCTGCGCGGGCGTGCCGTCCCACAGAAGGTCGAGGTCGCCGGTCAGTTCGGTGGAGCCGTGCATGATGCCGGCGACCTGGCCGATGACGACGGCATGGGAGCCTGCCTTGTGCAGGGCATGGAGGAAGGGGAACGGATCGAAGCCGAGTGCCCCGTCCGTGGCGAAGGTGCCGACGAGGTCGTCGGCGTCCTGTGGGCGCCGTCCCGTGGCGGTACGGTCACGAGTGGTGTCTTCCGTTCGGGAGACGGCCTGACGAAGTCGTGTGAGAGCAATCGGGGTCATGCGCCCATCCAACACGGCCTGTCGTCACCAAGCTGATCAAGTCCATGCGGTGGGATCGCCGACACGCCATCCATCAGGGCCCGTGGGGGTTTCCGTTCCGCGCCGGACGGTGGCCGAGGCGTTGAAGTTTTGGGGTCGCGTTCGAGGGCCAGACTCCAGGAGTCCACCTGCGACGAGTTTCGCAGAGGTTTGCAGTCTGCATCCACGCCCGATTCAACCGCACTCGAGGAGAGCATCATGACCGCTACCTACACCTTCGATGTCTTTTCCAGCCTCGACGGCTTCGGTGCCGCCGGCGGCAACTGGACTGGCTACTGGGGCAAACAAGGCCCCGAGCTGCTCGCCCACCGCCTCGCCCTGTACGGCGAGGAGCAGCGAATGGTCTTCGGGGCCAACACGTATCGGGCGTTCGCGCGGATGCTGGCCTCGAACGCCGAGGAGTCCGAGGTGCATGACCCGTGGGTCACCCGGATGAGGAGCCTGCCGGCGATGGTGGTGTCGACCACTCTCGAAGGCCCCCTCGACTGGCCGGACGCCACCGTCGTGAGCGGTGACGCCGTCGAGGTCGTCGCCCGGCTCAAGGAGGAGTCCGAGGTGCCCTTGCGCTCGCACGGCAGCCTGTCGATGAACCGGGCGCTGATGGCCGCCGGCCTGGTCGACCGCGTCCAGGTCACGCTCTTCCCTGTGATCACAGGTCAGACCGGACTGGACCCGATCTTCCAGGGTGCGGCCGACTTCGACCTGGAGCTGATCGAGAGCCGGACGCTCGACGGCCACACCCAGGAGCTCATCTACCGGCCCACCCTGCATGTCTGAGAGAACCCAGCCCACCTGCGCCGACCAATGACCCTCCCCGTCACCAAGGTGCCGATCGGGAGAGCCTGACGCGAGGCGGACCAGGCGGCTTGGCCCTTCTCACGACATCGACGCCGTCTTCAACTGGCACCAGAACTCACTCGCCGAGCCAGGAAGGTTCGTCCCCTGTGTCGATCGGATCTGGGCACGCCCGTGGTGATCGACTATGCCAGGATGGGCCGCATGTCTCCCGCGATCGAGGACTCCGCCGGGCCCGCCGGCCAGGCCGTGGCCAACGACTACGACGGCTTCGCCGAGGCGTACGCGGCCGAGACCGAGGCCAACCTCATCAACGGCTACTACACGCGGCCCGCCATCCTGGACCTGGCAGGAGACGTGGCCGGGCGGCGGATCCTGGATGTCGGCTGCGGTGCCGGCCCTCTGCTCGCGGCGCTGCGCGAGAAGGGCGCCGTCGTGACCGGCGTCGATCCCAGCGTCAAGATGCTGGACCTGGCCCGGCAGCGGCTCGGCGAGGGCGCGGCCCTGCATCAGGCCGGTCTGGGCGGCGGTCCTCTGCCGTTCCCTGACGGTGCGTTCGACGATGCCATCGTGTGCCTGGTCCTGCACTACCTGGAGGACTGGAAGGCGCCGCTCGCCGACCTGCGGCGCGTGCTGACTCCCGGCGGCCGACTCATCGTGGCGGTCAATCACCCCTTGGTTTACAAGTTGCTCTATCCCGATGCCGGCTACTTCGCGATCCGCGAGTACTCCGAGGACTACACCTTCAGCGGCCAGAGCGCCGTGCTGACGTATTGGCACCGGCCGCTGCACGCGATGACCGACGCCTTCACCGCGGCAGGCTTCCGGATCGCCGTCATCAGTGAACCGCGCCCGGCGCCAGGGGCCCACGAGCTGTTCCCCGACCTCCTCAAAGAAGCCGACTCGACCATGCTGTGCTTCCTGTTCTTCGTCCTGGAAGCTGTTTAGCCGCACCGGACGCCAAGTCGCCCGGCCGAGATACGGCCGGAACCGGCCGCTCGTTGATCTTGAGGCTGCTGACCCGGGCGGATGGCGAGTCGGCATCGCGGCTCAGCGTGACCAGGTGGGGCCGGTCTCGGCGGTCTGGGGCGGCGGGGGAGGGGCCTGGCGGCTGCGGGGGAGGACGACGATGCCTTTGGAGCTGTTGGGGGCGTGGACGTCGATGGTGCCGCCGTGGACGACGTTGCCCCGGAAGGTGTTGGGCTCGAAGGTGAACTTCTCCAGCGGCGGCGCGGTCTCCTGCGGGGAGGTGATGACGGCCACCCCGCCCTTCGGCCTGTGGACGAGGTTGCCGGTGAAGGTGTTGCGCTCGGGCAGGAGCACCATCTGGTAGGCGGGCCAGTGGTTCTTGTAGAACCAGCCGAGGTGCATGTCGCTCTTGGCGTTGTCGACGAACACGTTGGCGGTGAACTCGCTGTCGGTCACCTGGCCGTAGTGGAAGAGATAGCCGTACGGCGAGAGCGGGTTCCTCTGCGGCACGAAGCCGGGCGTCAGGTAGTCGAGCTGGTTGTTCTCGTCGAACATGTGCTCGCCGCTGGTGACCTTGAGCCCGTAGCCGGAGACCCCGGCCACGTAGTTGCCGCGCACGGTGTGGCTGTTCCCGCTGACTCGGATGCCCTCGCTGGCCGGGTAGCGCTCACCCAGGATGACGTTGTTCTCCACCGTGTTGTGGTTGCCGTAGCGCAGCACGAGGCCACCGCTCGACTGCCTGATCGTGTTGAAGCGGACGGTGTTGTGGTTGGACTTCAGCGAGATGATCTCGTCGTCGCCGTCGACGTGCTCGAAGAGGTTGTGCTCGATGGTGAAGTAGGCGCCCTCCTGCGTACCGAGCTCACCCCACTGCCCGTAGCCCCAGATGCGCAGCGCTTCCATGCCGTTGCGGCCGACGTTGGGGACGTCGGCGAACCGGGTGTGGTCGACAGCGTTGTACTTGGCCGCAAGGCCTCTGTCGTTGCCGACGACAGGCTCCTGATGGTTCTTGCCCCGCAGCAGGCTGTGGTCGAGCCGGTTGTGCCCGCCCTTGAAGTAGACCCAGTAGTAGGCGGTCTGCGGCTCGGCGGGGTTGAAGTCGACGACGGAGGTGTCGGTGACCCTGCCGTGGTCGCTGTTGAACGTGATCACCGACTGGGCGCCGTCGGGAGCTTGGCCGCCGGTGAAGGTCAGGCCGCTCACCGTCAGGTGGGGGCTGTTCAGCGACAGCGAGGACCTGCCGGTGAGCAGGACCTTGCCGGGGGTCTGCGCCCTGAGGGTGAGGGGGCCGGGGGCGGTGAGGCCGATGACGGCGTCCTGCCAGGTGCCGTCGGCCATCACGAGGGTGTCGCCGGCAACGGCCGCGCCGAGCGCCTGGTTCAGCTCGGCCAGGTTCGAGACGAGCACGTCCCGGTCCGCGAAGGCGGGGCCGGCGGGAAGCAGCAGGACGGCCGCGGTGAGAAGAGCAGCTAATCGCTTCATACCGGCAAGGTATGGAAAGCGCATTCCGTTGGGCATGGCCAAAACTCGGGCACTCCTAGGACGATCCTCAGGAGGCTCGGTGCAAGGCCCGGTACTGAGTCGGCGTCAGCGACGTCACCTGCCGGAAAACGCGCGAAAGGTAGGAGGCCTCCCACCCGACCGTCCCCGCGATCTCCTCGATCCGCAGCTCCGAGTGGATCAGCGCCTGCTTGACCCGCTCGACCCGCAACTGCCGGATGTACTGGTTGGGGGAGACCCCGAAGAGCTGGGCGAAGTAGGTGATGAAGTAGGTCGGGTTGTAGTGAAAGACCTCCGCCAGCCGCCCGACGGTGAGCACCTCGTCCAGATGCGCGTCGATGTACTCGAGAATGCGCCCCGGCCCCTCGCTCAGGGGCCGCAGCGAACCCAGGGGGGCGTGCTCCACGAGGTAGGCGGTCAGTTCCATGAGGATCGCGCGCTGCCGCAGGGGCCCGGTCACCTGCGCGGCCCCCTTGCCCGCCGCCAGCAACCTCACGAACATCTCCTGGACGGCAGGCAGCTCGGCCACCTCCACCACGCGAGGCAGCGTGACGAGCGTGGCCAGGTCGTGCTCGCCCACGGTGGCCGTGAAGTGCGCCCAGTACTTGCGCAGCGGACGCTCCCGCGAGGCGGAGAAGCCCAGGGCGGACCCGGCGGGCAGGAAGTAGAGCTGGCCGGGCCTCGGCTGGTACTCGACCCCGTCCGAGGTGATCGACCCGACGCCGTCGAGGATGAGGTAGAAGCGGTTGTAGCCGTCACTGCGCGCCGACCGCCCCCAGTCGGCGGGGACGGGGTCGGCGTGCCCTGCCATGAGCAGGTCGAGGTCCAGCCGCCTGAGATGCTCCCTGAGCGCCGGGTCCACGCCGTCACGCTCGCAGGCTCGCCACGGCGGGGTCCACGGCGTGGCGCAGCGGCGCTCCCGCCAGCAGGCGGCGGACCTCCTCCAGCACCAGTTCGCCCAGCCGGGCGCGTTCGGCGCCCATCGCCCCTGCCAGATGCGGCGTCAGCACGACGTTGGGCAGGCCGTACAGCGGGGATCCCGAGGGCGGCGGCTCCGGCCAGGTGACGTCGAGAACCGCGGTGAGGTCGGGCCGCCGCCGCAGGACGTCGATGACGGACGGCTCGTCGACCACGGCTCCCCTGGCGGTGTTCACGAGCGTCGCCCCGGTGCGGAGCCTGGCCAGGAGCTCACCGTCGACCAGCCCCTCGGTCTGCTCGACGAGGGGTGCGTGGAGGCTGACGACCTCGCAGCTGTCGAAGAGCTCGGCGAGCGGAACCAGGCGCACACCGAGCCCCGCCGCGACCGCGGGATCGGCCACGGGGTCGGTGGCGACCACGTCGAGGTCGAAGCGGCGCAGGTGGGAGGCCACCAGGCGGCCGATCTCGCCGAGGCCGAGCAGCCCCACCCTCGACCCGTACGCCCCGGCGACCCGCACCGCGTCCGGATAGCGCCCCTGCTCCTTGATCTCGCGGGAGATCCGGTGGAACTGCTTGAGCGCCAGCAGGATCTGGGCCAGCGTGAACTCCGCCACCGGGATCGCGTTGGCCGACGCGGCGGAGACGATCGGGATCCGCCGTGCCCAGAACTCCGGCGTGGTCAGCGGGCGCACGGAGCCCGCGGCCACCAGCACGGCGCGCAGCCGCGGCGCGTGGCGCAGCAGGCCGGCGTCGAGGACGGGCGCACCCCACCCCGTGAGCAGAAGCTCCACCTCGTTCAGCACGCCGGGCTCGGCCGTCAGCTGCTCCCGCGTCAGCGGCGGCCGCTGCCATCGGACCAGGTCAGCCAGCTCCCGGAGCACCTCGTCCGGATAGACGTCGGACCGGCGGCGTTCCTCCATGACCAGCAAGGCTGTGGTCATCTCTCACTCCAGATCGCATTTTCATCGGATGTATGGCCAGACATCCTGCCGCACGATCGATCGGTATCAATAGTGAGCTTCTAGTCATCGGAGCATTGACCTGTGAACGTACGCACCGTTACGGTCCGAAAACGTCGTCCAAGAAGAGGGAGTCATCCACATATGAGAACAGTTTCCACACACAGGACACGATGGATTCTGGTTTCCATGATGGTGCTGTCCGGGTGTTCGTCAGGCACAGCGGGAACGAACGTCGAGCAGGACGCCAAGGCTCCGCTCGAGCTCTGGACCAGGACCACGCCCGGCGGGCCGGGTGAACAGGGCACGGTCAGGCTGGCGGCCGCGTTCGAGAAGGCGACCGGGTACAAGGTCAAGGTGACGGCGATCTTCGACGACTTCGAGACGAAGATGCAGCAGCGGGCCGCCCAGAAGGACCTGCCCGACATCGTCATGAACGACGTCACCCAGCTCGGCACCATGCAGAGCCAGGGCCTGCTGAGGGAGATCGACCTCAGCAAGCTCGCCAGCGCCAAGGACCTCACCGAGCGCGGGCTGGCCTCAGGCAAGGCCATCGACGGCAAGCAGTACAGCGTGCCGTACTCCGCCCAGGCCACCGCCCTGCTCATCCGCAAGGACTGGCGGGAGAAGCTGGGCCTGCAGGCGCCGCAGAGCTGGGCCGATCTCACGGCGATGGCCAAGGCGTTCACCGAGAAGGACCCCGACGGCAACGGCAAGGACGACACCTACGGTCTGGCGGCGCCGCTGTCGACCAAGCGCGGCTACGCGTCGTGGTACTTCTCCAACTTCCTCTGGGCCGCCGGTGGCGACTTCGTCGCCGACGCGGGCGGTGGCAAGTTCAAGCCGGCCATGTCCACCCCCGAGTCCACCGCGGCCATGCAGTGGTTCCGCGACCTCGGCTGCAAGGACAAGGTCATCCAGCCCGGCGCCGTCACGATGGACACCCCGCCGACCAACGAGACGTTCGAAGCGGGCAAGACCGGCATGTACGTCGTCGGTCCCTACCTGCTTCCCCGTTACGACAAGTCGCTAGGAAAGGACAAGTACGAGGTCGTGCCCATGCCCAAGGGCGCCAAGAACGCCGACGTGCTCGCCGAGGGCGGCGCGATCTACCTGATGGCCGGCTCGCCCAACAACGCCGCGCAGGACGCTTTCGCCGCCTTCGCGACCTCGGCGGAGGGCCAGAAGGTCGGCATGGAGGGTGACACCGCCTACATCGTCCAGCTGCCCGTCAACAAGTCCGTCGACATCAGCCAGGTGCGCCCCGATCCCCGCTGGAAGACCTTCGCCGCGATCTACCAGGCCTCCGGCCACTACGCCCCGTCGCTGCCCAACTGGACGCCGGTGCGGCAGACCACGGCGGAGACCGTCAACGCCCTGGTCGCGGACTGCAGTCTGGATCTGAAGGCGGAGCTGCAGAAGCTCGACACCAAGCTCGCCGAGATCCTGGCGGAGCAGGGCGTCGCCGCGTCATGACTGTCACTCAGCTGAAGCCGGTCGACACCGGCTCACCTGATCCGACCCCGCCCAGGTTCTCCGGGCGGGGCGGGCGGTGGTGGGTGCCGTGGTTGTTCCTGGCCCCCGCGCTCGTCCTGTTCCTGTACTTCAAGTTCGTCCCGATGGGCAACGCCCTGGTGATGTCCTTCCAGAACGTGCAGCCGTTCCTGGGCAACCAGTGGGTGGGCGGGGACAACTACGCCAAGGTCATCGCCTCTGACGGCTTCCAGCAGGCCGCCTGGCACACCGTGCTGCTGGCGCTGTGCCAGACGGCCGGTTCGATGCTGCTCGGCCTGATCCTCGCGCTGCTGATGGAGGGGCAGAGCCACCGGCTGAGCTTCATCCGTTCCGCCGCCTTCCTGCCGGTCGTCGTGCCGATGGCGGTCGTCGCCGAGCTGTGGCGGATCATGTACCACCCGACCGGCGACGGCATGCTGAACTCCCTCATCGGCCTGGTGGGACTCGGCCCCTCAGGGTTCATCAACGACCCCCACACCTCGATGGCCTCGGTCATCGTGACCGGCATCTGGCGCGGCGCGCCGTACGACATGATGATCTTTCTGGCCGGGCTGGCGGGCGTGAACAGGGACCTGTACGAGGCCGCGACCGTCGACGGCGCCTCGCGGGCGCGCAGGCTGCTGCACGTGACCCTGCCCGGCCTGAGGTCGGTCTTCTCCATCTTGTTCATCCTGGCCGCGATCCGCGGTCTGCGGGTCTTCACCGAGGTGTTCCTGCTGACCAACGGCGGCCCGAACGGTTCCACCGAGGTCGTCATGACCCTGATCACCAAGCTGGGTCTGGAGCAGAACCGGCTGGGCGTCGCGTCGGCGGGAGCGGTCCTGCTGTTCCTCGCCACGCTGCTGCTGACCGTGGTCGTGTCCATCCTCAGGCGAAGGGAGCGAGAATGAGCGCCGCCAGCGAGACCGCCCTCGGCCTCAAGGAGAGCACGACACCCGCCGGGCGGCTGGTGAAGCTCGTGATCCACGCGCTGGTCCTGGTGGTGTTCGCGGGGCCGCTGCTGGCACTGCTGGTCAGCGCCTTCAACCACGTGTCGGACCCGACGCAGCTGAGCGTCGTGCCCTCGAGCCCGACCCTGGACAACTTCACGGTCGCCGTCGACCAGGGCGTGCTGAAGTACCTGCTGAACTCCTTCTTCGTGGTGGGGTTCGGACTGCTGCTGCAGGTGGTGGTCTCGACGCTGGCCTCCTACGCGCTGGCGCGCAAGAAGTTCCCGTTCATGACGCTGGTGTTCGTCGCCATCCTGGCCACCCTCATGCTGCCGGAGGAGATCCTGGCGATCCCGCTGTCGCTGATCCTGTCCGACCTGCCGCTGCTCCACATCAACCTCATCGGCACCCTGGCCGGCATGATCGTGCCGCTGGGCGCCTGGGCGTTCTCCATCCTGGTCATGACGGAGTTCATGAAGGACGTGCCGCGCGAACTCGAGGAGGCGGCGCGCATCGACGGCGCCGGCGAGTTCCGGATCTTCGCCCAGATCATCCTGCCGATGTGCCGACCGGCCCTGGGCGTCATCGGGGTCTTCGGCTTCACCATGATCTGGGACCAGTACCTGCTGCCGATGCTGGTGGCCAGCGACTCCTCGACCTACACCCTGCCCTTGGCCCTGCGGACCCTGCGGATCGACCCGATCGTCACGCCCGGTGTGGTGATGGCTGCCTCGTTGCTCGCGCTGCTGCCCTCGGTGATCGTCTTTCTGTTCTTCCAGCGCTCCTTCGTGCACGGGCTGTCGTCCGGCGCCCTCAAGGGATGATTCTTCATGACCTGGTTCACCAATGATCGTTTCGGCATGTTCGTGCACTGGGGCCTGTACTCGCTGGCCGCCCGGCACGAGTGGGTCAAGACGCGCGAGCGGATGACCGACGAGGAGTACCGGCCGTACTTCGACCACTTCGATCCCGACCGCTACGACCCTGCCGCCTGGGCCAGGACCGCCAAAGCCGCGGGCATGCGCTACGTCGTGCTGACGACCAAGCACCACGACGGCTTCTGCCTGTGGGACAGCGATCTGACCGACTACAAGGTGACGAACACCCCCTACGGGCGCGACCTGGTCGAGCCCTTCGTCGAGGCGTGCCGCGCCGAGGGGCTCAAGGTCGGGTTCTACCACTCGCTGATCGACTGGCACCACCCCGCCTTCCCCGTGGACGGGACCCATCCGCAGCGCGACTCCCAGCCCGTCCCCGCAGGGGACATCGCCCGATACCGGCGCTACCTGCACGGCCAGGTCAGGGAGCTGCTCACCCGTTACGGCACGATCGACTACCTGTTCTTCGACTTCTCCTACTCCACGCGCACCGAGTGGTGGGGCGGCAAGGGCCCCGAGGACTGGGGGTCGAAGGAGCTGCTCGCGACGGTGCGCGAGCTGCAGCCGGACATCCTGGTGAACGACAGGCTGGGCATCCCCGGCGACTTCGTCACGCCCGAGCAGTACCAGCCGTCGGGGCCTCTGGCCGAGCTCTGGGAGGCGTGCCAGACGCTGAACGGCAGCTGGGGCTACGACCGGGACAACCTCGACTACAAGAGCGCTGACCTGCTGATCAGGATGCTCGTCGACGGGGTGTCCAAGGGCGGCAACCTGCTGCTCAACGTCGGCCCCAACGGGCGCGGGCAGATCGACCCCCACGCGGCGGCCGTACTGGCGGAGATCGGGTCGTGGATGGACCTGCACGAGCGCGCGATCCGCGGGTGCGGGCCGTCGGAGTTCACCGCCCCGTCCGACTGCCGCCTCACCCAGAACGGTGACCGGCTCTACCTGCATCTGTTCAGCTGGCCACTGCGCCACGTCCATCTGCCCGGCCTGGCGGGCAAGGTCCGCTACGCCCAACTGCTCAACGACGCCTCGGAGATCAGGCAGGTCACGACCGACCCGGGCCAGACCGCCCACAACACCCGGATGGGCGGGCAGCCGTCCGGCACCCTCACGCTCCAGCTGCCGGTGCGCCCGCCCGGCACGCCGGTGCCGGTCATCGAACTCTTCCTGTCCTGAGTGGGCGGGCACTCAGGCCCGCCCACTTCCGTACGCCGCGGTCAAGCTCGCGGGGCCAACGGGACGCCTGCGCCCTCGGCGACGGCGAACGCGTCATCGATGAGCACAGCCTCCCGCCCCGCCCTGGCCAGCAGGGACGCCGCCGCGGCGGCCCGGTAGCCGCTGCCGCAATGGACCCAGATCGTTCCGGGCGGAATGTCCTCCACCCTGCGGGCCAGCTCGGGCAGCGGCACGTGGACCGCGCCTTCGACGTGGGAGTCGCGCCACTCGTTGCCGAGCCGTACATCGAGGATCACGTCGGGAGCGCGCCGATCGCCGCGCATCGCGGCTGCCAGGTCGGCGAAAGAGGCGGTCGTCATCGAGCGCGTCTGGGAGGAGTCGGTCACGAGTTCGTCGGGCGTGCCGGCCGCGGCGGCCGCCACCCGGTCGATCCCGATGCGGACCAGCTCACGCTGGGCATGCGACACCTGCTCGAGGCTCTCACCGACGAGTGACAAGGGCGCGCCCCTGTCGACGAGCCAGCCGAGCCGGGTCGCCATCGACCCGTCGAGGCCGAGACTGATCGTCCCGGCCAGGTGGGCGGTGGCGAAGGCGGTGCGGTGCCGCAGATCGACCACCCACTCCCCGGCCTCCAGCCGGGCACGCAGCTCCTTCGCGTCGGCCGGGGACGGCGGACGCAGGTCCACCGGTGCGGGTCCCGCGAGGTTGATCGCGCCCATGTGGGCGTAGTAGGCAGGGTAGGCGTCGAGCCCGGCGAGAGTCTGGGTGACGAATTCGTCCTCGGCCAGCCGCAGCGCCGGGTTGACCTGCCGCTCGTGATCCACGGTCGAGCTGTCACCCGAGGACTGCGTGGCCGAGCAGAAACTGCCGAATCCGTGAGTCGGCCATATGACGGCGCCTCCCGGCAGGGAGTCGGCGAGCTTGCGCACGGAGGTGTGCTGCCGGCGGGCCAGCGCGTCCGCGTGCTCCTCCCCGAGCAGGTCGGTACGGCCGGTCGTGCCGAACAGCAGCGATCCACCGGTGAACACGCCCTCGACCCCTGAGTGGCTCTCCAGCACGTAGGACAGGTGGTGGAAGGTGTGCCCTGGCGTGGCCAGCGCGCGCAGCCGCAGCCTCGGTGAGACCTCGACCACGTCCCCGTCGGCCAGCGGCACGTGCTCGAACGCGGGCCGATCGGCCGCCGCCACCCCGTAGCGGGCCCCGGTGAGCCTCGCCAGTTCCAGGCCTCCAGAGACATAGTCGTTGTGCAGGTGCGTCTCCACCACGTGCGTGATCCGCACACCGAGGCGGCCCGCCAGCGCGAGGACCCGGTCCACGTCCCTCTGCGGATCGACGACCACCGCCACGTCACCGTCTGTGGCCACGTAGCTGCGGTCACCCAGCGACGACGTCTCGATGACTGTCACGCTCACCATGTTGCCCATCATCATCATCTCCCCACATCGCCTTCGTGTACGCAAGAGTACCCCCGGTGGGTATATGTCGACGGCAATCGTTTTCTGCTCCGGTTTCATGACACGCGCAGATAAATCTTGTAAATGGGCCTTGTGTAGTTGATCGGGGTTCTTCATATTGGCGTTTGCCGAGAGGCGAACCCCCCTCTCGACAGCCCCTAGGCCAGCCAACGGGGCTGGCCGGCATCCCCCAGGAGGCTCCCCACATGAGCATCCATCCCCGGCGCGCAGGACTGATCGTCACCGCGGCGATCCTGCTCACAGGCACCACCCTCATCAGCCCCATGGCCGCGCAGGCCACCCCGCCGGCCCCGGAGGCCGCCGATTCGGCGGCCGTCGCGGCCACCACCCTCGACGAGGCGTTAGGCGCGCGTGACGCCGGCTCCTACTTCGACCCCGCCCAGGGCAAGCTGGTCGTCACGATCACCGATGACGCCGACGCGCAGGCCGTCGTGGCCGCGGGCGCGATCCCCAAGAAGGTCGCCCGCAGCGCCGACGACCTCGACAAGATCATGCGCAGGCTCGACAGGGCGGCCAGGGTCACCGGCACCGCATGGGCCGTCGACCCCGCGAGCAACCAGGTCGTCGTCTGGTTCGACGAATCCGTCAACCAAGGGCAGCGCCAGCGCATCGAGTCCATCGTCAAGCAGATCAACGACGAGGAGGCGGCCGCCAGCCCCGAGCGGGCCGCGACCGGGCCTGCCGTGCGGACCGAGAGCGAGGCGGGAACGTTCAACCTGTTCATCCAGGGCGGCGACGCCATCTACACCGGCTCGTCACGCTGCTCGCTCGGTTTCAACGTCCGCAGCGGAACGACGACGTACTTCGTGACCGCGGGTCACTGCACCAACATCGGCGCCACCTGGTACGCCGACTCCGCGCGTACCGTGGTCCTGGGCACCAGGACCATCAGCAGCTTCCCCGGCAACGACTACGGCGTCGTGCGCTACACCAACACGAGCATCGCCAAGCCGGGAGGCGTCAACCTCTACAACTCCTCCTCCCGTGACATCACGACCGCGGGCAACGCCTACGTCGGCCAGTCCGTGCAGCGCAGCGGGAGCACCACAGGCGTCCGGAGCGGCACCGTGACCGCGCTGAACGCCACCGTCAACTACCCGCAGGGCACCGTCCGCCAGATGATCAGGACGACCGTCTGCGCCCAGCCGGGTGACAGCGGAGGCTCCCTGTTCTCCGGCTCCACCGCTCTCGGCCTGACCTCGGGCGGCAGCGGCAACTGCTCGACCGGCGGCACCACCTTCTTCCAGCCGGTGATCGAGGCGCTCAACGCGGCAGGAGCGAACGTCTACTAGTTCCTCATCGACGGTTGCGGACTCGGCGTGGCCTGAGTGCTCCTCGGCCACGCCGACCCCGCGCCGCGCGACGGCATGACACATCCTCACCTCACCGGCAGGGCGACCCCGTGGCCGAAGATGAGACACGACCCGGCTTGGCGGGTCAGGAAGCCTTCCTAGCCCAGGTCGGTGGGGTCGACGGCATGTGCGGCCGCGCGGTAGCCGGCGTCGTTCAGGTGCAGATGGTCGCCGGAGTCATAGGCGGGATCGAGCAGGTCCTCATCCTGCGGTGAGGCGAGCGCGCGGTCGAGGTCGACCACCGCGTCGTACGCGCCCGACGTGCGGATCCAGGTGTTGACCGCGTCTCGCTTGGCCTCGCTGCGGGCGGTGTGGTACCGCGAGCCCTTCATCGGCGGCAGGGTGGCGCCGATGGCTCGCACGCCCCTGGCGTGGGCCTGCCTGATCAACGCGCGGTGACCGGCGATGATCTCGTCGGCGGAGACGTCGGTGGGCGGCGCGCCGATGGGGGAGGGGGCCTCGCTCATCCCGATGTCGTTGATGCCCTCCAGGATGATGACCGATCGCACGCCGGGCTGGCCCAGGACGTCTCGCCGGAAGCGGGAGGTCGCCCTGTCGCCGAGCCACGCGGAGTCGACCGTCACCCGGTTGCCGCCGATGCCCTGGTTCAGGACGGCGCGCGGCCTGCCCATGGCGGCCAGTCGCTCGGCCAGCTCGTCGGGGTAGCGGTTGTCCGCGCCGGGGCTGGAGCCGTACCCGTCGGTGAGGGAGTCGCCGAAGGCGACCACGGCGCCCTGGCGGGAGGCGCGGCCGATGACGTCCACCCCGCTCAGGTAGTACCAGGACAGCGAGGTCTGGTCGAAGGCGCCGGCGCCGCTGTCGGCGCGGTGGTCGCCCGCGGCCCGGTAGCTGGTCGCCATGGCCTGGGCGTGATAGGTCGCGGGGCCGGTCGGCGCGGCGAGGTAGAGCGTGACCGTCACGGAGTCCAGATCGGACAGGCCCAGTGTCACCGGGTCGGTGGCGAGTTCGGCTCCGGCGGAGATGGTGAACGCCCTGGCGCGCTTGACGGTGAGCTGCCGCAGCGATGCGGGCTGTACGGCGGCGCCACTCGCGGTACGGGCGACGGTGGCGCCGGAGACCTTCAGCGGAGCGGTGCCGTAGGCGTTGGACAGCCGGATCCTGGCCCGCGCTCCTCCGGCGCTGATGCGGACCACCTGGCGGATCGTCTGGTTCGTGAAGCCCTGTTCGGACCAGTTCGGGGTGAAGTTCGCACCCGGGCGCTGGGGGGAGGCGGTCCAGGTGGCGGTCCAGCCCCCCGCTGTCGCGGGGGTTTGCGCGGACGCCATGCCGGAGCCGGCCAGCAGCGTGGCCAGCGAGATGGCAAGAAGGGACGACAGCCGTCGTGGTACGGCGTTCATGAGGTGTCTCCTGGGGGTGGGGTCGGTGTGGATCTCATACGGCGGGGACGGGGCCCGTCCTGGACTTCATGAGCCGGTCACCCGCGACGACCACCACGATGACGAGGAGGAACGCGACGAAGGCGGCGCTGGTCCGCACGACGTGGAACGTCTCCCACCGCTGAAGGATCGCCGCGTGGTCCGCGGGGACGGGGCCGACGGCCCACTGCTTGATCAGGCCGTTGATGGGGACGTTGCCGAACCGCGTGACCAGGAACGAGGTCAGCGCGAGCACCGCAGCGCCCGCGGCCAGAAGCCGTGGAAGCCGACGCGAGACGACGGCGAGCACGATGGAGGAGAGGATCGCCAGCGCCATCGTGGTCTGCATGACGACCCCGTTGACCTGCATCAGCGCCGTATGGAAGGTGAAGCGCACGTCGAGGGGCACGACCCTGAACGCGTAGGCGACGTTCACGGCTCCGTAGCCGAACGCTCCCGAGAGCAAGCCCGTGGACAGCAGCGCGAACGCTTGGATGGATGGCCGCAGCACGAGGTCTCCTGTGGTGATGGTCTTCACGGAATGAGCGGGTTACGGGGGAATCGTCGCCGCTCGACGCTCGCTGATCGTCCTCCGTGGGTCTCTCCTTCCCGTACGCCAGGGGGAGCAGATTCCGCGCGACTACCACCGCAGAAGTAGCACCGGTCCCGACCCCGTGCCGTGCAGCACGTGCGCACGCTCTCCTGCGCGGGGATGAGCTCTGAGCGCGCATGGCGGCCGCTCATGACGGCCGTGGCGCTCGCGGTGGCGGTCGCCGCTGTGCTGATGGTCGGCGCGCTGTCCGCCTCCGGCCCTGACGCCGTGGACCTCATGGCCGTCCTGGCCGGCTCGCTCGTGCTCGTCGCCTGGCGCAGGACGCCGCTGACGGCCCTGTCGTCGCCGTCACTTGCATGCTGTTCTACGCGGTGCGGACCAATCCTGGACCACTCGCCGCCTTTCCCGTCCTGGTCACGCTCGACTCCGCGGTCAGGGCCGGTCATCGGCCGATTTCGTGGCTGCCTGCAGGCTGACCGAGCCGATCGCGCATTGCGATCGGCTTCGAGCAAACCCCCGCTCGTGGGCGATTCAACGGCTCACGCAGGTCAGAGTGTTCTGCGGGGGATCACCATCACGGCGCGGGCTTTGGCCTGCAGCGTTCGGGGGATGCTCAGCATTGTGATCGCCCGAGCCAAGAAACCCCCCGCGCTCCGCAGGATCGTGCGAGCCTTCGCCTTCACCACCTCGGACCGACAGCGGGCAGCCGAAGAGGACGCGTGTGCCTACGGCACCCAACTGCTCAACGAGACCCGCGAGGAGCTCAACCGGGCCGACGCCAAGGCACAGGTTCTTCTCGGCATCGTCGGTATCGCGCTCGGCGCTGTTGCAGGCGGCCTGCTTGCTGGAAGTTGGTCGCCCTTCACGATGTCCAACGCCATCGAGTGGTTGTGGTGGGCAGGTACTGCGGCGGCTCTGGCATCGGTGGGGGTGCTCGCCGGAGCGGTTTATCCACGGTTGGATCGGAGGAAGCAAAGCGGCTTCGTCATGTATTACGCCGACGTGCTCCGCCTCGAGTCCGCTGGGGCGGTCGCCCGCACCCTGATGGAGTCATCGACGCGGGATCTGGAACGGACCGCCGACCAACTCCACCGGGTGAGCAGGATTGTCGGTCAGAAGTACCGTCTCATCCGGTGGGGGTTTTGGCTGCTCCTGAGTGGAATGGTGGCCACGGTGAGCGCGGTGCTGATCAACCTTCTGCTAGCCGCGTTGTTTCCTTGAGGGCGTAAGGGGGCCCTGTCACATCCCGTTCACCAGCACGGTCTCATCCTCGAGCGGGGGAACGGGAAGGCCGAGAAGCTTCAGGGTCTGGCGCAGGACCGTATCGTTCCGGACGACGAGGTCGAGCATGTCCACCGTCCGGTAGCTCTCCATGATCTTGTCGACGGTGCCGAGCAGCTCTTGTGCGCCCTTCTCCCGTCGCTCGATGAGATCCGTGATGACCTGCGGCAGCTTCTTGGGATCTGCAGTCAGCTGGATCGCCTGCATCACCCCGGCGCTTCCTTCTACTGTGGCGAAGAACTCCTGCCACTTCTGCCGCACCCTGTCGGTGCTCTCGATATCGAGCAGCGCAGCGGCGGCTTTGGATTTAATGTCGTGCTGCTTCCTGTAGGCGTCGCGGTTGAGCTGCCGCACCTCGTCGGGAACGTTCACCTCGGCTCTGACCGTCCATCGGTAGACCCCGGCCATTGAGCCTGATAGGTCAGCGAGCCGCGTGTTCGCGGCCTGTTCCGCCGCGCCCGCCTCCGTGATGGCGAACCGGCGAGTGATCGGCCGCACCTCCTCGCAGGCGCGCTGGAGGACCGTCTCCGCCTCGGGCATCTCGTCGTCGAGCACGACGCGGGCCCGCTTTCCTGCCGCTCTCGCGGTCCGCTGCAGCGTGACGGAGAAATCGTAGGCGTCGCCCTGGGCGGGCGAGGAGAACGTAAATGGCTGGATGTCCGTCGGCGGCGCAGACTCGGGCTCGTTGTAGTGGACGCGGTACAACATTGGTGCCAGCCATCTGTGCATGAGATCAGCTCCTGTGAACGAGTCGGCGCAGGTGATGGTGGAGGTCGGTGGAGATCTCGCCCTGGTGGTCCCAGAGCCGGAGGTAGAGCAGCGCCCGCCTGGCGTTCCGGCCTTCGGTGAGACTGAAGATCTTGTCCGCGACCTCGCGGACGGCCGGTCGCTCGGCGTAGTGCCGCAACCATTCGCTCAGCAGCAGGTCCCATGACTCGGGTACGACCAGGCGACCTCCTTCCTCGTAGCTGAGCGCATTACGCCAGAGCGTCACCAGCGAGGGATGAGGGTCGAGCTCACTCAGATGCGGTCGTTCAGGGGTCGGGGCGATAGAGGCGGCCAGCCGTACGAAGGTGAGCGCCGCGCTGCGGCGGCCGACCTGCCCTCCTTCTCCCACCCAGTCGGCGAGGTGATTCAGAATGGCGTGCGAGGTGTCCGCGCGATACAGATAGGCGATGGACTGGGCGACCTCCTGGTGGAACTTGCCACCTCGAGTGAGAACCAGGGTTCTGAACGCGGCGAGGGCCTGGTCGGGGACGGAGAGCCCGATCGATGAGGCATAGGCACGGATCGCTATTGCCTTCTCCGCATCCCTTCCGCCGATCATCGAGCGAAGATGGAGATGGACGCGTCGGGTGAGGGACGGGTTCTCCGCCGCGGCCTCAAGGGCGAGGGCGGCCAGCTGGTGATCTCGCGCACGACGAGACTGGCTCCATATCCGTATGAACCGCTCCTCGACCACGTCGAAGTCGAATGTCGCCAGCTTCCCGACAGCGTGCCCGACTCTGATCCTCGTGTGCCGGGATCCGTCGCCGCTTAGCCCGTGAAGCCAGTCGATCAAAGGGTCGCGGATGGTCGGGTGATCCTCCCAGATGACACGGAGCATGACAGCCGCGAGGCTCGGGCGCTTCAGCCTGATGATCCGCCCGTTGCCCGGCCCGGCGGCGGGCGTGGCCTCGGCGTCCACATATTCCAGCCACAGGGGAAGTCGCTCCCATAGGCGGAACGGCCTCGGAGCGTGATCGCGGCGCCATCTCGCGTCGAGCAGTTCGGCCAAGGCCAGGGCCGCGCCGGAGACCTCCGCCTCGGGTAGTCCGTGGAGTACGGCGATGCTAGTCATGAAGCAGCGCCCAAGGACGGGCGTGCGTTGGTCGAGATCCTTGCCGACCTTCTCACTCATCCGACGCAATCGCCTGCTCAGCATCTCGTCTATGGAGACACCGGATTGCACGGCGGCAGCCGTCTGCCTGGCAAGCTCGACCACCTGCCACGGAGTGGAGTACGCCTGCAACTCCTTCTCGAGCAGTTGTTGATCGTTCTGGTCCAGCCGCGCACGGGGTGCGCAGACGGCCAGATGCTTGGCGAAAAGCTCGCGACTTGAAGGCAGATCATGATCGACCGCTGGAGCCACGGAGGATTTGGTGTGTTCGGGAACGAGAACGATTACTCTGCTGTCGGTGTCGATGCCGGCGCGCCTCACGGCCGTGATGACTCTGTCCACGGAGTCGGGCGTGTCCGCAAGGTCCAGTACGTAGCCCTGGCCCGGCTCCAGTTTCCAGTCACGCGGATGCGGGGTGCTCGCCCCGTGAGGGATGATCCAGGTCGCGCTGCCGCCCCATTCCAGCAGGGCCGCCAAGGCGGTGGTCGCCTTCCCTGTCTCTGGCGCTCCGCTGAGCAACACCAGGCGATCGGTGTCGAGCAGCCTGCGGGTTTCTCCTTGCGACTGAGTTTTAACCAACGTTCCCCGCAGGTCCGCGATCTCATCCTTCGTGAGTGCGTGAGTTGTCGTGGCCGGTAGCTGACCTCCCTCGTGCACGTGTATGTCACGCAGGGCCTGCCAGACGTTTCCCTTCTTGACACGGTTCGTCACGCGCCCGCCCCAGTCGCGCGTTCCGGCGCTGGGCCGCTCGTCGGCGAACAGATCATCCAGGCTCTGCCTGCGTTCGAGCCACTCCTGTCTCGAAGCGGTCATCTCGTCGAGGATGGACTGGTCTCGCTCCGGTTTCTCCTGGTGCGTCGCATTCACCTCCGGAGAGAGAGCCTCTTCGGGTGGCGCGATTTCGCGACCCGCTTCCTCAGGGGGAGGCTCACTCATTTCTTCCCCCTTTTCGGGTCAGGTGTGACGTGCATATCTCTCTGCGAGATGTTGATGTTGCCGCGCTTCACCTGGTTCTTCATCGAGCCAATCGTCGACGACAAGGGGAGGGGCGACTCGCCATCCGGCGGAGAGGGTGGGGTGGTCGCCATGTCATGCACGTCGAAGCGTGGTACGTGAAGATAAGCCTGATATGACTGCTTCTTCTCTTTCACCGCTACTTCCCGGAACTCCGAAGGCCTTGGGCGTCCTGGTCCCTGAGACACATAGTCACGGAACACCTCCCGCGAGATGATCAACGCTAGGTCGGCGTCGCGAAAGGTCTCTAGGGCGGCCCGGATCGGGGTTGAGTCGCGCAGTCGCGCGGGCTGGACGGCGTGCTGCCCCGGCCATCCCGCCGCGCCATCCAGGTACAAAGGTCCGACATGGACGGCCATGCGTACTCTCATGCGAGAGCAGGTGGGATCGGTACGTCGGCCGTTGTGCACCGCGATGGCCAAGTCCAGCTCGGTCAGAAACGGATCGAGGAGGAGCGGAATGGTGACGAGAGGACCCGGTTCGGCAGGGAGAACAGCGGTGAAGGAGTCACCGCCTACCTGATTCTCCCAGGATTGCCTATTCAGCCCCGCTCGGCTCGCCGCCATGTCGATGGCAGTGATGAGACCGGATTGGAGAGTTCGCTGCTGGGCGTCGTCGCGACTGCCGTAATTCTCGATATCGGCGGTGAGTATGACGCGGTAATCGTGAAGGGTCATGACATCTCCAATGAGCTGGTGGAGCTCTACGGTGAGGCATGACGGGACGGGAGAAGCCTTATTAATATGGCTTGGTCAGGAAAGGGAGGTCGGCGAGCTCAGCCAGCCCTGCCACGTCCTTCACCACCACGTCGCGATGACCTCGCTGAATGAGCTTCTCTGCGGCTAGTTCGCGCAGAGCCTTCTGTGCCGTGATCTCCTTGGCGCCCACCAGCATGCCAAGCTCGGCCCTGGTGAGCGGCACGCCAATGCTCACGCCACGCTCTGTGGCACGACCATGGCGGGAGATGAGCGCAAGCAGCACGCGCGCCAGGCAAATCTTTGTCTCGTATCCGGCGAAGTCGAGGCGTCGTTGGTTGGCCCAGCGCAGCCGGTCAGCCACGACCTGAGCCAACGCCAGCGCTGCGGCTGGACGCCGGGCCAGGAAAGCCCGGAACACGGGCCCCTTGATCTGCTGACAGACCGCGCGTCCGCATGTCGTCACGGTCGCTGATCGCGGCGACCCGTCCATGGCGGACATATCGCCGACGATGTCACCTGACACCCGGATCGCCAGCGTCGCCTCCACGCCGTTCTCAACGCCCCCGGTCACCTTGACCAGCGCGTCCAACAGAATCCAGACCGATGTGCCCCGGTCTCCTTGGCTGATCAGGACTTGGCCGGGCGGGAACGCGCGTAGGGTACCGAGCCCCAGAAGTTCTGAGCGGACTTCGTCTGTCAGACGATGCATGAACGTGCCGGTCGGCCAGCGGTTGGTTGCCACATTGTCCTCCAGCGAGCTGTCCTCCACCACATACGTCAGCCTGGTTCTTCAGGCAAGTCCAGCGCCATTTACTCTGGCTGGTTAACTTCCCGGCTAGCCGCTGGATGCTCTGGGTGGCAACGACTCGGTCATGCCAAGGAAAGGACTTGAACATCGGAACCGGAGGCGGCACGCCACCGCTCAACGAGCGGTCGACCATGCCTGGCTACGACGGATACCACTCGTTTCTGAGTGGCGCAGGGCAAAGCCGGGTGGGGCAGTGCCGGGAGCATCCGTCGGCTCGGACGGCGACAGATTGTCTCTGACGGCGCGGCCGGGCCAGGCTCCGCGGACGCGACGGGCCGGCGCTACGGATCATTCCCCGGGCAGGCGGAGACCAGACCGAGCGGGAGCGGCTTGCAGGCGGCACGGAACGTCACCCTCTATAGGATTCGATTGTGAACGCGGGCTGTGCTCGAGGCCAAGGTCACCACCACGCCGACCGCGAACACGTCGCTAGCAGGCGACAGTTCGTGTTCGGCTAGATGCTCGGCAGACATGTGCCCAGCTGACCCGATGACACCGCCGGTGAACGAGGTGCCATTGGCGGCTCTGCTGATCCCGACGGCGATCCTCCTCGGGCCGTCGTCGGCGGGCAGGATGTTCGACGGCTTGAGATCCAAGATGGATGCTCCTGGCGCGGTGGATCGCGGCCGACGCCTCGGTCTGGCCATTACCAGAACCTGTTCCTCGGGCATCTGGCCTGCGGTAGCTCAGCCCTGCCAGTGGCCTGTTGTAAGCACCGCTCGGGCGGCGAGACGCCGCCGGCGCGGGACCGCGAGGGTCCCGCGCCGGTCAGCGCTCAGCGGATGGAGGTGCTGTCAGAGTCCGCCGAACCAGATGTCGAACAGATCGACGAAGTTGTCCGCGATCTTCTGACCTCGGGCGCCGAGCTCGGCGGTCGCGGCGCCCCTCCTGTTCGTCTCGATCTCGTACTTCTCCGGCTTGAAGATCTGCTTCTGGCCCTGGCCGGAGCCGCCGCGCTGCGGCAGGTTCGACGGTGGCCTGCCCTGCGGATACATCCGGCCGTTGCCGTAGACGGTGTAGGACTGGGTCGGCTGAACCGAGCCGTCGTTGCGGTAGACCTGGCTCGGCCGTGGCTGCGCCGGCTGCCGGTTCGCCTTGGGCGGGGACTGCCGCTGGGTCGCCCTGTGGCTCGTGGGACGGCTCGCCGGACGCGAGCGCGCGTGCTGGATCCCTCTGGGAATCCGGCCGGCCCGGTGGTTGCGCCGCTGAGAGGCCATCGCCATCCGCCGCTTGGCCGCCGCCTCGCGAGCCGCCTTCCTCGCCTCTCTCCTGGCCGCCATCGCGGCCCGTCGCTTCGCCGCCGCCTCCCGCGCCTTCCTGGCGGCCTCGGCCGCCTTCTTCCTGGCCGCCGCCAGCCGTCGCTTCTTCGCCTCGGCGAGCGCCCGCTTCTTGGCCTCCTCCCTGGCCCGCTTCTTGGCCTCCTCCAGGGCTCGCTTCCTCGCCTCCGCCAGGGCCCGCTTCCTGGCCGCCTCCCTGGCACGGCGGAGCGCCTCTCGCCTGATGGCGCGCTGGGCCAGCTTCTTGGCGAGGTAACGGGCCCCGATCCGGACGCCGATGCCGACCACGAACCAGACCAGCTGCCCGTCGGGGTCGCTCATCGTGACGGGGCTGTTGTTGGCGTAGGCGTAGGCGTTGAGCTGCTGCGGATCCACATCGTCGATGACCGGGTCCACCGACAGGAAGCGGCCGTTACCGGGGTCGTACTCGCGGGCGCCGAGGTGGACGAGCCCGGTCGTCGCATCCTGCGTGCCTCCGACGAACCCGCGCTGCCCCGGCCACCATGGCGGGGGCGAGCCCCGGTTCTCGCCGAACGGCGTCGTCCTCCGTACGGCCAGCTCGCCGTTGCCGGCGTTCACCGCGGCCTGCGCGGTGCCCTGGTGGTCGTTGGCCAGCAGGTAGACCTGGTTGTCGTTCGTGCGCACGGCGATGGGCTGGTCGTTGATGGTGTAGAAGCGGGTCTGCTCGACGACGTCCTTGGCGAAGTCGAAGCGCAGCTCCATGTCGTCGACGTAGAGCGTGGCGTCGGTCGGCGTCTTGCGGAGCAGCCGGTTGCCGTCGGCGTCGTACACGAACGACGTCGTCTTGCCCGCCTCCGTCACCGACTCCAGGTTGCCTTCGGCGTCCCAGGCCAGGGTCTGGTCCGAGGCGGCGACCTTGCGCCTGGTGGTGTTGCCCGCGGCGTCGTACTCGAAGAGGTCGGCGCCGACGGCCTGCAGCGCGTGCGGCTGCTTTCCGCCCGCCTGCGGGTAGGTGTAGGAGCGGACCGCGTCGCCCGCGCCGCCCCATCCGTGCTTGGTCTCCTTGATCCGGTTGCCGGTGGAGTCGTAGGCGTAGCTGACCGCGTACGGGGCCACACCGCCGATCTTGTCCGGCTGGGGGCTGCCGGCGGCGCAGTCGTCGGTGCCCGTCCAGGCCGAGGTCAGGCGGCGCAGATGGTCATAGGAGAAGCACTGCGTGTCCTGACCGCTCGCCCCCTTGTCGGCGATCTTGGTGATGTTGCCGACCGCGTCGTAGGTGTAGCTGAGATCCAGGTCGGTCGCGGCGGCGCTCTCCCTGTCCAGTCGCATGCCGGTCAGCCTGCGGGTGGACTCGTCGTGGGTGTAGGTGAGCCAGCTCTTCTTGCCTCCGGTGCCCAGCTCGTACTGCAGGGTCTCGCCCAGCTTGGAGTAGCGGGTCGCGGTCACGTACGACGACAGGCCGGTGACCTTGGTCGGCTGGCCCAGCTCGTCGTAGCTGTAGACGACCGACTCCTCCGCCAGGCCGCCCGCGGCGGGGAAGCTGACGGACTGGACCTGGTTGTCGAGCGTGTAGCGGGTGTTGAGCACGTACGAGCCCGCCAGCTTGCCCTCCCGCTCGGGGATGGTGACGGTCTCGCGCAGCGGCCGGTAGTCGGCGTCGACGGCGTTGATCTCCGCCTTGTACGCCTGCCCGCCCACGTACCGGATGCTGGCGTTCATGTGGCCCTTGGCCAGGGCGTCGTACTTCCACTCCGCGAGCAGCGGGCCGGTCGCGGAGCCCTCGCGCATCTCCTTCTTGCGGCCCAGTTCGTCGTAGACGTACCACAGCGTCTTGCCGCGGGCGTCGGTGGTGCTGACGATCTCGTCGGCGTCGTTGTACGTCATCGTCGTGACGCCCTTGTCGGGGTCCTCGGTCTTGATCTCCCGGCCGCGCAGGTCGTAGTGGTGGCGCCATACGTTGCCTGCCGAGTCGGTCACCGTGGACAGCCGTCCTGCGTGGTCGTAGCTGTACTTGGTGGACTCGTACTCGCCGGTCGGGGTCGCGCCCTTGTACTGGCGCAGCTCGATCAGGCGGTCCTCGGCGTCACCGATGCGGGTGGTCGCCGTGCCGCCGGGCGGCGGCGTCATGTGGACCCTGTCGCCCTCCTGCTTGGAGGAGACCCGGTACTTCTCCACGCCCTTCGCCTTGAGGATCTGGGCGTTGACGTCGCCCGTCCCGTCGAAGACGGAGACGACCTGCGTGGGCACGTCGGTGTCGGCCACCGCCAGCAGGTCGGTGGAGGGCGTCCCGGTGGCGAAGTAGCCGGTGTTGGTCTTGGACTGCTCGCCCAGGGAGTTGTAGAAGGTGTCGGTGATCGTGCGGCCGTCACGCAGCGCGGGGTCCTGCGTCTGGTCGTCCTTGGGCGCGGGTTCCTGGGTCTGGCGCTCGCGCGTCAGGCCGTCGTACAGCTCGTGGCTGGCGGTGTAGCCGCCGTCGGCGCGCAGCGTCTTGGTGGTGACGATGCTGGGGCCGTCGGCGCGCATGACGTAGGAGTACTCGGTGCTGGGCGACTGTCCCGCCGCCTTGTTGCGGTCGGCCTGCCAGACCTTGGTCAGGCGGCCGAGCGCGTCGTACTCCAGGTCGGTGCGGCGGTTGTTCGCGTCGACCTCGGCCACGGGCTCGCCCCAGGCCGGTTCGAGGATCGTGCGCTCGACGTGGCCGAGCTGGTTGGTCTCGGTGATCTCGGTCGGAAGGGCGCCCGTGGCCGGGCTGTAGGTGGTCACGGCCTTGGTGCCGACGGCGTCGGTCTCGCTGGTCTCGCGGCCGTACACGTCGTAGGTGTGGGCGCTGTCGGTGATCGTCGCGCCGTCCCCTGAGACGATCTGCTGGACCGAGGTCACATCGCCCTTGCTCGGTGCCTGGCCGTACGCCTTGCCGTCGTACTGGACCTTCTCGTCGGAGATCAGCTCACCGGCGGCCAGCGTGGACACGGGAGTGCCGCAGCTCGCGGCGATCTTCTGGACGCGGCTGGGATAGTCGAGCATCCAGCTCGCGTCGTTGCGGGCGTAGGTGTAGCTCGTGCACTGGTCGTCGTCGGGCGAGGCCAGGTCGCCCTTCTCCTCCACCTGGGTGAGCAGGCCCCTGGTGTCGTAGGAGCGCTCCTCGCCGGTCCGCCGCCAGGTACCGCCCGGCAGCGCGGTACGGGTGACCATGGACTTGGCCTCGACCACGTGCGCGGTCTTGGTGACGCCGCCCTGCGTCGACTCGGCGGTCTTCACCGACCACGGCTGCTCGGCGGACGCCTTCAGGACGGCCCCGCCGTCGCCGTCGTAGAGGATCTCCTCGCGCTCGAAGCCGGAGTACTGGTCGAGGTCGTCCAGCTTGCCGCCCTCGGAGTCCTCGATCTGCACGCTGCGCCTGGAGCCGTCGGCCTGCTTGTCGCCGTGCATGCCGCGGAAGTACCGGAACTCGGTCAGCGTGCGCTTGGTGTCCTGCCCGTCGCCCTCACGCACCCGTACCCGGCCGAACCCGCGGAAGTCCGACCACGTGCGGTGCTCGGGCTTGACGAGGATGTTGTCGGCGTAGTGCCAGGCGGCGCCGTCCAGGTACTCGTAGCTGGTGACGACGTTGGGCGAGGCCGCGACGCGGTCCACCTCGATCGTCTGCGACACCACGTACTTGTGGAACCAGTCGGTGACCTCGGTCTCGTTCTGCGGCGTCCAGCGCTGCGGGAAGCACCGCCTGGTGTTCTTGTCAGGTGCCGGCAGCGCGCCCGGCGCGCAGTCGGCGGGGGCGTAGTTGACCCGCAGCTCGCCGCCGGTCCCGTTGTCGACCGACTGGACGCGCCACTTGACCAGCGGGGCCCGGCCCTCGGTGGCGTCCACCCTGTTGGGGAGCTGGACACCGATGAAGGTGGTCTTGGGCAGCGTGATCGTGCCGCCCACGTGGCCGGTCTGCTGGACCGAGGCCAGCCACAGCGACGGGCTGAGGCCGTCGCCCGTGGCGGGGAACTGGTGGGTCAGCGCCCAGGAGTCCACCGCGTAGTACTGGCCGGCGGCGTTGCGGACCTGGGTGGTGACCTTGGTCAGCCGCTTGCGGGTGAAGAACGTCGGCGTCGTGCGGTCGACGCACTTCACTCCGGCGTCGCAGATCTGGTCGAACGGCACGTCCGGCCAGTGACTGGCGGTCTCCTTCTTGAGCTGGTCGGCGGCGCAGGTGACGGTGCCGCTGGGCAGGCAGCGCTCGGCCACCTCGAACAGCACGCGGGAGGCAGGGGCCTTGGTGAACAGCTCGCCCTGCAGGTAGCCGTAGTCGATGCGGGCGAGGTAGGCGTTTCGGACGTACGGCGTGCCCAGTTCAGGCTTGGAGTTGCGGCCGTAGTGGTTGGTCTCGCGCTCGTACCAGTACGTGGTCGCGTTCCCGTGGGGGTCCACGGCGTAGTCGAGGTTCCACCGGTAGGCCTGCTGGCACCAGGCGTTGGCAGGGGTGCTGGAGTAGCACGGCTCGCCGCTGTTGTTGCCGAACACCGGCACCGTCTGGACCGATCTGGTCTCCGGCTTGCCGGTCACCCAGCCGGGCAGGCGGTTGAGTCCGAAGGTGTACTGGGTGCCGTCGGAGGTGGTGACGCGCCAGTACTCGCCGTTGTTGTCGCCGTTGGCGGCCCCTGCGAGGTACTCGATGCGGGTGCCGTCGTCGCGCTTGGGCCGCCACTGCTTGGTGGTGGCGTCCTTGACCAGCTCCACGGCGGAGCCGCCGAGCGACAGGGTGGCGTTGTCCTGGTCCCAGCACAGGTCGCCGGTCTTCTTGCCGTCGATCATGCAGGACTTGTAGCGGCGCTCGATGTAGCCGCCCGGGTTGAGCTCGAAGCCGTCACCGGCCCACGACGCCTGGTTGTTGGTGGAGGCGGTGCGGCCGTCCACGCTCTGCGAGGAGTAGCCCAGGGAGATCTCCGGCTCGTCGCCACCCAGCGCGGGCGGCGTGCGCATGTCGTAGCCCCAGGTGAAGTCGCCGGTCTGGGTGCCGACGCTCCAGTCGGCGGAGGGGGACAGGGAGGTGGCCGAGTGGTCGCCCGACTGCCCAGAGGCGGCGGCCGTGAGCGCGTACACCGCGCCTGTCTCGACCTCGGCGGTCAGGGTGCCGGCCTTGGCGTCGTTCTCGCTCTTCACCGGCTCGGGCGCCGCGCAGTTCGCGGCGGCCGCGTCGAGCGCGCATTCGTCCACCTTGACCATCCGCAGCCGGGCGCCGTAGTCGCCGCCGTAGGCGTGACGGAAGCCCGAGTAGTCGATCTGCAGGCGGGTCTTCTTCGCCGCCGCGGCTGCCGCGACGCCCTGGCCGGGGGAGACGCGCATCGCCAGGCCGAGCAGATCGGTGTCGAGCAGTTCCACGCTCACCGGCTCGGCGTCGGCTGCGGCTCTGGCCTCCCCCCGCCCGGGAGCCAGCTTGACGGGGAAGCCGGCCGCCAGGGTGGCGGCGCCGCCGCCCAGCTCGGCCTTCTGGAGTTTGGGCCAGGCGACCCTTGGCGGCGCTTTCCACACCTGTTTCTGGACGGGGTCGGCCATCGGCGCGAGGACGGGGACCGCCTGTCCCTTGACCGGCTTCTCCTTCTGCACGGACGGGGCGGGGCGAGAGGCGGCCGAGGCGGGCAAGGCCTGCACCAGCTGCACGACGAGGAGGACGGAGAGCGTGGTGGCGATCCTGCGGGGCCAGGGCGACTCGCGCCTGGGCTCCTGGAAACGGTTCCACGAGGGGTCGGCAAGCTCGGGTTCTTCGGGCGGAGGAGTGCGATTCCAGCGGGATTCGGGCAGCTCTAACTCATCCGGCAGGTCCATGAACCTCTCCCAGTCGGGGGTGCGGTGCGGGAGTTACTGGGCGGCTAGCTGTGCGATGTGCTCGGCGCTCAGGACGCCGTCATAGGCGCGGACGTCGTCCACCGCCCCCGGCCAGAAGCCGGTGAAGGTGCCCGCGGTCTTGGTCCGGCCCAGTTGCAGCGGGCCGGTGGCGTTCCACGCGCTCAGGTGGTCGGTGACGGTGGTGGTGGACAGGCGGCCGTTGACGTAGACGCGGAGCTGACCGGCCAGCGGGTCGTACACGCCGGCGATGTGGGCCCACTCCAGCGGGTTCGGGATGTCGTCGGAGCGGGTGCGGACGAGAGCGGCGGTGTCGGTGTCGGCGGCGGCCATGCCGAGGGTCCACCGTCCCTGTTCCTTGTCGAAGCCGAGCTGGAATCCGGCGGCCCTGCTGCCCGGCTGGGCCACGGCCGTCGTGTCACGGGTGGGCAGGTAGTCGAGCTGGGCCCAGGCGGCCACGGTGAATCCGGTCCTGGTGTTGACCACGGGCGCGGTCGTCTGCGCGTAACCGTTGACGCCGTCGAGCGCGAGCGCGCCGTCCAGCCAGCCCGACGTCCACGAGGCGGCTCCGGCGAGCGTCGCGGCCGTCGCCCGGCCCGAGGCGTCGGCCGCCGACAAGCCGGACTCCTCATCCAGCCTCCAGTGGCCGACCAGCGTGGCAGCGCTGTTGACCAGGTCGGCGATCTCGTCGGCGAACATGGCGCGGCCGTAGACCCGCACCTCGTCGACGTCGCCTGGCCAGTACTCCGAAGCCGCCCCGTTGACCTTCCCCCTGCCGATCGTCAGGGGGCCTGCGGCGCTCCACGGCGGCGTGACGGCGACAGCGGCCTCCAGTCTGCCGTTCACGTAGAGCGAGATCTGGCCGGCCGCCGAGTCGTAGACGCCGGTCAGGTGGGTCCACTCGTTCAGCCTGGGCGCGGCCGTGGACAGGGCGCGCAACGCAGGCGCGCCGTCCGCGTCCGAGCCCGCCACGGTCAGCGCCCAGCGGTCGTTGGCCTTGGCGTACTGCAGCGAGAACGCGCCCGTCCTGCCGCCCTCCTGGGTGACGGCGGTGGCGGAGGCGGCCGTGCCGGTCAGGCGGGCCCAGGCGCTGACGGTGAAGTTGCGGCTGGTGTCGATGACGGGGCCGGAGGTCTGGGCGTAGGCGTTGGCCAGTTTGAGCGCCGTGCCGGTCCTGCCGGAGGTCCACGCCGCTCCGTACAGCGTCGCGGGGTGGGCCTGCACGGTGTCGGCCGCCACGCTGCCCTGACCCTCGTCCAGCGACCAGTGCCCGCTGGGGCCCTTGCCCGCGTTGACGTTGAAGACGTAGGTGCGGATGGGCCCGAGCTGGCCCGCGCGGTCCTTGCTGCGGACCGACAGGACGTTGGGGCCGTCGTGGCGCGGTGTGAGCGCGATGGTGGCGCTGCCGTCCTGGCCTGGGGCGACCTCCGTCCTGGGCGTGGAGTCGAGGCCCCAGACGTAGGCGGCGACGTCGGAGACGCCGTTCGGGGCGAACGTGAACGTGCCGGGCAGACCGACCCCGTCGCTCCAGCCGTTCTCCGCGTACTCCGGCGAGGAGACCGCAGGCTCCCTGCTGGGGGCCGTGGCGTCCACGGTGGCCTCGCACCAGGGGCTCCACGCGCTGGTGGCCTTGCCGTCCTCGGCGCGGGTCCGCCAGCGGATCAGCGCGCCGTCGGCGTACAGGCTCACCGGGATCGTCGCGTAGTAGGCGGCGCCCGACGACCCCAAGGGGGTGAGGTGCTCGCCCGTCTTCACCCCGGCCGCGTTGTACCACTCGAAGCGGCCGCGGACGGAGTTGTCGGTGTCCCTCAGCTTGGCCCACAGCTTCGGTGCGGCGGTGCTGATGATCGGCCGGTCGTCGCCGGAGACGCAGGGGCCGCCGGGGTCCGACCAGACGTCGGCGGCCACCGGGGCGCTGGGCAGCGAGTTGTACTCGATGACCAGGCTGGGGTTGTTCTTGAACTTCTTCCAGGCGTACACGTCGGTCTCGCTGGTGGCGCGCAGGCCGATGGTGACGTTGGGCCACTTCTTGGCGGCGGCGTCCACGACCTGCGAGGTGACGTCGAACTCGACGCCGCCGGGCAGGCAGGCAGGGCCCCAGCCCTTGGCCACGTTCACCGTGGAGAGCAGCCTGACCCAGGTGGGCTGGTTGTTCCAGGTGGTGCTCTTGCCGATGGGGTTGGTCGCCCAGGCCTCGACCTTGCGGGCGCTGCACGAGTACGACCACGTCTCGTACGTGCGCAGCGTCGCCTTGATGATCTGCTTGCCGTGGATGGTCGAGCCGGTGTTCATCTGGAAGAACGAGCGGTTCTTCTGCGACTCGACGTGGCCGACCCTGGCGACGTCGCTGGAGTTGAGGTAGTTGGAGTTGGGCCAGTTGCTCCAGACCGCCGTCCAGGCGTTGCGCGCGGCGGAGAAGTAGGGGTCCAGGTAGACGGGGAACCGGGTCTTCGGGTCCGTCATCATCTTCCTGTCCGGCTTGAGCCGCAGCTGCCTGCCCGTCAGCTCCACACCCATCGCGGCCTCGCGGGCCTCGGGAGAGCGGCCTTCCTTGAGCGCCTGCGGGCTCGTGATCCCCTCGGAGTCCCACATCTTCGGGGTGGGCGCGATGAAGATCGTGCCCTCGTTCCTGTCGGTGGCCTCGAGGTTGCCCGCCCTGTCGGCCTTCACCGACAGGCCGGAGGCGGACAGCGGGAAGGTCAGCTCCGTCATGCTCGCCGCGGCGGCTCGCGACTTGACCACCAGGACGTGGGAGAAGCCGTCCACGTCCGCGGTGACCTGGAGGTCGACGCCCGGCATGACCTCGGCGTAGGTGGCGGTGTCGCCCTTCAGCGTGGGCTTGGGCAGCGCGCCCTGCCAGCCGAGTTCCAGGGACTTGGCGCCGCGCGACAGCCTGGCCAGCGGGGCGCTGCCGCCGCCGGAGAACGTGAGCCCGACCGCCGCCGCGGCCGGGCTGACCGTGCCGTCGGGGTTGAGGCGCAGAGTGGTGTCGACGGGGACCCAGCCGCCTGACCGGCGTACGCGGACCGGGCGTACGTTGTGCTCCAGGACGAGGGTGCCGTCCGGCTTGGCGAAGACCTGGCGGGTCTCGGTGCGCATGGACTCGATCTCGACAGGCTGACCGGTGTGGCGCGCCGCCGCGACCGCGGACGCCTCGGTCGTCGACTGCTCCTCTACGGCCTTCGGAGGTGGCTCCGGCACAGCGCCCGCCTGGGCTGGCACCGCCGGAGAGATCGCTAAGATCAGTGTCGCCGTGAACAGCCCACGCAGTACCCGCATACGTCCTCGCCCATGGTGAGCAGGGGTTACGCGCGGGACGGATCACCCGCCCGGCGTTTCCGCGATCTTCGATTGACGATCGGATTTTCACCCGGCCTTTACTGTCTGTCCATACTTTTGATCATTCTGCTCAAAGATTTCTTCAGGGGCCGGAGGGGTGTGAAGATATCCGCCGCGTTCTTGCGGCGCCGGTATCGGGCGCCCTCGCCGGTCAGAGGCCGGCGAGGGCTTTCCTGTCACCAGGGCGGGCTCACCCGCCAGGGCGTACGGCCTGCCGGGTGATCACGGCCCTGCCCATGCCGGGGTCGTCGCAGAACGCCCCGTCGATGCCGAGCTCCACGAGCCTGCGCAGCCACCCCATCACGTCACCCGTGGCCCTGGAGAAGACCGGGCTGGCCGGGTCGCCGAGCCGGTGGTCGAGGGGCAGCTGGGAGTTCTCGTTGCGCACCGTCCAGACGTGCACCTGCAGCCGCCTGCGGTGGGCGTCGGCGATCAGCGTGGTCGGCTGCTGCAGCCTGCCGTCCGGGCCGACGGGCACGACCCTGCGGGTGTCCACGCCGATCCCGTCGGCGTACGCGGCCACCTCGCGCAGACCTTCCGGCTTGACCATGTCGTCATAGGTGCGCGGATCGCCGGCGGCCGTCCAGTCGTACGGCGCGCCGCCCCAGGTGATCAGCTGGATCAGCGGCAGTCTGGTCTTGGCGCGCAGGTCGCGCAGGTTGGCGGTCTCGAACGACTGGATGAAGGCCTTGCGCACCTGGTGGGTGTTCAGCACCTCGAGCAGCGGCTCCTCCAGCGACAGGCCGATGGAGTCGAAGTAGGTCGGGTGCTTGGTCTCGGGGTAGACGCCCACGCCGTGGCGCTGCGCGAGGCGGACGACCTCCTCGAACGTGGGGATCTCCGCCAGCCCGTCGAAGGCGGCGTTGTCGGGGCGCAGGTCGGGCACGCGTTCCTTGGCGCGCAGCGTCTTGAGCTCGGCGAGGGTGAAGTCCTCGGTGAACCAGCCGGTGACCGCCCTGCCGTCGATCGTCTTGGTGGTGCGCCGGTCGGCGAACTCGGGCCGGGAGGCCACGTCGGTGGTGCCGGAGATCTCGTTCTCGTGGCGGGCCACCAGGACGTGGTCCTTGGTGGAGACCAGGTCGGGCTCGATGTAGTCGGCGCCCATGGCGATGGCGGCCTCGTACGACAACAGTGTGTGCTCGGGGCGGTGGGCGCTGGCGCCACGATGGCCGATCACGATGGGAGCCTGTGCACGGCGCTCGGCCGTGGCGGGATTGGACTGGGACAGCACAACGGCGACGGTACCGCCCGTCAGGACGGCCAGCGCGCCCGCGAGTAGCCTGCGGATCATCATGCGCGCACGGTAGACCGCCTGGGTGGCACGGAGATGACGGCAGGATGGTCAGGGGGTGCCAGGTCGTCGGCCGGCGGGTCGGGGACGCCGTCCGCAGCGTGGCTCTGACAGGTCATGGCTGCCCGGAGGGCGCCTCCCGCGGGCATGGACCCGCCATGACCGCGGTCCTACCTGTGTGTCAACGACAGGAGCCTTTTGTTGACTAGTCATGGAATTGAGTAGATAGTTCTGCTCCATGGCATTACGGCATGCGGTGCTGGCGGCGATGCTGGACGGCGAGTTCACCGGCTACCAGCTCGCGAAGATCTTCGACGTGGGCGTGTCCAACTTCTGGTACGCCTCGCCGCAGCAGCTCTACACCGAGCTGGCGAAGCTGGAGAGGGCCGGGATGATCTCCGGGCAACAGGTCATCCAGCTCGACAGGCCGAACAAGCGGGTCTTCACGGTCACCGAGGCGGGGCTGGAGGAGCTGGCCGCCTTCGCCGCGGCCACGTCCAAACCGCTGTCCATGCGCGACGACCTGGCGGTGAAGGTCCAGGCCGTCGACCATCTCGACCCCGCCCCCGTACTGGCCCAGCTCGACGAGCGGGCCGTCGAGGCCGCCGCCAAGCTGGCCCTGTTCGAGCAGGGCATGCGGCGGCTGCGCGGCGGCTTGGACGAGGAGGAGTTCCTCCGCACGTCGCCACGGGTCGGCCCGTACCTGACCTACCTGGCCGGATGCCGCCTGGAGCAGGAGATGCGCGACTGGTGCCTGTCCACCGCCGCCCTGCTCCGCTCCCGCACGGTGAGCCACTCCGAGGAGGAGCGATGACCCACGACGCCGAGCCCCCGCCCAGGACCTTCACGCGGTACGTCGCGCTCGGCGACAGCCAGACCGAGGGGCTCGGCGACGGCGACGAGATCCGCGGCTACCGCGGCCTGGCCGACCGGCTCGCCGAACATCTCGCCGCGGCCTTCCCCGACCTCCACTACGCCAACCTGAGCGTGCGGGGACGCCTCGCCTCGCAGGTCCTGGCCGAGCAGCTGCCCGCCGCGCTGGCGTTGCGGCCCGACCTGGCCACGGTGATCGCCGGGATGAACGACCTGATCAGGCCAGGCTTCGACGCCGACACGGTGGCCGCGAGCCTGGAGGAGATGTTCGCCGCGCTCACCGCCTCGGGCGCGCACGTCCTGACGGTGACCTTTCCCGACATCGGCAAGATCGCGCCCCTGGCCCGGCCGCTGCTGCCTCGCGTGCTCGCGCTGAACGAACGCGTCCGTGAGGCCGCCGCCCGCCATGACGTCACGGTGGTCGACACCTTCCCGCACGCCTTCGCCACCGACGTCAGGATGTGGAGCGCCGACCGCCTGCACGCCAGCCCGCTGGGACACGCCAGGATCGCCGCGGCATTCGCGCACGCCCTCGGGCTGCCCGGCAGCGACGACACCTGGTCGGCCCCGCTCGTACCGGTCGCTCCGCGCGGCCGCCTGCGCACCGCGGGGACCGAGGTCCGCTGGGTCGCCGGCTTCGCGGGCCCGTGGATCTACCGCCGCATCCGCGGCAGGTCCTCAGGGGACGGCCGCAGCGCCAAGCGCCCCGACCTCGCCCCCGTGCTGCTCTACGCCGAGGAGTGAGGCCCAGGAGCGGTACGCAGGCGACCGCTCGGACGACACACCGACCCACCTGCCGGCCGGGTCACAGGTCCTGTCCCTGGGGCCAGATGTCCACCTGGTCGCGGATGGCCCACATCAGGTTGTCGAGGCCTGTCCGGTGATACCCGGGGGGCTGGACTGGCTGCCGCGTCGCCCAGGAAGCAGACGGACTCGTTCGTCCCCTGTGTCGTCGTTTGTCCAGTTTATCCGGAGTGCATGGAGTGACCCGTGTGCGCGTTGCGGGTGCCGAAGGGGTGAATGAACGGTGTCGCGATTACGGCGCTGACCTGCGGGAACGCTCCCTTCTGGTCAAGGCATTGGCTGAGAGCCCGGCGGTATGTCCGGTTTGCAGTGAAGTGCAGGGCGGCTGTGCGGCCGCCCTGCACGGGCCGGACGGGGGTCGAGAATCGTTCGATTCCCCACCTCCTGGCGTCAGGACCCCTCAACCTCCGCGGGACCTCCGGCCTCCAGGAGGTGGCGGATGAAGAAGCGCGCTGAGCTGTCCAGCTCGAAGGCGGGTACGCCCGCGTGGCGGCCGGGGTTGGCGTGCAGCGTCTTCTCGCGGGAGGCGAAGGCGTCGAACAGCGCGAGGCCCGCCTCGCGCGGAACCATCTCGTCGTCCCACTGGAGCAGGAACTCGACGGGGACGGTGATCCGCCTCGCCGCCTCGGTCAGGCTCTCGTGGCCGGTGAGGCCGAGCACGGCGGCGGTGATCCTCGGTTCGGCGGCGACGAGCGGCACGCCGATCGCGCCGCCCATCGAGACGCCCCAGTACCCCACGGGCCCGACGTGGCCGAGTTCCCGGAGCGCGTCCAGGGTGGCCCGCCACTCGGGAACCGCCTGCTCGGCCAGCACGACGTTGTAGCGGGCGAGGTGTGAGCCGAGGGCCTCGCCCCGCGCCACTCGTTGCCTGATGTCGGCCACGAGCCGCTCGTGCGGCTCGACCTTCGGCCGGTCGCCGTGCCCTGGCGCGTCGATGGCCGCCACGGCGAAGCCGCAGTCCTTCACGTAGCGGTGGGCGCGGGCCACGAGACCCTCTGCCTTCTTGTGCTGGCCGCCGCCATGGCCCAGCAGTACCAGGGGACGGCCGGCGGTGCCCTCGGAGGGCGACCAGATCACGCCGGGGATGTCGTCGAGGGCGAAAAGACGTTCCGAGACGCCGTCGGAGGTCGTCTGCGAAGTGATGCGCACAGGTGTGTTGCCTTTCGGGATGCCTGCGGGCACTCCCGGGGCCACCTATGTCAGATGGACCGTACAACCATGGGGGAGGGGAGCACCCAGCCTGATACAGCGGTAATGGGTCTCACCTCCTCGGTCGGTCACGTGCACAGCGGACGCTACCAGATCCCACCGGAGCCGGTCCCTGCGGACCTCGTCCGGCGACCGCCGCGGCGATCTGGAATGATGATCCCCATCATGTCCGCCGGCCTGCCCTTCCGCCTGACTCGTGCCTCGAGCTTCGCCGTGGCGTGTCTCGGGCTGGGCGTGCTCGCTCACCTGCTCGGCGGGGGCACGCTGTCCGTGCCCGCCGCGGCCGGTGGGCTGGGGCTGGCATTCGCGGCGGCGTGGCCGCTGTCAGGACGCGAACGCGCCCTCGGCGTGATCCTTCCGCTCCTCGGGGCTCTGCAGGCCGTCCTGCATCTGCTGTTCTCCCTGAGCTCCCCGATCTCCTCCGCCCCCGAAGGGCCCCTGCACCTTCACCTGCACCCTGGCCTGGTGCCGGGGATCGGCATGCTCGTCGTCCACGGCTGGGCGGTCGGGCTGACCGCTCTCTGGCTGGCGCGCGGCGAGGCCGCGTTGTGGGGGCTGCTGCGGCGCCTGGCGGCCGGTGTGTGCCGTGTCCTCGTCCTGTACCTCACGCCTTCTTCGGCCTGCGCCGCCGTCGTCTTCGCCGACGAGCCGCGTCAGCTGCGCCCGGCCGTCCTGCGCCACGCGGTCAGCAGGCGCGGCCCGCCTCAGGTTGTCACCGCCGCCTGACCCTCTGGTCTCGGACGGCGCCGTTCTCTTTCCTGGCTCGCGCGCGGGCCTGCACCGGGCCGGCCTGACGCCGCCCGGTGGCCGAACTCCCGTGACAACCTCCGTGCCGTCGCGGCTGCCCTCGGCATGCCGTACGGGCGAAGAAAGGCATTCCTGTGTTCCCTCGCCGTATCGTTCCTTCCGCCGTCCTCCTGGCCGCGTTGACGCTCGCCGGTTGCGGTGGCCAGCAGCCGTCCGCTGCGCCGGCGGCCGCTCCGGCCAGCGCGGCCGCGCCTGCCACGAGCGCCGCGACCGGCGCGGTGTCGATCACCGACCCTTGGGTGAAGACCGCGAAGAAGGGCATGAGCGCCGCGTTCGGCACCCTGGTCAACAACTCCGACGCCGAGGTGACCGTGCTCTCCGGCTCCTCCCCGCTGTCGCCGAAGATCGAACTGCACGAGGTCGTCGAGTCCGGCGGGAAGATGGTCATGCGCCCCAAGGACGGCGGCTTCGTGATCCCCCCTCGCGGCACCCACGAGCTCCAGCCGGGCGGTGACCACATCATGCTGATGGACCTCGCCCAGGAGGTGAAGCCGGGCGCGGAGATCGCCTTCACCCTCACCCTCAAGGACGGCGGCACCCTGGAGTTCACCGCGGTCGGCAAGGACTTCGCCGGCGGCAAGGAGGACTACCAGCCCGGCATGAAGATGGGCGAGGGCAACGGCTGATGGCCGCACCCCGGATCAGCCGCCGGGGCCTGCTCGCGGGGGGAGCCGCCACCGCGGTCGGCGCCCTCGCCGGCGGCGTGCCCTCCGAGCAGGCCTCTGGCGGAGCGGCCACCCTCGCCGAGCTCATCGAACCGTTCGACGGGCTCCACCAGGCCGGGATCGCCACGACGCCGCAGACGCACGCCGTCTTCGTGGGATTCGACCTGCTTAGGACGACCCGCAAGGAGGCGATCGTCCGGCTGTTGCGGCTGCTCACCGACGACGCCCGCCGTCTCACCCAGGGGCGTCCCGCGCTGGCCGACACCGAGCCGGAGCTGGCGCTCACGCCCGCTCGGCTGACCGTCACCTTCGGGTTCGGGCCCGGCCTGTTCAGGGCGGCGGGGCTGGACTCGCCGGTGAAGGCGCTGCCGGCCTTCACCACCGACCGGCTCCAGAAGCGGTGGAGCGGCGGTGACCTGCTCGTGCAGATCTGCGCCGACGACAACCTCACCGTGTCCCACGCCCTCCGCATGATCGTCAAGGACGCGCGCTCTTTCACCCGGGTCCGCTGGACCCAGCGGGGCTTCCGTCAGTCCTCGGGGACGGTCAACCGCAACCTGATGGGCCAGGTGGACGGCACCGTCAACCCGACAGACCTGGACCGGGCGGTGTGGATCAGCGACGGGCCCCTGCGCGGCGGCACCACGCTGGTGTTGCGCAGGATCAGGATGGAGCTCGAGACCTGGGACGCCGCCGACCGGGTGGCCAGGGAGTTCACCATCGGCCGCCGCCTGGCGGACGGGGCGCCGCTGACAGGCAGGGCCGAGCGCGACGAGCCCGACTTCGAGAAGGTCAACGCGCTCGGCTTCCCCGTCATCTCCGAGTCCGCCCACATCAGGCGCGCCCGCGTCAGCGACCCGGGGATGCGGATCCTGCGCCGCCCCTACAACTACGACGACGGACTCGCTCCCGACGGGAGATCCGACTCGGGGCTGCTGTTCGCCTCCTACCAGGCGGACATCGACCATCAGTTCGTGCCCGTCCAGCGCAACCTCGCCGAGGCCGACCTGCTCAACGAATGGATCACTCCGATCGGCTCCGCCGTGTTCGCCATTCCGCCGGGCTGCTCGCCGAGCGGATGGATCGGCGACAGCCTGCTGTCCTGACGCCGTGGGGGCGGGTCCCGTGCAGAGGGAGCCTGCCCCCACCACCGGACGGACACGGCAGGGAAGGCCCTCGTGGTCAGCCCTCGTGGGCGGTGATGGCGTAGCCCTCAGGGCCGACGAACGTGAACATCCTGCCGAACGGGCCGTTCTCGGGCGCCTTGACGATGGTGGTCCCTGCGGCGTGGAGCTGGTCGTGCAGGGCCTGCGCGTCAGTGGTGCGGAACCACAGGGCGACCCCGAGACCGGGCCGCTCGACGGTGTCGAGATCCACCCCCGGCAGCGGCTCGCGGACGGCGAAAGGAACCGGCTCGGTGGCGAAGACCACGGCCCCGGGCGGCGAGGCAGGCGCTCTGCGCAGCCCGAGGTGCTTCTCGTAGAAGACGGCTGCCGCTTCGACGTCGCGCACCTGCAGAGCGACGAAGTCCGGCCCGCTGACGGTGACGGTCATGAGTACTCCTCGTTCGATTCAATGTCAGGACTTTGACATACCTCGAAAGTAGACGGCGCCGGTCTTACATGTCAAACTCCTGACATGCATGATGGGACTCCCACCAGCCAGGCCGCGCCGGCCGACGACGTGACCGAGCGCCTGGGATACCGCCTCAAGCGCGCCGCCGCGGCGCTGCGCGGCGCGATGGACGGAGCGCTGCGGGAGCACGGTCTGACGGTGCCGCAGTATGCCTGCCTCGAACTCCTCGACCAGCGCCCCGGTCTGTCCAACGCCGAGCTGGCCAGGGGCGCCTTCGTCACGCGGCAGTCCATGAACGTGGTCCTTCGCGGACTGCAGGACGCCGGTCTCATCACCCGGCCGGCCACCACCGACCGCGGTCGCGCTCTACCCGCCCACCTCACCGAGGAGGGCCACCGTCGCCTGGGGGCGGCACGCTCCGTCGTCTACGCCATCGACCAGCGCATGACCGACGCCGTCCCCGAGCGACGACTGGCCGATCTCCTCGCCGACCTCGACCACATGGCGGCGGCGCTCGAGAGGTGAGAACGCCCCGTGAGCGTGGAGTGCGGCGAGGGCGCGGCGGCCGGCCACCCCGAACGCCGGACGAGGGGGGCGGTGCCGCCGCGGCAGGTCGCGGCGGCACCGTGCGGAGCGCTGGGTTCAGATGCGCGCGAGGTGCAGGCGGATCTGGGTGCCTGGCCGGCCGGTGCGGATTTCCAGGAGCTCGCACAGCTGGCGTACCACCCACAGGCCGTGTCCGCGGGGGGCGGCGGGGTCGGGGGGCAGGTAGCCGGGGATCGGGGTGTCGAGGTGCCCGGGATCGGTGACGTCGCAGACGACGACGTCGCCGTCGATCCACATCCGGATGCGGCCGTGCCCGCCGCCGTGCTCGACGGCGTTGGTGGCGACCTCGTTGACCGCCAGCGTGAGCCGGTCGGTCTGGTCGGCTCCCAGGCCGAGGCCGGTGGACAGGCTCGCGAGCCGCTGCCGCATGCGGTGCAGGTCGGCGTCGAAGCCGAAGTCCGGGGCGGTGCCGGCGGGCGCGGGCGACAGCGGCAGGTGGTGGGTGGCGTAGGCGAAGGCCGCGGGGTCGGTGTAGGCGGGGCTGGCCTGCCAGGCGGGGCCCGACATGAGGTCGGGGTGGGTACGGCGGGCGTCGGAGACGATCTGCTCGGGCAGCGCCCGCTCGTCGTAGGGGCAGACGATCCAGGCCGGGCTCGTGGCGAACGCGGCGTTGATCACCGACTCGTACCGCGTCCATTCGGCTTGTTGCGCCGGGCTTCGGCCGTGCCAGAGCGGCTCGCCGATGACGCGCACACGCGGATGCCGCCGCTTGTGGTCGTCGACGTAGTGGCCGTAGGCGGCCAGCGTGCGGCCGGGGGCGTGGTACCAGTTACCTGCCTCGACGAAGTCCACCTCGGCCGCGGCGGTGTCCAGGGCGCCGGTCAGCAGGTCGATGTTGGCAGGGGTGGTCACCGCCAGCACTCTGTCTCCGGCGGCCAGGCCGTCCAGGCAGAAGGGGAGGGTGGCGGACAGGAACTCCTGGTCGCTGCCGTAGATCAGCGCGTGGTGGATCAGCCCTGCTGAGGGAGTGCGCGCGTCGGGGTTGATGGTGGTGCTCATGCGCGCACCGCCTCCTGCTCGATGACCAGGCCGGGGACCGCGTCCCAGCCCACCAGGGTGATGATCTGTCTCAGCCGGGGTGCCAGGTGGCGGATGCGCAGGCTGCTTCCCTCGGTCAGCGCCGAGGCCGCCACGGCCAGTTCGCGGATGCCCGCCACGTCGATGAACTCCAGCTCGGCCATGTCCACTCGCACGTCGCCGCCCGCGCGGGCGGCCTGCCGCAGCGCGGCGCTCCAGGTGGGAGTGGTGCTGTGGTCGACGGTGCCGGCCACGCGCAGCACGCGCGCGCCGTCGGCGTCGAAGGTCGGCGTGATGCTGAGCGTGCCGGTCTCGAACAGGGCGTTCATCTGCGCCTGCTCGGGATGGCAGTCGGTCAGCCCGGTCAGCCGCTCGGCCGGGAACAGCCGTGCGTCGTACTGGCACAAGCCCACGGCGTGGCCCACGGCGTAGACACCGGTGACGCGTCGCTCGTAGTCCTCCAGCTGATCGGTGCCCGGCTGTCCGGCCAGCGCCCAGCTCATCTCCCCGCTGACCCGCAGCCCTGCCCAGCCCGCCGCGAGGCTGGCGTCGACCTCACGGCGCAGCATCTCGATCATCGTGTCGGGGTCGAAACGGCCCCCTGAGAGATAGCTCTCCTGAGCCGTTCTGAACTCCAGGCGGCGTGCGGCGCCGGCCGAGGCCACGTCCACACCGGCCTCCTCCAGCCACGACCGCACCCGCTCCGAGCCGGGCGCGTCGCTGAAGTACAGCACGCGCTCCCGGCTCTCCAGGCCGCCGGCCAGGAAGGCGGTCACCACCGCACGCTGCTCGGCCTCGTGGGCGAACGCCAAGCACACGTGATCACCCAGCTTCACGTCCTTGATCTGGCGCACAACCCCACCAACGTTGGCTCGACCCGGCCCGACAGCCCCGGACAAATGTAGCCGTCCACCGTAGTACGGACCACGCTCGCCATGCGGAACGACGCTCGATGGGGCCGTCCAAGGGCTTCCCTGTCGAAACGACGGGGCACGCAGTCACTCCTTTGGCGCGCTGTCGCGCTCCGTCGGATGCGGGACTGCTAAGGAGCGATCCCGTGGGACGCGGGGGCGGTCGAGAGCATCCGGTCACCGGATCGCGCCGGGTCGCCGGGCGGGGAGGGGATCGCTCCGCGCGACGGCGCCGACGCCTTCGCCGCCTCCGCTGCCAGCAGGGCGGCGCCGAGCTGGACGGCGACCAGAGTGCGGATCGGGATCGGCGTGGCGGAGAAGTCGCTCTCGGCCTCGGTGAACCAGGCGTCGAAGAGCGACTTCACCCGGGCGCGTTCGGCCCGGATGGCCGGGGCCGGGTTGCCCGCGGCGAGCTCGGCGTCCAGCAGGCGCAGGCACATCCCGCCGTACCTCAGCCGCAGGCTGTGCTTGAGCTGCTCCTTGCCGACGACCTCGGCTACCGTGGCGGGCCGGTCAGCGCCGGGGTAGTCCTCCCATTCGGAGATGTAGTCGTCATGGGTGCCGAGGAAGTCCTCCAGGGCGCGGCGGAAGGGTGAGCGCACGGTCAGCTCGGAGTCGGCCTTCGCCAGGGACTGCCTCAGCTCGGCGATCAGAGCGCGCTGGCCGGTGAGATAGGTCGAGATCACCTCACCGTACGTCTGGTCGGTGGGGGTCTCGTCGGAGACGCGAGGGTCGGCCCAGTAGGGGAGCTCGGTCACCAGGTGCAGGGCGCCGAAGCGGTCGGCGTAGTCGACGCTGCTGCCGCCGATGCCGTAGATCTCTCCCAGCTCGGCGCCGCGCGGTGTCACGTACGCCGCAGGGGCGATCTGGGTCGCGCTCGGGACCTCCGGCGGGCCCATGTGCAGCGGCAGGCCCTGGCCTGCCGCGATGGCGGTCAGGGCGGCGGCGAGGCCGGGCTCGTTCCTGCTGAGGTAGTAGAAGGCGCCCTGGAGCTCGCCGTTGTGCAGCGAATAGACGAAGGAGGGCCTGACCTCGTCCATCAGCCCCATCAGCGCCTCGGTCTCAGGAAGCGTGCGGTCGAAGGTGTAGCCCTCGCCGGTCAGCGGGAAGGTCCACTCGACCTGGTCGGCCTCGCACGGGCGGTAGAAGTGCTCGGCATAGGCGCGGCGGTCACCCGGCCGGACGTACCAGCCCTCGTTGAGGCGGGCTCCGTCGGGGTCGACGCAGGGGATGAGGTGCCATCGGTAGCCGAACTCCTCGCGGAGCCAGGCGTCGTCGATGAGCCGGCGCAGCAGGCTGCTCACGGTGAGCGCGCCGATCGGCTCGTTGGGGTGGGGGCCGCCGATGATCACCGCGTCGTGGGGGCCGGCCCCGATCGTGGCCACGCGCAGCGGTTCGCCCAGGCGCGAGGTGCCGATGCGGCGCAGCCGTACCAGGTGGGGATGGGCGGCGGCGAGCTCGTCGAGCTCGGCGTGCATCTGGTCCACGGTCGGGAACGCGGCGTAGTCGGGGACCCGGTTCATGTGCTGGTCAACGTCCATGCCCGGAAAGATAATCTGGATTATTCTAATAATCTAGATTATCGTTGCGCCAACCTCGAACAGGGAGACCTCGACGCCATGCGACTGACCAGGGCGGAAAGCAAGGCCGCCAACAGGCGCGCGCTGATCGACGCGGCCCGCGAGGTCGTCGGAAGGGAGGGCGCGAACGCGAAGCTGGAGGACATCGCCGAGCTGGCCGGCTTGACCACGGGGGCCGTCTACTCGCTGTTCGGCGGCAAGAGCGGCCTGATGGTCGCGATGATCGACGACTACACGGGCCCGCTCGACCTCGGACCGGTCGAGGAGATCGCGCCTGGCCGGCCACTGGAGGAGGTCGTCGTCACCATCGCCAGGCAGTACTGGCGGATGTCGGCCGACCCCGAGGCCGCCGCGCTGCTGCTGTTCGAGGTCCGCGTGATGGACCTCGTGCTGAACGACGCCGAGTTGCTGACCAAGCTCAACACGGCGATCGACGCCTCGCAGGCCCAGCTGGCCGAGCACCTCGCCGGCAGGGAGCACGCGGGCGTGCCCGTCACGCGCGAGCAGGCCGTGCGCCTGGCCCTCGCGCTCAAGGCGATGCTGTCCGGGCTCGGGCAGGCCGTCGTGCTCGGCGTCCACGGCAGCTCCGAGGAGTACTTCGCCGACGTCGCGCGGGCCCTGATCACGCCCGGGGTGCTCGGCCCGGCATAGCCAGGTCGCGGGTTCGGGGGAACGCGCGACCGTACACCACCCCCACCCGAAAGGCCCCACCATGCCCAGATCCGGCTTTGGCGTCATCGGCGCGCCCGTGTTGTTCATCGGCGTCTTCCAGCTGCTGGAGATGATGCTGTCGCCAGCGCTCCCGCTCATCCAGCGGGAGCTTTCCGCCTCGCCAGGCGAGCTCGCGTGGATCTTCACCGGCGGGCTGATCAGCTCGGCGATCAGCACCCCGATCATCGGCCGCCTGGCCGACATGTACGACAAGCGCACCCTGCTGCTCACCCTGATGGCGATCACCAGCGCCGGAGCCCTCGTCTCCGGCCTGGCGCCCAACGTGCTCGTGCTGATCGCCGGCCAGGCGGTGCAGGGCGTCTGGCTGGGCATGCTGCCGCTGACCGTCGGGCTGTTCCGCGACACCCTCGAACCCGAGCGCGGCGCCACCGGCAACGGCCTGGTCATCGGCGTCGCCGCCCTGGCCAGCGCGCTCGGCCTCGTCCTCGCGGGGCCGCTCACCTCGGCGCTCGGCTACCGGTGGCTGTTCTTCCTGACCCTGGCCGGCGCGCTGGTGGCCGCGCTCTGGGCCTGGCGGGCGGTGCCCCACACGCCCAGAGCGGCCTCGGGGCGCGTCGACTGGGCCGGCGGCCTGCTGCTCGGCGTCGGGCTCACCCTGCTCATGCTGGGCCTGACCACCTCCTCGAGCGCGGGCTGGACGGCTCCCGCCACCCTCGCCCTGTTCGTGGGCGCGGCGCTGACGCTGGGCCTCTGGACGGTCGTCGAGCTCCGCACCGCCGACCCGCTCGTGGACCTGCGGCTGCTGGCGGGGCGCTCACCCGCGGGAGTGACGGCGATGGGGTTCCTGTTCGGCTTCGCCTCCTTCGGGCTGGTGGTCGCGCTGCCCATGATGTTGTCGCTGCCCGTAGAGACCGGGTACGGCCTGGGCGCCGACACCCTGTGGATCGGGATCTACATGTTCCCGCTCGGCATCGCGGGCACCCTGGTCGCGCCGCTGGTCGGGCCGATGACCAGGCTGCTCGGACGGCGCGCCGTGCTGGTGCTCGGCAGCGCGCTCGTCTCGGCAGGCACCGCCGCGCTCGCCTTCTGGCACTCCTCACCGTGGCAGATCCTGGTCGGGGTGACGATCCTGGGGCTGGGCGGCTCCATCGGCCTCACCTCCGCCCTCAACGTCGTGGCCGCCGACGTCCCCGGCGACCGGGCGGCCGGGGTCAGCGGCGTGGTCTTCGTCGCCAAGAGCATCGGCGGCACCTTCGGGGCGCAGATCGGCGGCATGGCGCTGGCGGCAGGCACCGTGGCGGGGGTCCCCGCGGAGAGCAGCTTCGTCGAGACCTACCTGCTCTCCGCGCTGCTCGGCCTGCTCGCCGTCGGCGCCGCCTTCGTGATCCCCTCCGCTGTACGGCAGGCCCAAGGCGGCAGCCCAGCTTCGGCCCCCACGACAAAGCCCGCCGTCCCCCAGGGTGACACCCTGTGACGGCGACAAAGGAAAGCCAAGGAAGGGAGCGACCGGTGCGGGTCTACATCTCCATCGACATGGAGGGCGTCACGGGCATCGCCACCATGGACCAGGTCGTCCGCGGCGGTCACGGGTATCCGCGATCGCAACGGTTGATGACCGCCGAGGCCAACGCCGCCATCGAGGGCGCCTTCGAGGCCGGAGCCGACAGCGTCCTGGTCAACGACAGCCACGGCACCATGGACAACCTGCTGCACGAGGAGCTCGACCCACGCGCCCGGCTGATCTTCGGCACCCCCAAGCTTGACTGCATGGCCGAGGGGATCGCGGCCGAGCACGACGTGGCCATGTTCCTCGGCTACCACGCCGCGGCCGGCTCGCCAGGCGTGCTCGCCCACACCTACTCCTCGCACTTCTACGAGGTGCGGCTCAACGGGCGTCCGGTGTCGGAGGCCGAGGTCAACGCGCTGCAGGCCGCCGCGGTAGGCGTCCCTGTGGGGTTGCTGACCGGCGACGACGTGATCTGCGGCGTCGCGGAAAAGGCCTTTCCCGGCGTGCGCACGGTCGCCGTCAAGGTCGCGCACGGGCACACCGCCGCGGACAGCCTTTCGCCGGCCGAGGCCAGGCGGCTGATCCGCGAGGCGGCGGCGGAGACCGTACGGGGGGCGGGGGAGCTGGCGCCGCTCCAGCTGCCCGAGGTGCTCGAGCTGGAGATCGACATGCCGAGCACGCCCGCGGCCGAGCTGGGCGCGCAGATCCCCGGCGTGCGCAGGATCGCCGACAAGACGCTCGCCGCCACCTTCGCCACGCCCACGGAGGTGCTGGGCTGCGTGACGGTCTGCTACCACCTCGCCGCCGACGCCATGATCAGCCGGATGGCCCTGTACGGCCGCCGTTAGCCCCCACGAACAGCGCGGGACCCGCACGGCGACCTCGGCCGCCGTGCTGGTCC